>NZ_CP020472.1:4300225-4637951 GCF_002075795.1 Shewanella japonica
CTATGCAAATTAACCTGACTGGACACCATATCGAAATTACTCAATCTTTACGTGAGTATGTGCAAACTAAGTTTTCAAAGCTTGAACGTCACTTCGAACAGATCAATAATGTTCACGTTGTGCTCAATGTACAAAAGTTACAACAGATTGCCGAAGCTAAATTGCACCTCAAAGGAGGTGAAGTTTTTGCCGTATCTCAAAACGCAGATATGTATGTCGCAATTGACGCCCTGATAGACAAATTAGACCGTCAGGTAATTAAACACAAAGAGAAGTTAATTAAACACTAACGATGGAACTTCGCACCATCCTGCAGCCGGCGTGCACTACCTGTGCCACTCCGGGCAGTAAGAAAAAGGTACTGGAACTTATCAGCAATTTAATGGCTGACCAGTACCCTACTCTATCTTCACAAGCTATTTTCGAAAGTTTAATAGCACGTGAAAAAATGGGTAGCACAGGTATCGGCAATGGCATTGCGATTCCACATGGGCGTTTAGACGACATTGAATCGCCGATCGCTATTTTGATCAAATGTGAAGAAGCTATCGACTTTGATGCTATTGATAAGAAGCCAGTAGACATTTTATTTGCCTTATTGGTTCCTTCTGAGCAATGTCAGCAACACTTAAGCACGTTATCAAGTATGGCTGAGAAATTAAGCGATAAACTCATCCTTAAAAGACTTCGAAAGAGTCATGACGCTACAGAACTGTATCAGGTTATTACTGCATGAAACTTGTCATCGTATCAGGACGATCGGGCTCAGGTAAGTCAGTTGCTTTAAGAGTGTTAGAGGATTTAGGTTATTACTGTGTTGATAATCTGCCTCTCCCACTGATTGGCAGCCTACTAGAGCAGCTAAAAGGAAATAATGAACTTGTCGCCATCAGTGTTGATGTGCGTAATATCGAAGAGCAAGGCAAAGTATTAGAGCAGCAAATTGCTTTGTTGTCCGACGATACCACGATCATTAGTTTATTTTTAAATGCCAATGATCAAGTACTGCTTAAACGATACAGTGAAACACGTCGATTACACCCGCTGTCAAAAAATCAAATCTCATTACAAGAAGCGATTCAACTTGAAGGTCGATTGCTCGAACCAATCGCCAAAATGGTTGATCACTACATCGACACATCTCAGCTGAATATTTACGATTTGAGCGATCAAGTCCGACAAATTCTTATGGGCAGTGTTGATAAAGAATTAGTCATTCACTTTGAATCATTTGGATTCAAGCACGGTATGCCTACTGAAGCCGACTTTATGTTTGATGTCCGCTTTTTGCCAAACCCACATTGGGAGCCTGAGTTAAGACCATTAACGGGTCTTGATCAACCAGTACAAGAATTCTTAGGCAGACAACCCCTAGTCAATAAGTTCATCTGGCAGATTGAGAATTTATTTGATACTTGGATGCCGCACCTTGAGCGCAATAATCGCAGTTACCTTACCATCGCGATTGGCTGCACAGGTGGACAGCATCGCTCAGTTTATATTGCAGATCAACTCACACAGCGCTTCAGTAACAGTAAACACCAAGTTAGCGCTCGCCACCGAGAGCTCAACCTGTGACGATGAATATCTCCAGAGAAATCACCATCAGTAATAAACTTGGGCTTCATGCTCGAGCGGCAACAAAATTAGCTATATTGGCTACGGAATTTAAAGCCAGCATTACCTTGATTCAAGGTGACAAACAAGCCAGCGCAGCGAGTGTGTTAGGTTTATTAATGCTAGAAAGTGGTATAGGAAAAGTGATTACTGTTCAGGCTGAAGGCCCTGATGCACAGCAAGCACTAGATGCGGTTTGCCAACTGATTAACGACAAATTTGACGAAGAAAGCTAATCCTTTTATATGGTTTAACGCTTTCAGGCTAACTCGTTGCTAGTTATCACTTACTAGCAAAACATTGAAATTTACGACCCCAAACCGCTATCAGCCATGCTTTATTAACCTCCTATTCTACTCGGGAATACGCTTAAACTAAGCTTTTGCGCTGCGCAAAGCGCATTAAAACAGTCAACGGCAAATTATCAACAACAAACAGTTATAGTTAACTATAATAATGTCATGACCCACACCATAACCTGCTTATTTTTTATACGGCAATCAACACCATATTAGAAACTGCTTCTCCCTTTACACACTGTTAAGTTAATATTAGCAATCGAATTTTTGAGGAGTGGCGAATGAGTATCGAAGTGATAGATAGCGAACTTACAGAACAGCGCCTAAATCAGCTCACCCAAGCACTTGGTAGTGGTATGTTTGTGCATGTGCGCAATATGCTGCATGATATGGCCGCTTCTGATGTCGCCCTCATTCTTGAGTCATCTCCCCCTAAAACACGCCAAGTGTTGTGGCAACTTATCGACCAAGAACAAGCCGGTGAAATTCTTGAAGAACTCGGTGAAGAGTTAAAAGATTCGCTTATCAGTGGCATGACACCTGAAAAAGTTGCGCAAGCCACTTCAGGAATGGACACCGATGACCTGGCTTATATTTTACGTAGCTTGCCAGATGCAGTGTATAAGAAAGTACTGCAATCGATGAGTAGCCAAGACCGTCACCGAGTTGAACAAGCGTTATCCTACCCTGAAGATACTGCCGGCAGTATCATGAATACCGATACCGTGACTTTACGTCCTGACGTGAATATTGATGTGGTACTGCGTTACTTACGCCAACGAGGCAATTTACCCGATACGACAGATACACTCTATGTGGTCGACAAAAACGACCATGTACTTGGCGGTGTCCGTTTAGCCGATCTATTAACCTGTAACCCTAGCGAAACGATCCGCAGCATCATGGATCCGGAGCTTGAAAGTATCCCTGTTGATATGCCAGATAATGAAGTGGCACAGTTATTCGAACGTCATGACTGGATTTCAGCCCCTGTCGTTGATGAACAGCAGAAGTTATTAGGCCGTATTACCATTGATGACGTCGTCGATGTTATCCGTGAAGATGCCGAGCACTCCATGATGGGGATGGCGGGGATGGATGATGACGAGGACACATTCGGTCCCGTAATGAAAAGTACCTTCCGACGCTCTTTGTGGTTAACAATCAATTTATTTGCTGCTTTACTTGCTGCCTCTGTCAGTAACATGTTTGAAGGCACCCTTGAGCAGTTTGCCACTATTGCCATTTTAATGACCATTGTTCCGAGCATGGGCGGCGTTGCAGGTAACCAGACATTAGCTTTGGTCATTCGTGGTATTGCTCTTGGGCATATTGGTCAAAGTAACTCTCGCTGGTTAATAGGCAAAGAGTTAGCCATTGGTTTCCTTAACGGCATTATGTGGTCAGTGTTGGTATTTTTTGCCGTTTGGCTGTGGAAAGACGATATGGCCTTAGGTGGTTTGATTGGTGGCGCCATGCTCATTAATATGACTGTTGCAGGTCTTGCAGGCGCCAGTATTCCACTCTTACTGAAAAAGTTGAACATCGATCCTGCTTTAGCAGGTGGTATGGTGCTTACCACAGTAACCGACGTCATCGGCCTATTTGCCTTTTTAGGTTTAGCTACGATCTTCTTAATGTAGTCAATATCCGACCTTCGCATCTCACTAAATCCATGCCAAACGGCATGGATTTTTTAATCCTTCTAAATCATAAACGACTCACTGTAACACTCCTCATTCATACTGATTAAGTGATAATGGTTTACCGTTAATCTCACTAGAAATGACGCCCAAAAAGTCTGGTAAATTAAATTTACCAATAAATCACCACCTTGCACCAAAATGGATAATTTGCACCAATGTAACACAACGCATTTTTTTAGAGTTAACACACTAAAAAACTAACTAACTGTTAATTAACGATAAAATATTTATTTCAAAATTGGCACGACTATTCCATATAGATATATACCACCTTAGAGGTAGATGCATTTTTGACCAATTTATGACTCGATTAGAGATGTAATACAGGGAGTTAAGTATGAATTATCTAAGAATGTTCATTGAAAACTGTCAATATCAGTGGCACTTCTTCCATCACCTTGGATTGAGCAGCTGGGATATTGATAACAATCATTAATCTAAAAACCTCTTAATTTTATGAAGGTTCGTGGTTAACAAAATTGAGTAGTAGGAACAATGATGACGACACTAAATCGAATATATCCAGATGAATTACAGCAACAAGTAATCAAGGAAGTAAAAGACAATAATCGATTAATTTCAGATGTTGCCAAGCAATATAATGTGTCAGCAAAAACCATTTACCAATGGGTGAAGAAAAGAAAACAACCTCTAAAATCAGTGAGCAAACAACAAGATTTAGCCACTGAAATTGCAACTGAAATAGCAAATTTGCAGAAAAGGCTATTTCAACTGAATCAAGAATTAGTGTCAGTAAAAGGACATTAAATTCAACGTTTCGGAAAGAAAAATGACTTTAGCATTCGTCCCCATCGGAAGCTAAACAATCGCAGTGATTTTTCTTTCCAATTTTATTTTCAAACATTGAGCGCTAACAACTCATCGTTTGAAGGCAGTTCCGACAAGAAAGGATGCGTTATTTTCGTCCCCCAGCGAAAATCTCTCTCCCCCACCTCTCTTGTCAATTTTATACCGTGGCTTAGCCTAACGCTTAGCGTTACAAGAGTAAGGTTGAGAATAGGCAGCCACAGCCTGCAAGTCAGGTAAAAGTTTCAAGATAATGATTGCTGTTTAACTCCCCGTAGACAGCAATGGCTATTTTGAAGTACGTTACAGGGTCTAATAACAATAATATGTAACGATAAAATGTCGAAAGACAATGCAAACAAAAGCCCTAATGAAATGGATTCATTAGGGCTTTTACCTTTCTAGGCACAGTATACAGCGCTACTGCTAACGAATGAGCGACGGGCTTTAAAAAACAATGGTTAATTATTGCTTACCTTTTTCAAGTTCAAAATAACGTTCAGTCGACCAGTCAAAATAATACTCATGACCATCCCATTCATAGTAGGTATGACCATCACGTTGTATCACTCGTGCATTGTCTGGCAACTTGCTAATCCCTTTTGCATACTCAATGCTAGTGGTTGTTCGTTTTGGCGCTTCAACTGCTGTGACTGGTTCAACATAGTTATTACGGGATTGGTTGTTCATATAACGATCACGGTAATAACGGTCGTAATAATCGTATCGATAAGGATAACGCCAACCATTGCCCCATCTTCCTCCCCAACCATTATAGCCCCAACGGTTATTCCAACCACTGCTCCATCCTACGCCAATACTGGGTCCCCAATAATTGTTGTAACCTACTCCCCAGCGTACTGACGAACCTGAATAACGATCATAACGATGACTGCCAGCTGAATGGCGATGTTTAGCACCATTTTCTGTAGCAACAGCGCTCATTGAAGAAGTACGAAAAGATTCAGCCATAACATGTGAAGGCAGAATAGCCAGAGTCAGGCTTATTGATACGAATAACATCGACAATCGGTGAGGTTGACTGAATATTGCCATTTGATCGCTCCTAGGCTGAAAGATCACAAAGCCAATTAATATCAGTTTACCCTAAAAAGCCACTGAACCAATAATCTTGGCTTAACCCAATATTATATAAATGCTATAGTGCGCCCCAAAGAGCGATTATAAAAAGAGTGAATTAGCCATGAGTTTTAAGGATTTACGTAGCTTCATCGATCACCTCGAAGCCAATGGTGAATTAAAGCGTATTAGTTATCCTGTTGATCCTAATCTAGAAATGACGGAAATTGCCGATCGTGTACTTCGATCTGGCGGTCCTGCATTGCTTTTTGAAAATCCAACAGACAAATCTATGCCTGTTTTAGTGAACTTATTTGGCACTCCAAAACGGGTTGCCATGGCACTCGGTAAAGAGGATCCTCTCGCCCTACGTGAAGTCGGTGAGTTATTAGCATTCTTAAAAGAGCCAGAGCCGCCTAGTGGTTTTAAAGATGCGATCGCGAAAATCCCAAAATTCAAGCAAGCACTCAATATGCCGCCTAAAACGGTCCGTAATCCACCATGCCAAGAAATCGTCATCACTGGCGATGAAGTGGATCTAACAAACTTACCTGTTCAACATTGTTGGCCTGGTGATGTGGCACCTTTGGTGACTTGGGGTTTAACCATCACTAAAGGCCCGCGCCAAAAACGCCAAAACTTAGGTATTTACCGTCAGCAGTTACTGGGTAAAAACAAATTAATAATGCGCTGGCTCGATCATCGTGGCGGCGCATTAGACTTTAAAGATTTCAAAGAAAAGCACCCAGGTGAGCGCTACCCTGTGGTCGTTGCTTTAGGCTCAGATCCTGTCACCATCTTAGGTGCGGTGACACCTGTACCTGACTCAATGAGTGAATATGCCTTTGCAGGCTTACTGCGTGGTGAACGCACTGAGGTCTGTAAAGCGATTAGCTGTGACTTAGAAGTTCCAGCCACCAGCGAGATCATTTTAGAAGGCTATATCGACCCTGAAGAAATGGCAGAAGAAGGACCCTATGGCGACCATACTGGTTACTATAACGAGACAGACAAGTTCCCAGTTTTCACCGTCACTCACATGACACAGCGTAAAGACGCCATATATCACAGCACATACACTGGCCGTCCACCTGATGAGCCGGCAATGTTAGGCGTGGCATTAAACGAAGTCTTTGTGCCTATTTTACGCAAGCAATATCCTGAAATTATTGACTTCTACCTGCCGCCAGAAGGCTGCTCGTACCGTATGGCAGTCATTTCAATTCGTAAGCAATATGCAGGCCATGCCAAACGCGTCATGATGGGAGCTTGGTCTTTCTTACGTCAGTTCATGTATACCAAGTTCATTATTATTGTTGATGAAGACGTGAATTGTCGTGATTGGCAGGATGTCATCTGGGCTATTACCACCCGGATGGATCCAACTCGCGATACCGTCATGGTCGACAATACGCCGATTGATTATTTAGATTTCGCTTCTCCTGTGGCGGGTTTAGGCTCAAAAATGGGACTGGATGCCACCAATAAATGGCCAGGCGAAACCGACAGAGAATGGGGAACGCCGATAGTGATGGATCCCAAAGTGAAAGAAAAGATTGATGATATTTGGGAAGAATTAGGTATTGATGATGCACCAACGCTATAATGGTGATCTATATCACACTAGCGCAACCTAGACCCTACATATATAAAAGAAAATAACCCTTCATAGAAAGGGCTAAAAGGATGTTAGATGAACACCATTCGCTGTAAAGTTGTTAGCGTCACCCCATTTAACGACGCCGTGTTTCAGGTCACCTTACAACCTGAAGCGGCGTTTGATTTTAAAGCAGGTCAATACTTATCTATTGTCATGGGCGAAAAAGACAAACGGCCATTCTCAATTGCTTCAGCGCCAGGTGCTGAACTAATTGAGCTACATATTGGTGCAGCTGTCTCAGAAAGCTACCCAATGCAAGTCGTTGAGCGCCTTAAAACCAATGACTACATAGATATTGAAGCTCCAGCAGGAAATGCATTTTTACGTCAAGAAAGTAACCGTCCACGTATTATGGTTGCTGGCGGTACAGGGTTTTCTTACATCAAAAGCATCATCGAGCAACAAATTGCGACAGGCCAAACCGTCGCGACTCAGTTTTATTGGGGTTGCCGCACAGAAGAAGCCATGTACTACCAAGCTATCGCACGTCAATGGCATGAAGAGCATAACTGGTTAGAGTTTATCCCAGTGGTTGAAGAAGCCCCTGCTAATTGGAATGGTAAGCAAGCCAATTTATTAGCACAAATTAAGCAAGACTATGTCAGCTTAGTTGGCTATGACATCTACATTGCTGGCCGCTTTGATATGGTCGGTGCAGCCCGTGAAGTATTTCGTGAAATGGGTGTCGATGAAGCTCATCTCTACGGAGATGCATTCGCCTTTATTAAGTAATTAAAGGCGAATTGATAGCAAGCTATTCAACCTTCTCAAAATTGAATCCTTGCTGCCCAACAAAAAGCCGACTATCTCAGTCGGCTTTTTTGTTATTTGCGCTCGTTTACAGCATCAACTTAAGGGCTAGAATTGCACCTTCTCGTACTTAGACCAAGCGACTAAACCATCCATAAACGGTAAAATCCACACCGCAGTATCTTTGGTCTTGTGTACCCTGAAAAGCGTCATATTCGTAACTTGGATATCATCACGTCTAATTTCTCGATAAAAACGCATTGCAGATGGGGTAACGAAATCAGGTTTGATAAACTCTTTATGTTCGATATTGGTATAAAAAACATCAACATCATAGTCGCCAATCTTTTGCTGATATTGATTAAACGTCCCTCGTGTTTTCCACTTAATTGGCGTAGTTACACAGTCTTCATCAGTAATACAGGTCGTGGTATAAATTTGGCCACTGGTGCCATCTTCATAAACCAAAGACAGACTAAAATCACCCCGAATTAACTTTTCACCAGCCACAGGAAAGTACACATCAGCATGATAATGGTGCTCAACAATGTTACCGACACTGTCTTGTGGAATAAGTACACGGTTGTATCGAATTCTATCTTCCATTTTCTGACTGAGTGGCACAAATTCACTCATATTCAAACCAGCAGGCTCTGGGGTTAACGTATTGATATTAATGATGCCTTCACCATTACAATCATCAAGTGTATAACCAGGACACGATGCAAAAGAGTAATGAGCTCCATTTGTTAACGCAAAAGCACTAAAGCCTTTTAAGCCTTCAACAATATTACTTTCTGGCGCGAGATGTTTTTGCCATTTGGACTTATGCACTTGGTCGGTATTATCTTTATAGAGCAAAGTTGCACTTTCCGTCACACCACCGATATTCAGTTCAACTTGTTTGTCACTGCTCCACTCAGAGGTTTTTTTCAAAACTTTATGATATTCACATTGATACCAAGCTAATGTAATTAGCCCAATCACAACCATAGCGCCGGCTATTTTTACCATAACACCCACATCTAAAAACGCTGCACGCAGGGTATCGCGATCCGTTAATGACACCATTTTGACATGGCTACGTTCATTAATATGAAGTTGATAGCCACGGCGAGCGACTGCTTTTAAATGAATTTCTGAGTAAGGCTCTAACTTACGACGCAGGGTACTAATGCATTGGGTTAATGAAGTAGGCGCAACCACACGATCGGGCCAGCCTTCAGCTAATAGCTGCTCTTTAGTCCAGATCTCTTCACTATGATCGAGCAATTTTATCAGCACAGCATTTTCAGAAAACGTAAGACTGGTTTTTTCATCATTAAGATGATTAACCAGCTGCTTTGCTGAAGTATCAAGTGTTAAATATGATGTAATTTTTAGCACTGGAAGCACCTGTACTTGAGCTAATTATCTAATTTATTCCAATGATATAATATCCTAGACACTGTAAATTTTATGTGACCACATACTCAATCCAGTAAAATATTTAACTAAATAATACAGTAACTTAAACCTAATACATCTAAAGATACAAAATATGAAATAGTTTGTAAGCAGTCTGACTGATAAACCTCTTTAGCAATAATTAGCCCTAAAAACGTTTACGATAAAACAAGCCTAATGACAGCATCATCATCATTGCATTCCAACCCACTAAGATAAGGTACAAGCTTAATACTGGCCATTGCACTAATGAAGATAGACCCTCTACGTGGCTTGAGTGAGGTGCAACCACCAACATCAATGCTCGGAACACATCGCTGGGGTTTAATAGAATAAGTAGCTGTAATACACCATTAGAAATACTCGTTGATTCAGCCACCATCATGGTCAGTAAAATGAGGTCATAAACTAATACAACAGCAACCCAAATAAACAATAAAATCGCAATTGCCTTAGCCTTTTCAATTACCTGCAAACTCACTGCGTAACCGACTAAAATAAAACACATACTTAATAAAATACTGCTGACCATTAAGTGTAAAAAAGTCGATATTAGCGAAAATAACGCCACATCAGTTAATATTCCGACCAGCAATGCTGTTGCACCAAAACCAATAAAAATAGTGAAAGAAATTACCGCTAAGTGTCCAATAAACTTACCCACCAATATTTGGCTACGGCTTAACGGATAAGATAAAAGCAGTAATAAGGTGCCCGACTCTTCTTCACCAATAAAGCTGTCGTAGCTAAGCAAGATCGCTGTAAGTGGCAAGATAAACACTGCAACTGAGCTTAAACTAGCCATCAAAAGCGGCAGTTCTGGGATAACAAGCTCACCTGTCACCACTGAGCCTGAAAAAGTAATCAATAAGGCCAAACTGGTTAAAATAATGCCAATAAAAGCCACCCAACGGTTTCGGCAGTTATCTTTAATTTCTTTTGTGGCGATAGTTAAAATTGGCGTCAACATTTATTGTCCTCAAGCAGCGTACTGCTGACGGTTATTCATGCAGTGATGATAGATATCACTTAAATCAGGTTCTTCAATTAAAAAGTTATACACCCCGCAATGCGTAGTCAGATACTTCATAATCTTGGGTTTATCTTGCTGTGAGATAATTAACTTATCTTGAATGGATAAGGCATTTAAAAAGGGATCTTCTGCGATAATACGGCTCACTTCAGTTCCGCTTATATTCACTTTCAAATCAGTCGACTGCCTTAATTGGCTCAAACTACCGCTAGCGAGGTGTTGTCCATCAGCCATAATGAATGCACGATCAATATTGTCCTCAACCACAGCCAATTCATGAGTGCATACGATAATTGCGCAGCCTTGCTGTTTCAGCTCTGCGATTTTTTGATACATAAATAATGAAGCTTGAGGATCAAGTCCAACGGTCGGTTCATCAAGCAGTAAAATGTCAGGCGATGACAAAATGGCTTGTGCAAAACCAAGTCGTTGCTTCATGCCTTTTGAATAACTCTTAACCGGATTATCTTGCGCATACTCAAGCCCAAACTCCGTCAGTACTGTCGATACCTTGGCTTTATCAATCCGTTTTAGTGCGGCAAAATAGTTAAGCACTTCTTTACCCGTCAGCTTTTCATACAAACTGATATTTTCAGGCAAGTAGCCTAAATTAACCTGGCGACGATCTTTTTCATGGGTCACCATATTCCCCATCATGGAGATTTGACCTGAAGTCGGCTTTACAATGCCTAACAGCATTTTTATCAAACTCGACTTACCAGCGCCATTATGGCCAAGCAGCGCTAAGGTTTCGCCTGCTGAAACGGTTAAGCTGATATCGTTAACAGCGGTAAAATCATCGTATTTTTTAACGAGATTCTGAACATGAATACTGGCTGTATTTTCCATGATAACCCTATTTACTTAACAACTGCTGCGCAGACTGTGGGCGATTATTTTCAATTAAGGAAGGCTGTGATGCGCTTGTCATTGGAAAGCTATCGATCACTCCAGCCTCAGGTAAAAGACTAAACTGCTGTTGAGTCCAACGTAATAAAGATGCAACAGGGCTTTTTAATAAAAAGTGCGCTTCTGGATAAAGCCAATACAAGCGATCTAAATGATCACTAGGCTGATACGCTTGTTCACTCACCCCATCACCCGAGTTATCCCAACCGATAAATCCACTCCAGTAGTTTCCCTGCTGCTGGTGACTCCACTCTACTAAGGTGTCGCCTACGTACTTTACCTGTGCTTGGTTGTTGATAAATTGATTACGATAAATTTTGTTCCCCTCGCCTCCCATGGCCATATAAATACCAATTTCACTGTGGCCAAAGTGGTTTTCATAAATACGGTTATCGCGGGCACCATAGATGAACATACTTTTACCCTCATCACCCGTCGGCATTTTGGGCTGAGGATTAACGATATTATCTACCTGATTTGCATGGATGTCTGAGTCATTGGTCATGTTTAGCAACACCCCAAAAGTCGCCGCATTGTCTACGCGATTATGATGGAGATTAATCCGCTTTGAGTTCATTAATGCATAACCGCCATCAACATCCACAGCGACATTATTTTTGGCTTCATCACCTTCGGTATACATGTAGTGAATACCGTACTGCTGAGATGAGAAATGATTGTCATCGATGAGGCTATTCTTACCTGACTCAAGGTATATCCCATCCCTCACATCTTTGATGGTATTCCCCTCAATCACCGCGTCATCAACCCTTTTTAGATAAATGCCATCGCCTCTGTCGAGTACAAAAAATTGCTTATTCCCTATGATGTAATTGTTATAAATCTCAATATGCGAGGTATTATCAGCCCGAATACCAAAGCCATCACCGGTTAAATTATTCCCAGAAATCACAATATTACTCATACCATCATTCACTAAGATGCCAGCATTAAGCTCGTACTGATCTGAGCCCCAATTTAGTATTGTTAACTGCTCAACACGAACATCACTGCTTGCAATCGTAATGGCGCTGCCCTTGCCCTGGGCATCAATAATTGAACAAGGGTGTCCTATGAGTGTCAGAGGTTTGTTAATAACGGCATTGCCAATGTAAGGTTGGTCCTGCAGCAACACAGTGTCATGGGCGTTAGCTTCATCAATGACCTGCTGCAGAAAAATGACATTAAGCGAATTCTGCACGTCGGTGTCTGTCGAGTTTGCGAAAGCACAAGGGGCGCTAATGACACCGATTAACCACAACCCATTAAGCAAAAATTTAACCATGGTTTTCCTCACTTTCGCCTCGATTTACCTTGGCAATGAATCATCACTCACCATACTGTAAATAGACGCTATAACAGCGCAATAATATCGGCCAATATCCTAAGTCAATTAATGATGGCTCATGCCTTCGCCGAGTAATTCGATAGTAATATCATCAAAGCCTAATACCGCGCCGCCATATTCATTGGCAAACTGCTCGGCGGCGTTAACTGTGCTAAATGAGGCAACAGCAGATCCCATCACAGCTTGACGACTTGTACCATAAACATAGGTGGCAGTTTTACCGTCAATGAAGTGTTCATCTTTAGGATCATCCCAAGATGTTGCCGCCATATCGTGTACCCAAATTTGTGTCACCTGACGGGCATTTTCTGGCTGAAGTAAGAAACTAAACATGTCACGGGTTGAGCAAAAAGAAGGATTTTTTTCCACATTTTTCAGTTTTAGCTGGCCTTTGGGGCCTGGATATTTGGTGATCATCATGCCGCACATATGGCAACGATCGTGTTCATGTATTGCATGTGCATGACTATCAGCCTCTGTTGTAACATTGTCAGGTTGGCAGGCAAATAAGAAAGGAACGAGTAACAGTAGCGATAGTATTTTTTTCATTTCAGTTTTCCAATTCAATACAGGCTATTACCTGGTAAAAAGAATCACCCTTAAAAATGACTAAGGGAAGACATAAGACTTAAGGGTGACTCTGGCAACACTAAATTGCGTATGTTTGACCTGCATATAGGATAAACAGACGTAAACACATCATGCCGCTAATGGCACATACGCCTGATAGATAGAACGCTTTAGCTGAATGACTAAAGGTTTTACCGGTGGCAAAGTTAAGTAGAATAGGGCCTAAGAACCCAACACCTACGACACCAATCCAGAACAAGTTTGCCCACACACCAGAGGTAAATGCAGCAAAAGCTGACTGCGCCCCTGCATTTCCTGTCGCAAGTGACATCGCAATCATGCAAATAAACAAAATTTCCGCAATCATGATTGGCCATTCAGCTCCATGAAGGATTTTAAGTTCACTGCTATGCATATCTTCTTTAAACAAGAATACTGACAACATTTTTGACGCTGCAGCACCCGCTGAAACACCCGACGCAATGAATAACGCAGGTAATACTGCAGTATTAATGAGCGGGAAACGGATTAACGCTGAAATCAAGAAACCGGTATAAGCACACACAGCTGCTGCTAAAATTAACGCCGTCACTTCGCAAGGCTTACGAACGGGTTTAAGCATAGTAATAATAGGCAACAAGAAGTTGAGCGCTGGTATGATTTTGATTTCATCTTCAAAGGCATATAAACACAACACTGCAGTTAGCGGGATGTATACACACAGTGCAATTACCCCGATAGACATCACTGAAGTGAAGTTATAGAACACCAAAATACGCCAGAAGAATAATGGGTTAGTTAAGTCTAAAACCAGACATAACATCCCAAGTGCAATCGTCACGAATGAGATTAAACTGGCAGCTTTGTATAATGGTGTCGTAGCTGTTTGCCCCTTAAAGAAGCGAATAGCCAATGCCACCACTAACGAACCACCCGAAATACCGGCTAAGAAAAGGTAAACCGCAATTGGCCAAGGCCATGCCACCCCTTCAGATAAGCCCATGGTAAATTCCATTGAACCGTCCATCTTATACCCCCAATTTTACGACTGGAATGTAACGAAGGCTTGGTTCGGTACCAAACTGCGGTTTCATACGTACAGAGTCTTTTACCGCTAATAACTTATTAACGTATGAGGTTGGATCGTTAGCATCGCCAAAGATCAACGCATCATATTTACACTGTTGCACACATGCAGGTAACTCACCTTTTGCCAGCTTACTGTTTAAACAAAAATCACAGTTATCGGCGACATCAGTTTCTTCATTGATAAAACGTGCATTGTAAGGACAAGCGCCAATACAATATTTACAGCCAGCACATTTACTGGCGTCCATGGTGACAATCCCAGTTTTAGGATCTTTATGTGCAGCACCAGTAGGACAAACGGCAACACAAGGCGCGTTCTTACATTGTTGGCAAGACACACGAACAAATTTACGCTCACAGTTACATGCTTCTTTGCCACAATGTGGACAGGCTTGCCCTTCCACACCACCCGATTGATGTTCCATCAACAATTTTGATTTGCCATCAGGTAAGTTATTAGCGACATTACATGCCTCTTTACACTCACCACAACCGACACATTTATTTTGATCAAACACCATGACGTAATGAGGTTTATTGGCATCTTCGTTGTCATCTTTAACAGAACTACACCCCATAGGGCCTAGAATTAAAGAGGCAGCTCCCATGCCTTTTAGAAACCTCCGTCTTTCTATATTTTCACTCACAACATCCTCCCTAGTTCAGCCTTAGCTGACTGGTTTTTATTGGTTCGCTGCAAATTCAAATGACGAAATTAGCGACTCACTTCATCCAATTTAAATTCGGCTTTCATTATTGCGTTATTAATAGACTGTCTATTAAAAGATTGGGTTTGGTTGGTTTGTAGGATGCGCCAATGTTCAATGGCGACTGCATACTGACCATTAAGGTAAGCATCAGTTGCCAATATCATTCGGGTATTAAGCTCGTCACGTTGTAAATTCAACGCAGTATCAATAACCTTGCGTGCCTCAGGTAAAAACTGACGACCATCGCGGTAATACATTGATGTGGCTTGCATGCCTAATAACCCGGCATCTTCGCCGACTAGCTCAATAAGCTGACTTAACGTATCGACAGAGTCGGCATACATGCCACCTTCTGCATAAGATTGCGCTAACGCCATTAATGCCATTTCATTAGTCGGTTGCTGCTGTACTTGTTCTCGCCCTTTTGTGATTTTGGCTGCGATCAAATAATCTACCGAGTCATCCACTCGCCCTTTATCCCAACCTTGGAAATGTCCTCCACTGGCATATATAGATAACGAAAAGATCAATACAATTGCCGACATCCACAAAGGGAATTGGTAAGCACCGACATCTGCGAAGTCATCAGGTTCTACAGATATGGTGCTGCCCATTTCGGCATTTGTATTGGTTGCTTTCACCACTGTGCTGCTCAAATTACGGTTATATGCACAGTGATGAATCCAGAAGAGTCCGATAAATATACTCAGACATACTGCGATACCTAAGGCCAGAATATTCATAAGTGTCTCTTCTTTCTTTAAAAAAACGATTAAGTGTTGTCGCTTAGTGAGAGCCGTGTGAGCCCATTGCGCCGTTCATACCCATACCACTTAGGCCCATGCCTTTAGCGTTTTCACTTGGCTTTTCAGACTTCACTAACTCGACTTCAAAAATTAATGCGGTATCACCTGGAATATCGCCAGCGCCATCCTTGCCATAAGCCAACTCTGATGGAATAACAAAGCGGAATGTTGACCCTTCTGGCATAAGACGTAAGCCTTCTTCCCAGCCTGGAATAGCGGTTAATAATGCAAAACGGACAGGGTCTGTGGTTTCATCAAATACTGTGCCGTCAACCATCGTGCCTTTGTACTTCACGGTGACAACATCTTCCGCTTTAGGTTTTACGCCTTCACCCATTTTGATCACTTCGTATTGCAGACCAGATTCGGTAATGGTGACGCCATCTTTGTTTTTGTTTTCAGCTAAGTAAGCTTCACTGGCTTGCTTGCTTTCAAGGGCAATTTGTTTCATTTTTTGCGAGCTTAATAAGTTCAGTAATTCACTGCGCTCATTTAAGTAAGTGAGTACTTCTTCATCCGACATTTTTTGCTCATTTTTTAGCGCATCAATCACACCATCAATGACTTTTTGCACATCAACTTGTGCACCCAACTCTGTTTGGTTATAAATTTGACTGGATAGGTAATTACCAATCGAAGCACCCATACTGTAGGATTGTTTTTCAATATCATTTTCAACGTTTTCAGTAGCAAAACTTCCTGCTGAAAAAACCAAAGACATACAAGTTGCAACTGCTAAAGTACTTTTAGTTAATAGCTTCATTCGATGTTCTCTCTTTAAAAAGTTAACCTGCGGACAACAAGCCTCAGGCTGTTAATCGGTAATAAAATCGTTATGGTTTTTCTATGACTCTGCCAGACAAGCGCCAGCCGTAAATTCCTTCGGCCATATGTCTAACTCCTGTGTACCCGAGCTTTACTGTTTCGCGAGCAGCCATCGCACTCGAAGTGCATAAGGTATTTGCACAGTAGAAAACCATCACGGCATCCTTATTTTTTGGAAGTAACTCTTTCCAGTTCTTCACATTGAAATACACAGCGCCTGGAATAAATCCTTCAGCCCATAATTCCAATGTGTTTACATCAAAAAAATAAACATCTTCATTGCCCACTAATGACTCAGCTTCACGCATTGAAATCGGATTAAGCTGAATATTGCTCATTTTTACAGGGATTAAATCTCCCCCAGCTCCTGCAAAGACTTGTGCTTGCACGGCAATAAACAACGAGACAGAAATCAGGAGGTTGCTAAGTAATTTTTTCATGGTCTTTCTCTCTAAATATCTCGGCATCGGCTGATGCCGAGCTATTAAAAATGGCAACGAGCGATTGCTCGTTGCCATCTGGGTTTTACATTTTTTTACCATTAATAATGGCTTGAGCTTGGGTCACGTAAGTTAATGCTGCGTCGATACGTTTTTGGGTATAACGCGCACCATGAACACCCCAAGAACCGTCTTTTTCAAGTAAGGTCACTGCATCTTGAGCTTTATCAGCCAACAGAAGTACTTGTGATTTATCTTCAACAGATAACTTAGTCACTTCTAGTAATTGGTCGATAGCTTCAAGTGCACCAACAACTTGAGCGTAGGTTTCTTTAATTGGTGTTTGGAACTTCATGACTTCGCCGTAGATCTCTTGTTGATCTTCGTAGTGTAGGCTTGGGTCAAGTTCAGATTGGAACTGACTATGACAACCTTTGCCATTTACAACGTTATCATCAGAGGTCGCAGTACGAGCACAAGACCACATTAAGTCTAAGTAGTTATTACCATCTGCGTTCTTCGCAACAGTCCAACCTTTAGTCGTCGCTTCACGAGACTTGCCTTCTGGTGGATTTAGCGTTTTCTGAGTTGGGTCAATTTCGATTTTCCACATGTGAGACTTACGTACGGCATCGAAACCTGCTTGATCAGGGAACTGCATTGCGGTGAAGTTTTCACAGCTGCCCATGTTAGGCATGTGACAACTTGTACAGCTTTGCTCGCTATGAGTTTTCGTATTGTCAGCAATTTCTGCTTGCGCAGCGTGACAGTCTGAACACTCTTTCTTCATTTTCGGTTTGGTATAACCAGACTTCCAATCGTTGCTTGTCACTTCATGCGGATCATGACACGTGGCACAACGCATGCCTTTTTCATAATGCATAGAAGCAAACATTTGCGATCCTTCAGTACCACATGATGGACATGCAGACTTCATTTTCACACCGAAGGCATACTCAAGTTTCTCTTGACCTTGTTCAGTATCAGCTAACTCATCAACATAGTTGAAACGTTGGTGACAACGTTCACAGTTAGATGGCATACCACCGCCATTACCGCCGTCTAAGTGACCACCAGCGCCGTGACACTCTTCACAAGCAATACCTTTAGAAATCGTATGCTCACGAAGTTTTTCAGGGTCGCCTAATGCCGCTAAGTACTCATCTTTGCTTTGGAAGTCGAACTTGAAGCTATGACAAACTTCACAGTAAGAACTCGCTGGTTGGAACAACATTTCTTTTTCGTATTTCGCACCGTACGAGCTCATGCCCACTTGGTGAGAACCACTTAATCCAAATGCTTTACCTTCGTTTGTTGCAGGGAACTCTGGAATGGCAGCATTAATTTTTGCCGCCATTTCAGGGGTAAGCCACTCCGCCCAACCACGTGAGAATTGGTTACCACCAGCAATCATTTTACCGGTGCCATCTTTTAGTAAACCATCACGGATATGATAAGTACCACGCACCATCCACGCATCAATGAAACCGTATTTTGTACGAGGAGTACCAACGGTTGCATAAATGGCATCAGGGGTAATACCGTCAGGTAAGATAGAAGTATCTTTAGTGTTGTACATGGTTTTGTTCAAATCGTTATCGACTTCTGGATGCTCTCCAGGGAAACGAATTGTTTTAGAGTGACGAGAACGACTCCATGCTTCATATTGCACAGCATGACACTCACCACATTTTTCAGGTCCAACAAACTTGTTCGGATAATCTAAAATAGATTTTGCCCCCAGGCGATATTGCACCGCACTTGGACGACCAACACGTTTGCTGTATTTCGGGCTATTACCAGTATCTAAATATTCTTCACCACGGTCACTAATGTGGTAATCACCCACTAAGTTACCTTCTTCATGGTATTTAAATAATGGATGGTTTTGAAATAAGTAATCAAAAAGTTCTTTTTCTTGAACAATATAATCTTGCAGCGTTTTAACGCCTTTTGCTTCTTCATCACCATTTGGGGCTGCAAGTACTTTTTGAGCTGTTTTACCCATGGCTGGCACACTATCATATTTACCAGCTGCAGTTGCATTGCCAACAATGCCAAGACAAACTAGCACGCTTAGTGCTGTCATCTTGTATTTAGCCTGTTTCATTGTCCCACTCCTAATCATCATTATTTTATATTTTGTCGTCGAACCTGGCAGTTCAGCGAACGATATAATTAATTTGAGCAAGAGTTATTTTAAAGCTAATAAGCCATCAAAAATTGAGCTAGATCACACCAAAAAACGCCTTACAGATAACAAAAAATAAAAGCAAAAATGAACAACAAAATCAAACACTTATAGATTGTTTTATTTTATTTTTTATATAAAAAGGCGATTTTTTTATCTGTGAAAAATAATAAATATTACTTTTATAAAATAAAAACTATTCACTGGGAAAATAGTAAGATCCATCTCACAGAAAGTTAATACTAAGATAGTTAACCTCTACTCAAGGTTATTTAGGCACAACATAATAATTATAAAACTAGACTAACAAATAACATTAATACGGATTAACTTTTAATATCATTGAATATATAAATTCCATTTCATTTATTTAGAAGTTATTAAAACACACATATATAATAGGTAATAATATGATTCCTGAAATTGGACATTTACTATTAATAATAGCGACTGTGCTATCATTATTATTAGCTATTATACCTATGCTTGGTTTATCTAATAATAATGCTTATTTAATTAGCTATTACCGTCTACTCAGTAATATGATGATTAGTGCATTTATTGGTGCCATTATTTGTTTAGGCATCAGCTTTATTACTAATGATTTCTCTGTTGCTTATGTCGCCGATCATTCCAATACGCAACTTGCCACATTTTATAAAATAGCTGCGATTTGGGGGAGTCATGAAGGATCAATGTTGTTTTGGGTATCGGCCATCGCCCTGTGGACTGCGATTATTGCCAATACTCATGCTAATAATCATCATGCGTTTTTTATTCGTACCGTATCGGTACTAGCATTAGTGATTTTTGGTTTTAGCTTATTTATCATTTTCACTTCTAATCCTTTTGTTAGATTACTGCCGAATTTTCCTATTGAAGGGCGAGATTTAAACCCTATCTTGCAAAATATCGGGCTGATTATTCATCCTCCGTTATTATTTCTTGGCTATGTCGGTTTAACAGTATGCTTTGCAGCATCAGTCGCCGCGCTAATTGGCAAGGAATTTACTCAGCAACATGCACGTTATCTAAGACCTTGGGCATTAATGGCTTGGGTATTTTTAACTGGCGGGAATGCATTTGGCTCATGGTGGGCTTATAACGAGCTTGGTTGGGGTGGTTGGTGGTTTTGGGATCCGGTTGAAAATGCCTCATTTATTCCATGGCTTGTGGCTACGGCTCTGGTTCACTCAGTGACCATGAGTGAACGACTCGGACAATGTAAAAAGTTGACCTTATTCTTAGCTATTTTAGCGTTTTCGCTCAGTTTATTAGGTACCTTTATTGTCCGTTCTGGCGTAGTGCAATCAGTCCATGCCTTTGCCGCCGATCCGACTAGAGGAATGTCGATTTTATTCCTGCTAATTGTATTTGCTGGTAGTGCTTTAGGTTTATTTGCCACCCGAGCGCAATACATTCAGACCCGTGATAAATTTGCTCTGATATCCCGTAATAGCCTTCTGCTAATGGGTAACCTATTACTTGTTGTCGCCGCATTGTCTGTCTTATTAGGGAGCTACTACCCTATAATTTATCGCGTGCTCACTGGCGTAACGATTTCAGTAGGTGCTCCTTACTTCAACAGTATTTTTGTGCCTATTGTGGTGATACTAAGCCTATTAATGGGGCTTGCTCCCCTGCTACGTTGGCAAGTCGATAAACGCTCAAACCTCACTGTACCTGCAATATTATTGCTCATCTCAACAATCACTGCAGCGATATTCAATGTCGCACTCGAGCAGGCCAATGTGTGGTTTTTCCTCGGATTAGCCTCTGTTACTTGGTTAGTGCTGACAATCATGGTTGCCATTATTCAGCACCAACAAGGTGCAGATAAACATCATAGCCGCCGATTTTATGCCATGTGCCTTGCACACCTTGGCGTTGCGATGGCCATACTTGCAGGTACCGTCGTTTCAAATCTTGAGCAAGAAGAAGTGCTCAGTATGGGGCCTAACCAAGGGAGAGAACTCGCCGGTTATACATTTGTCTTTGAGCAAACTCAGCATGTGACAACGCAAAGCTATGATGCACTGCAAGCCAATATCCGTGTAATGGATAGTAATGAAAATCCTATTGCGTATGTCTATCCGCAACGTCGCACCTTTAAAACCAACGGTATGCAAATGTCAGCAGCAGGTGTGCATTCGAGTCCGTTAAAAGACTTATATGTCTCAATGGGTACACCGCTAAATGACACCGAATATCTGATCCGTATCAGCTATAAACCGCTGATAAATGGCTTATGGCTTGGTGCATTAATGATGATGATTGCAGGGCTAGTGATGGTCTTTGGTTGTAAAAGTCCCTTATACAGCCATCAATCACAAACAGCTCGACCTCTAAAACAGCTTCAAACCTTGTCTCAATCACAGGCATTACAGGAGCCGACATCATGATATTTCCTACAGTTAATTCGTCTCGATTAGGCTCATTGAGTCATTTATCTCACATCTTGATTAGTCTGATTATCAGCGTATTGATTGCCATCAGTGTAAAACCAGCAAGTGCTGAAGATATCACTATGCCAAACGAGTATAGCGCCAGTGAAAAACGTGCATTGGGATTTGAAATTGCGCAAGAATTACGTTGTCCAATTTCCGACAATCGCAGCTTGTTTGATTCACAAACTCAAATTGCTAATGAACTTAAAGGCCATATTTTTCAAAAACTCGATGAAGGCCAATCTAAACAACAAATCATTGATTTTATGGTCGCTCGCTTTGGCGAACGGATCCGCTACACCCCAAGTTTCCACTCAGGCACGTTGGCATTATGGGTCATTCCACTTGGATTAATCTTACTTGCCGCTTTTGGTGGCATTGCTTGGATCAAAAAACAACAAGCCGACTCAGCGCCACAATCTTATGAGAATTATTATGAATAAATTACTTCCATTTACCATGCTATTACTGACTGGCAGTCTGCACCTTAATGCTGTCGCTAGCCCTAATGAAGCCAAAGTCTATGAAACCGGAGAACCTATCGCTAAACCTATGGTGATGTCCCGATTTGTCGAACTGCACAACGCCAGAAAAATTAAAGATATTGATTTCAAAGACCAACAATTAAAAACGGTCAATTTGAAACAGCATCAAGGTAAATTGGTCATGGTAAACCTATGGGCAACATGGTGTGCGCCTTGTATCAAGGAGATCCCAGCCATGCAGGCGATTAAAGCGCGTAATAAAGATAAAGACTTTGCTTTAGTCCCTATTTCGATTGACGAAGATCCAGCCAATATCCAACCGTTTTTTGAAAAACACGGTTTTGGAGAATATGCCACTTGGATCGATCCCGACAAAGACATTGATTACATCATGCCTGCAGATTTACTCCCTGCAAGTTTCTTTCTTGACGGCAAAGGGAATCTTGTTGGGTTTGTTCGAGGCTATATCGATTGGACTGACGAAGGTATTCAACCTTACTTAGATGGCTTAATTGCCAAATATGCCAATAGATAACAAACCAGTTTTAGTTTCATCATCACAAAAGGTTCTATTAACCTCCGCCCGATCCCTGTTTTATGGGCGGTTATTTTTATTATCTTAACGGTGACCCTGTGTCGCCGTTTTTCTTGTAGTACGAAGTGCAATTCATTACCATAATCGCCTATTTTATTAACTAGGCTTACTGACTCATGAAGTTATCTGTTTTAGACCAATCCATTTTTGACCATTTATACCGTGATATCAGAGAATTTCGCAGCACCTTTGATTTACCCATCGAAGATGCGACCAGCCTAGATGATAAAGCGGATACCCTACATACCCCACTCATCATTGAAGAGTTAACAGAGCTTGCTGAAGCTGACTGCCGTGTTGAACAAGCTGACGCCATCGTTGACTCGGTTTATGTGCTTATGGGGCGTTTAGTGCATTTAGGCGCTAGCAAAATCACTGACCGCATAGAAATTAGTTACTTAGTTGATTTACTGTTATGTGTGGCTAACAATCGCGAAATTAACTTTATTGAATGTTGGGATGAAGTCCACTCAAGCAACATGAGTAAAGTATGCCGGAATGAGCAAGAATTAGCTGAAACAGTCGCCCATTATGCCAAGCAAGGCGTTGAAATTGTTGGCAGCACCAAAGGCGAGTTTATCATTGCTAAATGTGCAAAAGATGTAGAAATGGCGGGTAAAGTCGTTCGCCAAGGTAAGGTATTAAAATCGGTTTATTATCGACCTGCTGACTTAGCCAAATTAGTGAGTAACTAATCCAAGTAGGCCAGATTAAGTGCATTATCAATGCCGACTAATCAGCTCAAATGAATAACAATAATGCGCCTACGTTGGCGCATTTTTTTACGCACAATCATCACCAATGCGCTTGGTAACAATTCAAAAGATTACGCCGCTTGATTATGTTCAACATTCACCAATGTCTCGAACACCTTTTCTGGCTCAGCAACTTGAATGTGCAATACGGTGAGCTTTTCAACTAATTGCCCTAACCCGCCAAAATACCATTGTGGCGTGTTAAAACGTATGGTGAGATTAGTCTGCTCGCCTCGCCCAATGGCCAGCTCATCATCAACAACCTTCTTGGCTATTTGATTCACCTCTACCGCTTCAATCTCATTAACATCAATCGCCATAAAGCCCCAAATGGCATTATTAATCACTAGTCTATCGCGGATTAAATACATTGAGTAATGGCGCGCGATACGATAATTCGCCACCAACATCATATAGCTGGCAATACAACTAGTTAAACAGCCAATAAGCATGAATAACAAATGCCAAGGCTTGGCACTCATTAACTTAATGTGGCTGAGGGCTATGGGATGATGACGAGAAAACCATGGAATAGCGTAATACCAGTTTGTGGGTTCACCCGCCACGATAAAGGCAATAGACAGCGCCTTCTCATCCTTATCTGCATACAATTCTACCGCACTGACTCTCGGGTCGCCTTTTACCTTTCTAACCTTTAATAAGCCACGAATAATCGTAAACACGAGGTAAGCTTCAATGATCAATAACACCCCAACAATGGGGTATTTTAACCAAGCAACAAACTCAAAATAGTCGGCAATATCTGCCGGAAAGCTGAGCCTTGCGACCAGACTGCTAGTGCTAAAAATAATAATCAGCTTCCACCACTTTTGGCCGCCTTTTTTAATAATGCAGTACCAATATGTCAATGGAATAATGATAAAGTAACCAATAGCAATCAGAGTTAATGTTAGCTCGTTACTACTGTTTGTCAGTGTTTCGGGCGTAAGCTTTACACCAAGAGTAAATAGCACTATCGCAATAGCTAAAAAAATCAGTCGGTATTTTACGACAGGTCTCATAGCAATATCCTTATTGACTAAGTTTGTTATCCATCACGATATGACTCTCAATTCACTCATCACATCACTTCGTAAACTAATCCACTGAGCAGATTATTTTTCAGCAGATAAAAACCAGCTTAACCCTTGAATTGCCGCTGTTGGAAACGCCATATTATGGCTTGCCGCTTCAATCACCTGTAATCGAACATTGAGCGTTTGCGCAGCTGATAATCTGTTCTTTTGGGACAAAATAGCCTGAAACGCTTTCGCATCTGCCACCATGTCATGACCATACTCAGTTAGCGCTGCCGTTTCATATTCACCAATTGCGATATAAACCTTGGCATTAACGTCTTTTAGCATAAAGTCAGCAGAACGAAATTGCTTCATCAGCTGCTTGTCATCAAACCATAATGACGGACTACTCAATAGATAATGGTTAAATAGCTGTGGCTGCTTTAGCAAAGCACAGGCGCCAAATAAGCCACCTAAGGAATGACCAATTAAGGTATTTTGACTAGGGTTAGTGCGATAGTGTTTGTTGATATGAGGCATGAGCTTGTTAGCGATAAAATTCAGGTGTCTCTGGGCTTCACCGGTTTTACGTTTCCAGCTTTTATCTGAACTTGGTGTGTAGTCCCTTATCCGACTCGCTGCTGGGCTCATGCCTTCTTGCCAATCAATGCCGACTAATATGGCTTGATCCATTTCCCGCATGTTCATCGGTAATCGTGTTACCCCAGATACCACTTGAAAGCTATACATGGCATCAGTCATATAGACTACAGGGTAATACTGAATCGGATCTTGTTCTTGATAACTGTTAGGTAATTTAATCCATATTTTATAGCTTCTATCGGAATCTTCTAAAATAATGGATGAGGTATTAGGAATGGTAAAGGCCTGCTCAGCCCTGACTGGCGCAGATAGGGTTAATAATCCCATTACCGCTACGGCCAGCAAATAAACAATATGCATCAGCTATCCTTGTTGATGTTGTTTTTAGTGATGTGTAATTAATAATGTTGTTTCACTGCAATAAGCTAAAACATAACAGAGTTAATCAGTTGTTTTAGCTTAATTTTGCAGCAATATTAGTATGGTAAAATATAATCAGCGGCAAGTGCAATGAATAACGCAAAACCAGCCCAATTGTTATTTAAAAATGCCTTAAAACACAGCGCCCGTTCGCGGCTATAAATCAGCCATTGCTGATAAGCACTGAATACAATAAAGCTGCTAATACCAACGCCGTAAAACAGTCCTCGCTCAGCTGACCAACCGGCACATATAAAACACGTCAGTGCGGCAAGTTGAAACAACGCTATCCACTGGCGATCGTAACTGCCAAATAAAATGGCAGTAGACTTAATGCCAACTTTTAAATCATCATCCCTATCAACCATGGCATACATAGTGTCGTAAGCCACAGTCCAGCACCAATTAGCCGCAAATAACCACCATGCCTCAACAGGCACATAACCAAGCTGGGCGGCATAGGCCATCGGGATTGACCAGCTCCACACTATCCCCAAAAACATTTGCGGCATATTCGTCACCCGTTTCATAAACGGGTACATAATGGTGAGAATAATCCCCACCACCGAAAGCTTAACCACGAGTGGATTTAAAAATAACACCAAGCTAAACGCAATCAGCGCCATGACGATAAATAACATCAACACTTCTTTGCTACTGACTTCACCTGAAGCGAGTGGCCTGTTTTTCGTTCGCTCGACATGGGCGTCTAATTTTCTGTCGGCAAAGTCATTAATGACACACCCACAGGCACGCATGATAAATACACCAAATACAAAGATAACCAGTACCTTTACATCAGGCATGCCACCAGCAGCTAACACCAGCGCCATCAAACATGGCCACATGAGTAATAATGTCCCAATTGGCCTGTCTAAACGTGTTAACCGTTTATAAACTGAAATCTTTTCTTTAAGCGTCCATGAGGATACTGCCATGGCTAACTCACTCCCACTTTTTGAAGTATATTCACTTCTTATTCGCCATTCTGGGTTGGCGTTATTTATGTGTGTTTGCCAAATGAATAATCTAACATGCTAAGGGCGTGTTAAAACACTTGTTTATCGTGGATATAGCGACAATGGTCACCATTTGTTCAAAATCTCGTTCCAATACCAATTATCCTATCTATCCCATATCAGATCATTGGGTTCGAAAAACTAAACAGCCCTTCAACAACTGAAAAAGCGGTTTTGGAACGACATGTACCGTCTAGCAAGACTCTAGCTTTGCTAGTGATACTAATAACCACTTACTGCCAAAGTCGGTAAAGTTCACTTGAACTCGGGCTTTATCAGCTGTGCCTTCAAAGTCAGTGACAATGCCTTGACCAAACTTAAAATGCTTCACTTTTTGGCCGACTTTAAAGCCACTGTCATTGGCAATGGATTGACGTGGCACGTTAAAGCGACTGCTCATTGCTGGCGCAGAGACTGAGGCCTTCATGCGTATTTCTTCAACGTATTCAGATGGAATTTCACCAATAAAGCGTGAAGGACTGGCATAATCTTCACGACCATAAATACGACGAGACTCAGCGTAGCTGATATACAGTTTTTGCATCGCTCGGGTCATGCCCACATAACATAAGCGGCGTTCTTCATCTAAACGGTCACCTTCATCCAGTGCCATTTTACTTGGGAAAATACCTTCTTCAACCCCTGCCATAAACACCACAGGAAACTCTAGCCCTTTAGCTGAGTGCAATGTCATTAACTGCACAGCATCAGTAAACTTGTCAGCTTGGCCTTCACCAGCCTCCAATGCAGCATGAGATAAAAAGGCATTTAGCTCGCCCATATCTTCCAGTTCTTCAGGCATTTCAAAGCTGCGAGCTGCGGTAACTAGCTCGTTTAAGTTCTCAACACGAGATTGGGCTTTTTCGCCTTTTTCGGCTTCGTACATTGCACGCAATCCAGATCGCTGAATCACGGTATCCGTCATGCTATACAGACTCATATCTAAGGTGTCTGTACGCATACCAATCACTAAATCCATAAAGCCATTAACGGCGTTCGCCGCTCGGCCTGTTAATACTTTTTCTTCTATCAAGCGAACACTGGCCTGCCACATGGTCATTTCTTGCTGACGCGCTGTAGAGCGAATAATCTCTAAGGTACGGTTACCAATACCACGGGTTGGCGTGTTCACAACCCTTTCAAAAGCGGCATCGTCATCTTTATTATTGATAAGACGCATATAACCCATGGCATCTTTAATTTCTTGGCGTTCGAAGAAGCGTAAGCCACCGTATATACGGTACGCTAAGCCTTTATGCAGTAACGCTTCTTCAAGCACACGAGACTGCGCATTAGAGCGATATAAAATTGCACAATCCGCTAAGTTGCCACCTTTGGCATGCCATTCAGCCATTTTACCGACAATAAAACGGGCTTCATCCATTTCGTTAAAGGCGCAATAGACTGAAATAGGCTCACCCGCCTTATCTTCGGTCCACAGTTTTTTACCTAAACGCTCAGGGTTATTAGCAATTAATTCATTCGAAGCATTCAAAATGTTAGCTGTTGAGCGATAATTTTGCTCAAGCCTAACGGTATTTGAACCAGGGAAGTCATTTAAAAAGCGATGCAAGTTTTCAACTTGAGCGCCACGCCAGCCATATATGGACTGATCGTCATCACCGACAATCATCACATTGGCAGAGTTACCCGCTAACACTCTGATCCACGCATATTGAATGGCGTTGGTATCTTGAAATTCGTCTACCAAAATATGTTTAAAGCGTTCTTGATAGTGCGCCAAAACATGGGGTTTATTGAGCCACAATTCATGAGCACGTAATAGGATTTCAGCAAAGTCGACTAACCCAGCGCGATCGCATGACTCTTGATAAATTTTGTAGATATTAAGTAGATTTTGCTCAATAGGAAAACCGCCGGCATCAATATGCTTTGGGCGTAATCCTTGGTCTTTTTTACCATTGATATAACCTTGGCATTGACGTGGCGGATATTGCTTTTCATCTAAATTGAGGCTTTTAAGAATACGTTTAAGTAAACGTAATTGGTCATCAGAATCAATGATCTGGAAGCTTTGCGGCAAATTAGCATCTTGATAATGGGTACGCAGTAGACGATGCGCTAATCCATGGAAGGTACCAATCCACATGCGACCCATATTCGTGCCGACGACCTTTTCAACACGCTCACGCATTTCTGCCGCCGCTTTATTGGTAAAGGTTACCGCTAAAATGGAGTATGGACTTTGTTGTTCAACCTGCATCAACCAAGCAATACGGTGGGTTAATACCCGTGTTTTACCACTGCCTGCTCCAGCCAAAACAAGCATGCTAGAAAGCGGTGCGCCCACTGCTTCACGCTGCATTTCATTTAAGCCGTCTAATAAAGATGATACGTCCATTGGTCCTCCCAAAAATCAGGCGGGCAGTATATCAGTTCAATGGCATCTGATCCTAGGGTGCAAAGAGGCTTAATCGTATAAGCACGGATAACAAGCGATGAATACCTCACTTGAGGTTCATTGATCGTCAAATTAAGAAGGAGATAAATAGGTAATTGTGCGTTTATTTTAAAGTTTGGGTTAACGTCGTAGTGTTCTCTGTATTTCCAAACTCCGTTTGGATTAACGTCTTGGCGCTTCGCCCACACCAGAGCAAGAAGAGTGAAACTGCTCACCCCTCTTGATTCTTTATAAACCATAGTCCCAGCAGCTCCGGCGACATTTAAACAGCAAAATTTCCAACGGAGAATCATTCAGTTTTAAACTTCGTTTGTGGTTCTAACGTATTTCTGCCCCACTCCTTGTTTACTGTTTTGAAAACTCTACGTCTTGGTACTTAGTTAATATCAGTTTTAGACATATGGATTTCACACAAGATTTCCAAACCCCGTTTGGATTAACGTCGTGGCGCTTCGCCCACACCAGAGCAAGAAGGGTGAAACTGCTCCCCCCTCTTGCATCTCCCCAGCAGCCCCGGCGAAATTTTCTGGGAAGCGAAAGATTTCCAACGGGGGATTATCCAGCTTTGGACTTCGTTTGTATTCCGCTTCGATCATCTTCAAAAATCACTAACGCTTCCGATGGAGGCGTCCCTTTCCCTCGAAAACTAGCCAGAATCTTAAGTGCAGGATGCACTAAATGCCTTAAAGCACATGGATGTGCGAGAAAGGCCATGTCAGGACTCACGCGATTCTCTTGATGTTCTCAAGCCTACTGGATACACAAATGAAGCTAAATCGAAGAAGTAATAATCCCAGTGTAGATGCAGCAGCGAGCTTCCAAAACATGGATATTTTGGCAGAGCTTACAGGGCCCCTGCCTTAAATAAAGAATGCAGCGTCTCGCAGTTGTATCTGCACATAAGGTCGCTCTTTCACATCCATGTGATCGCGACATTTCGTTCGTCCTGTATATCCCAGCGGCAGGCAATGGATTAGATTGAAGTAGTGATCTTCTTTAACCAACCCAATATAAATGAAGTGAAAAGTTAGTGGTTTAACACGTTTATGCCCCAAAGTTAGTTATAAGCAAAGCTCTATTTAACAATGCTTATCTTCGTTTTCCATAAACATTTAAATGAAATTGCTTTTTTACAGTTGCTATCCTTACAGCCTAGATTGCACAATCTAATGAACTGTTTTTATATACAGGTATAATGGGATTTGGCTTAATTTAAATCAAAGAACTCATCAAATAAGTCTAAAGTCGTAATTCATGCTTAACTAAAGATCTATAATTGTCTGATAATGTTGGAAATAAATTTCATCACTTATTTTTTAAGCGACTTTAACGCGCAAGCTCGGTTTTTTTTAGGATGCCAAAAGAATTTTATTGCTTTACATCAAAGACATAGAGAAAGTAGGATGTTATAAATCAATAACTTAAACGGCCGACTTTATCAGGCGAGCCGTATAATAAGCTGTTATACATCGTAGGAACATATGGATATCGACTACACAAAATATACCAAAGCTGAACTTGAAGATTGCTTAGAAAATATAGACAGAGAAAAGTACCCAGAGAGATTACAGTTAATCCAAGAGCAGTTAGAGTTGCGCATAGAGAATGGTGACATAAAGGTTATTCAAAAAGTTAGAACTAAAAAAGAAGATAAAGAGTTTAAATGGGCATGTAGCAACTTGTTTCTCGCTTTGATTTTTGCACTCCTTGCATATACAGGCTTATCAAAAGGTTCAATTGGTAACGCTGCAAAAATAGGAAATTATAGCCTAGAGGAAAGTCCATTTGAGTTTTGGTTTGTTGTATGCCTTTTATTCACCTTCTCAATATTTAAGTTTTATAAATCGCTTAAATATTTTTTGAAAAAATGATGTATAACAAGCTGCTAAATCCAGATTCACCAAGCCTGTCATGCCATTTGCTGAGCAAATCGCCCGCCAGCACTCGGTTCACTTATTAGCAGGGCGTTATATTGCATTATGAAATCAACTAGATTCGCAGAAAGTCTGATCACTTTTTTTACTTGCAGCCCATTGCTTGGTGTAACCTATGCGCTAAATTTAGACCCTAAAGCTTTAGTTTTTTGGCTTATATACTCCACACTAGGTTTTATTTACCGTAAGAAAATTTTAGCTTCATTAAAAATAGGTTCTTTCCCTTATTATTTTTCTACTATGCTAATTTTATTTGTTTTATTCGCAATAGCTGGCAATTATGGCAAGTCTAATGACGTTGATTTTGATGGTCTTATTTTCCTTCTACTTTTCCCTTTGATGTTTTTTGTTTTAATTTATACAAAGAAAAGTAATAGTTTTAAAAAAGCTGTTCAAGTGTTCTGCAAATAGCAATATAACAATGGATCTGAGGTCTAACTCGATCCATTGCCCTATTGACATAAAACTTTATTAAGCTTGAATTTCAGCAGCCACGACAGAAATTTCAACCAATAGTGCCTCACGTGCCATTTTAGCCGCAACACAGGCGCGAGCAGGAGCATAGCCTTCAATCACCCATGCATCCCAAACGGCATTCATTTCAGCGAAGTAAGACATATCTTTAACGTAGATGGTGGCAGATAATATGTGTTTTTTATCACTGCCTGCTTGCAATAATAACGCCTCGACTTTATCCAGCATGGTTTGGGTTTGCTCTGTGATATCTTTAGTGGCATCTTGGCAAACTTGACCACATAAGTAGATAGTACCGTTATGTTTTACAATGCGGCTCATACGTTTGCTGGTTTCTATGCGTTCTATTGTCATGCTGTTTTCTCGTTTATCACTGAAGTAAGTACCCTATTATCAGCCATAAAAAACCATAAACACAACTGAGAATCCCTCATTGTCTCTTCGACAACTATTTAGCTTAACCCAGTTCAGGTGTGAGCTAACCAGCGAAAAATAGCCTCTGCATTGACAAGTAAATCATCCACTTATTACACTGATTGTGCGTGTCACTCATATAAGACCACAGTATGCACATCAATGATTTAGAGTTATTTATTGCCGTAGCCAAATTAGGCAGTTTTTCCAAAGCAGCTGAATCACTTGATACCCGACGGGCATTAGTCAGTCGTCGTATTGCCGACTTAGAAAAACACCTCGGTGCGCCACTTTTTATCCGCACCACTCGCGCAATGTCGTTAACCCCCAACGGTGAGCAATTTCTTGAACAAGTAGAGCCTCTGGTTAATCAGCTTCGAAATGCAGCTCATGTAATGCGAAACGATCAAGCTGAAGTCCAAGGACGAGTGAGAATTGGCCTTATTCCATTCACAGACAGATTGCTAGATAAATACATCGCAGAGTTCGTCACTAAATACCCTAATGTTCAGTTAGATATTTTTATGGTGAATGGGGGTTATAAAGAGTTGGCGCGACTCGGGCTAGATTTTGTATTGGATACTGGGACGCTTGATGACAGTGGGTTTATTGCTAAAAAACTGGGCACTTTAAACCTTAAATTATTTGCATCGCCGCTCTACATAGATAAAGCCGCTGACATTCATGATGTCACCGATTTAGAGCATCATTCATTTATTGGCAGTCGTTCAATCAATGGTATGGTCGACACCAAACTTAAAATGGGCGATCAAACCATTGAGGTCAAATACAATATCATCACCAACGAGCTGAATTCTTTATACAGCTTTTGTTTGGCGGGTGCGGGGATCTCAATGCTACCTTATAGTATTGCAGCTGAAGCCATTGCATCAGGTAAACTCGTCAGTGTGTTACCTGAAATTGAATCGACTCCCATCGACACATTCTTAGTCTATCCAAGTCGTAAACATATGACTGCAGCAGCTAAGTTATTTGCCGACACCATTGTTGATATGGCCACGTCTCTGATTGAAACCGAAACGGGCTATTACAAGGATGCTAAAAACGATACCAAAACAGAATTAAAAAAGGCATAAGCGACGACCCTATGCCTTTTGGAGCGATTAACCAGCGTTGACTTAGAACTTGTAATCTAAGGTTAAGTACACTTGTTGGCTGTTATCAATATCAACGCCATTTTTACTGTAGTCTTGTTCTAAATAACGGTAACCCAAGTCAGATGAGAAATGTTCGTTCCATTGGTAGGTGAAGCCCGCTTGACCACCCCAAGTGAAATCTGCTGACGCCTTACCAGCGACTTTATTATCATTACCACCCGCTGTAACACCCATGAATAACTGCGTATTTTTGGCGACTGGGATCAAATAGTCATAGGACACTAACCAAGAATATTGCTCGTGCTTATAATCTTGCTCACCAATAGAAAACTTGTCTTCCATGTAGCTGAAAGTACCTGTAACACGATGTTGTTCGTTAATAACGACACCTGCACGCAGAATAATAGGTAATCCATCAGTATCTTTAATAACATCACCATTAATGGTGTCTGTTTGATAGCCTGTACCTGCACCAATAAAGTAATCCACATCTGCCGCTTGCGCATTGGCAACCATCAAAGAAGAGCAAAGTGTCGCCGCTAATATTGTGTTAATTTTCATCATAGTCACCTCGTCAAATACAATCATTAAATGGGCTCTAGATATCTTGTGTAATCCAGATGCACTCACTGTACTTAGGCTGGCTTGCATTGAGAAGATGACAAAACACAGACTCTTAGTCCCCCAAAAAGAGACAATTAATATGATGTTATCCATGTTACCGCTTTGATAAATTGATATTACCCTCAAGTGAACAACAACAAACTATAGAATAAAAACCTGAAATTATAAGCAAAAAAACCATACCAGCCGTTATTAAATTCAATAAGTCATCAATTTATTTAATCCTTAGCATATTTTGATTGTCTCATTTTATGAGTAAGTGAAACTACTCATATACCGCTACTTAATAAGTGAATATCTGAATAAACTGCCCTCATTAATTATGAGGTGTTCCATGAAAATGAAAAAAATCACTAATCTGACTCAACTTGCACTTATTACTGCGATGGTCAGTGGCTGCAGTCAAGACGCTACTGTTGCAGATAAACCAACTCAACCAGTTTCTGTCATTGTTATCGGTGAAAATAACCAAAACCATGACTTGCGCTTTTCAGGTGTATTAGAAGCCCAAGAAAAGGCACGTCTTGCATTTAGAGTGGCTGGAACCCTAATTGAAATAAACGCTGCACAAGGTGATTACGTAGAAAAAGGACAAGTGATTGCCCGTCTTGATCCCCATGACTACCAAGTCAGAGTTGCAGAGCTGGAAGGCCGTTTAGCTGAAGCGAACGCAAGTTACTATCAAGCTAAAAATGAGTTAGACCGCACCCAGATGGCGACCACAGACAATGCCATGTCTGATGTCAGCTTAGATCGTGCTAAAACAGGGGTAGCAAGAGCCAAGGCTGCCGTCACTGTTGTCGAGCAAAATCTAAAACAAGCTAAAGATGCCCTTAACTACACCGAACTTGTCGCGCCATTTAGCGGCATTGTAGGTCAACGCTCATACGATAATTTTGAACAAGTTTCACCAGGGCTTGCCTTTGTAACCTTGCATCAACCAGAAAAATTACAAGCCATTATCGATATTCCAGAAACGATGTTACCTGCGTTTTCTCAAGGCCAAGCTGCCAGTGTATTCACTAATGAAACCAATGGTGCTGCAAGTAATGGCAGCAAGGCGCTTAACGGCACAGTGATCGAAATAGCCAGTATCCCAGATAGCATTAAACGCACCTTCTCGGCGACCATTGCACTTAACGAAAAGCAAGATCATCTCTATCCAGGCAAAGTGGTCAATGTACGTATTGCAGATCAAACCCTCGACAACAACAGCATTTGTTTACCAGCAAGTGCGTTAGTCAGTCGTCAAAACATCACTCAAGTGACCAAGATTGTTGATAGTAAAGCGGAGCGTGTTGATGTGAACGTCATTAAACAAGGTCGCAACCATATCTGTGTTCTGGGTGATATCAAGATTAATGACACAGTCATTGTGGCAGGAAGCGCCTTTATTCATGACGGGAAAGTCGTTGAGAATATCATTTCTGTGAGAGGTTCATGATGAATTTAGCTGAATTTGCCATCAAGCAGCGAGTGTTCGTGTGCTTCTTTACCGTGCTATGCATCATTGCAGGTATCTACTCTTATTTTGACTTAGGTAAACTTGAAGACCCATCATTTACCGTTAAAACGGCTGTTGTGGTGACGCTCTATCCAGGTGCTTCTGCATCGGAAGTTGAAAACTTAGTAACAGACAAAATAGAAACCAAGCTACAAGAAATGAGTTCATTAGACACGCTGCGCTCATTATCTCGTCCTGGTATGTCGATGATTTTTGTCGATCTACATTCGACCGTATCATCAGAAAAACTGCCACAAGAGTGGGATTTACTGCGCCGTAAAGTCAATGACGTAAAACTCAGTTTGCCGCTCGAAGCCCAAATCAATATCGTCCAAGACGAGTTTTCTGAAGTGTACGGAATGCTCTTTGCCATTCACAGTAACGATGCCAGTTTGCAGCAACTTAAAGATTACTCAAAAGAGTTGCAGCGCCGCCTAAAAGAAGTCGATGGCATTAAGAAAATTGAACTGCACGGCGTTAGAGATCGTGTCGTCAATGTTGATATCAGTGATGAACGTATTGCTGAGTCAGGATTGTCGGCCGCCCAAGTGTACAATCAACTGGTTAGCCAAAACCTGCCTATCGATGCTGGTAATTTCGATATGGGTATTGAACAAGTACGTGTTGAGCAAACGGGCAGCTTTACCAGCATTGAAGATATCAAAAACCTCACTATTAAGTCGGGCGTTGGCCCTATTTCAAGTGGGTTAATTCGTTTAGGTGATATCGCCGATATTTACTATGACTACCAAACACCTTCACTAACAGAAAGCCGTTTTAATGGTGAACAAGCCATCACATTAGCGGTCAGCCCAGTTAACGGGATTAATGTCGTGTCGCTGGGCGACACCCTCAAAGACGTGATCAGTCAGTACCAATCTGAACTGCCATTAGGTGTGGATATTAGCACTATTGCTTTTCAGCCTGATGAAGTACATAAGTCGATAACAGGTTTTATTAACAACTTACTTGAAAGTATCGCCATTGTGGTGGTGATCCTAATGATATTCATGGGTTGGCGCAGTGCATCTATTGTCGGTGCAAGCTTATTAATGACCATCCTGTTCACTCTGATTTATATGAACCTGACTTCAGTTGACTTACAGCGAGTATCAGTGGGTTCATTTATTCTTGCACTAGGTATGTTGGTTGATAATGCCATTGTGATTACTGATATGTTCGTCAGTAAACTCAAAGCAGGTAAAGCACGTTTTGAAGCCGCTAAAGCATGTATTGGCGAAACTGCATTACCACTGCTTGCTGCGACCGTCATTGCCATTATGGGGGCAACACCTGTCATTTTCTCAACGACTGATGCCGCTGAATTTGCCGTATCTGTGGTGCAAATCCTTGCCAGCTCACTATTGCTGTCTTGGGTTGTGGCAATGACAATTACCCCGCTGATGTGCTGGGCATTCATTAAAGCGCCAGAACATGACAGCGAAAAAGCACCGAGCGCCGCTGCCACTAAATTTAAAGCAGCCATTACATGGACTGTCGCCAACCCTAAATACACTATCGCCATTATTATTCCGTCGCTTATCGTGACATTACTGGCGACGCCAATGGTGAAAGTCAACTTTATTCCGACCTCAGACAGAGCCATGGTGTTTGTGGATTACTGGTTACCTAACGGCAGCCGTATTCAAGATGTCTCACAAGACATGACGCAAATTGAGCAATGGCTATTAGCTCGCCCTGAAGTAGAAAGTATCTCTACTTCTATCGGCGCCAGTGCACCACGCTTTTCGGTTACGGTAGAGCCAGAACCATTAGATGGCAGTTATGGCCAAATCTTAATTAATACCCATAGCTTTGAGGACATTGAAACATTAGTGGCTGATGGCGATGTATGGTTATCAAAAACCTTCCCGCAAGCACAACCACGTTTTCGGGATTTAAAACTGGCCACATCAGATAAATTTAGTATCGAAGCACGTTTTTCAGGTAAAGACCCTCTCGTGCTAAAACAGCTGTCAGATCAAGCGCAAGTGATTTTAGAGCAGCACCCTCATACTCGTTATGTACGTGATGATTGGCGTCAAGAAAGCAAAGTGATTCACCCGATTATTAATCAAGAGCAAGCCCGTCTTGCTGGTATTAATCGTGCCGACATTGCCTTAGCGATAAAACGCGCCAGCGACGGGATTACTTTAGGCCAAATACGTGAGCACGACACCTTAGTGCCAATTGTATTGCAGTCATCAAATGCCAGCTTAGACGATCTTGGCGATATCCCTGTTCGATCTATTGTCGGCTTGCATAGTGTGCCTCTTTCCCATGTGGTTGATGGTTTTGAAATGCGCGGTGAGCAAAGCATGATTTGGCGCCGTGATCGTGTGCCAACCATTACCGTACAAGCCGGAGTATTAGGCGACACAATTGGTAATGTGCGTAATGAAATCGCCGCTGAGATTGAAGCGATTGAATTACCACCGGGTTACAAAATGGAATGGGGCGGAGAATACTCTGAAGAGCGTGAAGCCATTGACGACATAATGACTCAAACACCTAAGTCATTCTTAATCATGGTCATTATCTTGGTGCTGTTATTTAACGCCTTTAAACAGCCGTCCATCATTTTGATCACCTTACCTCTGGCCTTTATTGGCGTGTGTTGGAGCTTAATTTTATTCGACAAACCATTTGGTTTTATGGCGCTAGTCGGGGCAATCGCTTTATCTGGAATGATCATTAAAAACGGCATTGTGCTAATGGATCAAATTGAGCTTGAACGTAAAAATGGCGCTGAATTAGACGATGCCATTATTCACTCAACCCTCAATAGAACCATGGCGATTTCGATGGGCGCCCTGACGACAGCATTAGGTATGGTACCGCTATTGTCTGACTTATTATTCGATCAAATGGCTGCAACCATTATTGGTGGCCTTGCGGTCGCAACTGTACTGTCATTATTCATTATGCCAGCACTGTATAAATTGTTTTTTAAACGCCAAGCACAACAGGAGTTAACTCATGAAAATGCGTAATATCTCATTAGTCATCGCCCTTTTACTTGGCGGTTGTAGCATGACACCAGACTACCAAGCCCCTGAAACTGTCGGGCTAGATCACGTCTACTTACATGCAGACAATACCCAGCAAATTGAAACCGATATGTGGTGGAAGAATTTCAGCGATCCACAACTCGATCGTTTAGTTGAAGAAGTGCAGCAGCAAAACATCAGTATTCAAATTGCTGCAGAGCGAATAACCGCAGCGCAGTCTTATGAATCAATGGTGTCATCGCTAAAAATTCCGACCGTTAATTTAGGGGCGGGAGCTGTGGATTACCGCTTATCAGAAAACGACTCATTATCGGGCCCTGCTATAGGCGCCCAGATGATTGACAAAGATCATTAAGCCCTGATGGTTGGCGCAAATGTCAGTTGGGAAATTGACTTATTTGGTCGTTTAGATGCATTAAGTGATGCCGCCAATATTCGTGTTCAACAAGCAGAAATTTTGTCTCAAGGCGTTAATACACTGATTACCGCCGATGTGGTACACAACTACCTGCAATATCGTGGGGCACAAGCCCGTCTAGCCATTGCTCAACGTAATATTCATGAGCAACAACAGACCTTAGAAATGGTACAAACCTTAGTCAATAGCGGCTTTGGTTCAGAACTAGACTTAGCCAGTGCTCGTGCAGCACTCGCTACAGTCTCAGCTAGCCAAACCCTATTTGAAACGGCTGAGAAAGTGCATTTATATCGCCTTGCAACGCTATTAGGCCAACACCCGAGTGACATCATCAATCGTTTTGACGCTGCACCACTGCCAACGGTCACAGGCCAAATCCCGACAGGAATGCCATCAGATATCCTTAAACGACGCACTGATATTGCATTAGCAGAGCGAGAAATGGCGGCCATTAATGCTGAACTCGGTGCCAGTATCGCCAATCAATATCCGCAGTTTTATCTGACTGCAAGCCCTGCTGTGATTGCTGATAGCGCAGATGATTTATTCAGCTCAAACTCTGTTGGATGGGCTGCTGGATTAGGGGCAAAGTGGACAGTGTTTGATGGCGGACGCAGCAGCGCAATGGTCGATATGCAACAAACTCGTTTTAAGCAAGCCAGTTTGCGTTACGAACAGGCAGTCAATGCGGCATTTAATGAAGTTGAAACCACATTAATGAGCTACGGCAATAGTTTACGCTTTTATCAACAATTAGAGACTGCAGCCCAGCAAACCCAAACAGCTGTGGCAAAAGCCAATAGTTTATACAAAGCGGGCTTAATTGATTACATCCAAGTGTTGGATGCACAAAGACAAGATAACACCATGCAAGATGCACTTGTCACAGCGCAGCTGAACATTGCGTCAAATGTCATTTTGGTCAACAAAGCCTTAGGCGGAGACTGGAAAGTGAAGCCATCAACTGATGACAACACCCAAAAAGACACCGCAACAGGCAAGCAATCAATCCTGACCGATTGATCACAACCCCTAAGCCTCACAGACCACTGTTTCCCCCATTTTTCGGTGGTTTGTGAGCACCCAAATCTTTTCAACCCTAATTCAATCATTCCAATTTAAAGGTTTCTGATGCGTCAATTCCTATTGCCCTTGTTTAACGTCAACCTAGCGAAAACCTGCCTAGCTTGGCTAGCGGCAAGCTGTATTTGCATCAGTCACGCGGTGGGCGCAAACTCATTAAACCCAGTAAACACTCACCCAGATGCTCAACCTGAGCCATCACCTAGACCCACCGTCGGTTTAGTACTCAGTGGTGGCGGAGCAAAAGGGTCAGCCCATGTGGGCGTAATACGGTATTTAGAGCAACAACAAATTGAAGTCGACTATATTGTCGGCACCAGTATTGGCGCTTATGTTGGCGGCTTATACGCATTAGGCTTTAGTGCAAACGACATCGAAACCATCATGCTCGGCTTAGCGTGGGAAAGTGGTTTTAACGATAATGTGCCAAGACAATCATTACGCTACCGTGATAAACAAGATGTCGACCGCTACAACATGCCATTTGAATTAGGCCTACTTGATGGCCAATTACTGCTCCCCAAAGGCCTACTTAGGGGCCAAACCATGGGCAACCTTTACCTGGATTCATTTGGCGCTATCGAAAACCAAGCCAGCTTTAATGATCTCGCAACGCCTTTTAGCGCGATAGCAACCGATATCTCCACTGGTGAAGCTGTGGTGCTAAACCAAGGTAATTTACTTAAAGCAATGCAAGCTTCCGCCACGGTACCCGGCATATTACAACCCACCGTGATTGATGGAAAATCCTTAGTTGATGGTGGCATTGTAAGTAATTTACCCGTTGAAACCGCTAAAAATATGGGGGCAGATATTGTTATTGCCATCGATATTGGTGCGGATTTATCAGCCCAAGAACAGCTCAACAGCGCTATTGCTATCGTCGGCCAATTAAGCACCTTGATGACACGCGCCAATGCCGTAGCACAAATTGCAACACTGAATAAGGCTGATATTTTGATCCGCCCAGATATCAGTAACTTTGACACCACCGACTTTAGCGCTTTAGCCAGTGGATTTGAACTTGGACAACAAGCGGCCTTAATGCATAAACAGCAACTGCAACCATTGGCCTCTGATGCTGACAGTTTTAGCCAATATCTCTATAAACGAGCGAATTTTAAGCAAGACATTCTTGCTTTTCAACAAGCGCCTATTGAGCAAATTCGTTTTAATAATCAGTCATCAACTTCAACTGCACTGATTAAACAAAAACTCGATATTGATAACGGCGATCAAGTGAATTCAGATGCACTAATCGAAGCCGTTGATCGGGTTTATGCCATCAATGACTTTGAAAAAGTCACACTCGAATTTGAGCAAGAAAATGATCAAAAAGTGCTGGTAGTTAACACAGAAGAAAAGAGCTGGGGTCCTAACTTTTTCGATATTGGCTTTAGCTGGCAAGAAGACTTTGAGAATACCTCAAATGTCGCGTTGGATTTGGCTTATCAAATTAATCATATTGCAGATACTGATGCCCAAGTTCGCTTTGAGCTGACCACAGGCAAAGATAAATTATTGGCAACCGAGCTGTATTTACCCTTGGACGAGCTTGAACAGTTTTATGTAAAAGGCCGTTATCAATATCAACAGCAACAACAAACCTATTATGAGCAAGGGCTCTTGTTACTGAAAACCACCCATAATGCCCATCATATATCCGCAGCTTTAGGTTACTCACCAATAGATAATATGGTGATTGAGCTTGGATTATATGGCGAATCGGGCGATATGGAGGGCCCGCAATATCCGCAACTAAATTTTGATTATGATGCTCATGGAGGCGGCATTCATGTGGGTTACGACAGCTTAGATAGTTATAGCTTTCCATCTAAAGGCATGCTGATTGAGGCCAATGTCATTTGGCATAAAGACAAGTTAAGCATGGACGAAAACAGCATGTTAACGTCAAGTTCTAGCACTGACTCAGCCACTGAGTATCAATTCAGATTTAAAAAGGCCAGCAGTTATCAGCACCACACCTTGATTGCCAAAGTCGATTTAGCAGGCGTTGATACTGAGGAATTTAGCCTGTTACATACACAAAATCTGGGGGGCTTTTTGAATTTATCTGGTGAGTCGAATGATGCCCTTGTTGGCAGCCAATTAGCTTACGGTGCGCTTATTTACCAGCGCCGCTCAGATTGGCAAATACTCAATAAAAATGTCCCTGTTTATATGGGATTATCAGTTGAAGCGGGCAATGTTTGGCATTTAAAGTCTGAGCGCGATATGAATGACTTAATCTACGCCGCGAGTGTATTTGTGGGCACTGAAACAGACTTTGGCCCTGCTGTATTTGGTTTCGGAGTTAATGACTTACACCACCAATCTTTTTACTTAACCTTAGGTAAACACTTCTAACACTGCGTAAAATCGTAATGACCATTGCCAAAAAAGCCCGCAATAAAGGGGCTTTTTTGGCTTTATTAATATTCATCAATTTATATGGCACCAATAGTCAAGGTTTGCTCCTCTGCCTCCATATCATATGACCACATTTGATAAATAGGATCTGAACCATCGTAAAACCACACCACTGCCACTAAGTTTTGCTGATGGTTTGCCACTAATAGCGCTTCATTTAAGCTACCTTCATCTAATGCGCCACGTAATAAGCATGACTCAAAGTTAACCGTCACTTGGGCACCATTTTGCTCATATTGGTCACATAACGAAAAATAACCTCGCTGCGTAGACTCAAGCGCCACATCAATATCCAGATTAAAAGCCGCTTGTAAGTCAAAATCAGCATCAACAATCAGATCATCAATTGACGTTGCAGGTATCGTTGGCTCCTCAGGCGTTTCAGGATCCGTTGGTGTTTCTGGCGTCGTTGGCGTCGTCGGTGTTGTTGGTGTCGTCGGCGTCGTCGTTGTGGTTGTCGCTGGTGTTGCAGCCACTGGCGCTGGAGAGCTGTCATCTCCGCCCCCCCCCGCCACCACAGGCAGTCAGTAATGTGAGTAACATTGTCGCCGCTACCGTTACACCTTTATTCGACGTGATTAACATTGCATTTTTAGCCGTAGTTGTTTGAGTTAATGTGTTCATAATATTCACCTTAAAATTCCGTTTATGACTTAAGTTAATTGGGTTTGCAGTTATGCGATTCATCGTGACTTTTAGTCTTTAAAAATCAAAGAATCTTGTGCATTTAGGTACCAGTAAGGTTTAGTCTCACCAGTTTCGTCTGCAGCAAATTCAATAAACTCAATGTAAGCACTATCAACACGTTGGTTTTCTGCAGGATGCTGCCATGAATCAGGTACTTCAATCGCCCAGCTCATGCCGTTTTGATCTTGAAAATACTGGCCTTGTGAAGCCGCTGACGCATCGTCATGCATGCCTAAAAAGCGCGTATCAAACAAATCAGTTGGTGCTTTATTTTTCAAATGGATTTCTAATTTACGGCCAGGGTTTTGCCCATCAGTAATATTCTTCGCCGCTAAGCCATGATCTGTACCTGGAGTGGCAAAAATAAATGGGTCATAAGGAAATTCAGGCATGTCATCGACATGAACCGAATCAATAAATGGCACGGTCATTTGCCATGTCGCACGATACTGAGTACCACAACCCGGCTCTGTTCTGAAGTATAAACAGCCGTTACCTGGTGTAGCGTGCTGCCATAAATCTTGACTGAACAGTAATACCGCATTAGTTTGATTTTCTTCTAATGGCGAGGTGGTTTGTTTCACCCCTTGCATGCTCCACTCAATCGCAGACTCTTGCACATTACCGCGTCCCACATCAGGCAGTTGCACCGCAAAGCCGTTATGGTAAGCAGCGCCCATGGCCACTAACTGCGCATCAAATGCCACACGACGCACCATGTCATTTTTACTGAACTGGCTAATACGTAATTGCATCACCACATCGTTCATATCAAAGTCACCTTGGTTCGGATATAAATCCTCATAAGCCAGCGTGGTGTACTCAGAAGAAGATGGGTAATAACTGATCGTGATACCCGTTTCAGTGACTGTAATTGGGTAATCCTCTACCTCACCATCACTCACACCACCAGTAGGCAGTAGATCAGCAACCGAACTTAAACGAAATCGTGCCCATGTCTCACCGGTTTTAGCCCAATTTGGGACATCAATTGATAAGGTGGTTGTGCCCGCATTTAATGAACGAGCAGCAATCACTTTTTCGTCAGTATCAAACTCGCCATTTTGGTTCCAATCAATCCAACCATTTAAAAATGCCGCATCTCCTTGGGTTGTGACAATCAACATCGCATTTTCGCCGATTTCAAACCCTGTAGGCATACTGATACCGTCATCATCATCGATACCATCACTTTCATCATCAGATAATGGTGCTGGATAACCGTCTGATTCATTATCAACAACACTACCCAATTTCATATTGCCAACAATTCCGTGGCGAGCACCATTTGAGTCTATTAAGGTGCCGTAAGTGTCTGGCGCATCACCAAAATCAACACTGTCTCCTACTGGCACTTCGGCAAGCGCACAACGCGCACCGTCATTAGAAGTAGAAGAAGGACCATAAGAGAAAAGTTCAGCTTGTGGAGTATCAGCATCGACGTTGACTTTAAATACATTACCGTCACCGTTGTTACTCAAGTATAAGTTGCCATCTGGATCAAAGAACTGCGCACCAAAGGTAAAGCTACCACTGTCTTTGGTGATCACATTACCTAAGTTTTCATGCGCACCCGTGCTAGGGTCAATTTTGATTAAGGTACCGGTACTACCATTTGTGACGGCATATAAGAATCCATTACTTGGGTGAAAGGCAAAATCGGTAATGCGATAAGTGGCATTAGCTTTACTGCCTGAGACAATATTCATTGGATGATCATTACCATCAAGTGGCACAGTGAATAAGCCAACACCTTTGCGGTAGCCATACCAAACGTTTTGATCAATCGCCACATCACCAACATAAAAATCTTGATTGGCTGCTGCGCTGTCTTTGGTGATTGTTAATGGCTCTACTTGGTAATCTTTACCCACTTTACCGACTGTGGCATTTTCGTAATCCCAACCGTAGAGGTAATTATCAAGATAACTAAAACCCACACCGTTGAGTGCTTTGTTAATCCCCATATCTGGTGACAATACAGTATAACTACCTGTACCAAGTTCAACGCCAAAGGTCTTCGGAATGCCCGATGGCGTTTGCACGATAAAGGCTTCCGTCGGACAAGCATCAAATGCTTCAGCAGCATGGGTATTAGCACTAAATAGCGCCATGCCAGTGCCAATAGCAATACTACTGAAACCAAGAATATTGATGATTTGGGCGTTCAATGAATTTACATTAGTTGCTTTTACAGTTGCTGTTTTCATATTGCATCTCGCTATTCGTTATCAGGATGTAACGGTATAATGCACAGCGAATGCCAACTTTCATTATCCTTTAAATACAGAAACTTATATAGTCAACAAAGATTTTTATTATGGCTAAAATGCATTCTGCAACGCATTCTGATTTTGAGAAGATGGGTGTTTTGAAGTGAAAGTTCGTTGTAATTAGCTAGATCAGATTAAAGTTTCAAGTGGCCTTTATACTTCTAAGCTTCGATTGGATTAGCTTAAGGCCGACGCTGAGATCAAATCCGAAGCATCCACACCAGAAGCAGCCAACTTTAAATTTCATTTATTACCTACTTTAACGAGCAATATAAAATTTGCCCTTCTGCGGCCATTAACACCTCTCTAAATTATCGACTCAAAATTTTGCTTTTTGGCTTTTTTCGCTCGATAGCATTATCTATTTAAAGCAGATTTCGGCTTTGCTTTATGCGGAAAAACCATATTTACACGACTCTTTCAAAATGCATAAAAGGCATTTTACAGCGTAATACTCTAAATACTTGAACGCCAATATCAATGAGCCACACTAATAGAACTTTAATACACCCTCATAATATTTACTTAATTTACAATAAGATGCAACATTAGACACACTAATAGCACGGTTATTTAACCATAATATTTCCGCCACAAACATTAATGATAATCAATATCATTACTATTTATAAAGTTGTTAGGGGAAAGAAATGTTTAAAAGGACACTCGTTGCGTTTTCTGTTAGTTCAATAATGTTAGGTATGCCTTCGTTAGCTATTGCTGATGATGGACCTGGTATTAATAAAGCTGATATGGAAACTATTGTTGTAACAGGATCCAAAAGCGAAAGCTTACTAAAAGAAGTTCCAGCTTCCATCGAAGTATTTACTTCACAGGATATTGAGGCAATGGGTGCAGTTTCTGTAAGAGATGTAATTTCTCGTGCAACAGGTGCACAAACTTACGCTCAAAAAGGAGGGATTAACTTACGTGGAATAGGTTTTAACTATACCGTTGTACTTGTGAATGGGCGTAAGCCTGGTGCGATGGAAAACAATAAAGATTTCCAAAGTTATATCACAGATAACATAAACATCGATTCTGTCGACCGCATTGAGGTCTTACGGGGTCAAGCTGGTGTCATGTATGGATCGAATGCGATCGGCGGTGTGGTTAACATTATAACTAAACAAAGCTATGAGGAGTCATCTACTTATACTGTCTCACACGGTTCTAATGAGTCTAAAGTGGCATATACTCACGATTTTGGTCGTGTAAACAACCTGTTTGGAAGTATTTCAGGCTCCTACACTGACTATATTCCAGTTAAAGAAGATACTTTAGACGACAATGGTAGCTGGCAAGAAACAGCTAGTGGTGACTTAGTAAACTTTAACGGTACGCTTGGTTATGCCATTAACCAAAATAATGAAATTCGCTTTGAAGGTAGCTATTCAAACCTTGATACAACAAGCACCTCATTAACTTATTCAGACGAAACACTCGTGGATGCTGGAGGTAATGAGTTTACCAATACTACTTCCTCTTCTAGAGTTTCTGAGACTTATCGAAAACGTCTTGGAGGTTCAATTATCCTTGATGGCTTTACTCAAGACCACAGCTATACTGCGGGGTTAACGATGAGCCAAGTTGAACTATCAAAGGGCGGTTTCGATCAGGTTTATGACACCATGGTGTTAGACTTGCAAGATGTTTGGCAAATCAATGACTGGAATAAATTAATTATTGGTGGTGAATATCTAAATGATCAAATATCTCGTGAAAACTTAGAATTAACTGAAGATAGCTTAGACCGTTATGCCTTCTACCTACAGAACGAAATGTCATTTTTTGATCGCTCACTAATACTTATTCCAGCGGTGCGCTTTGATAACGACAGTGCTTTCGGTAACAAATTTACTTATCAACTTGGCGGAACATATGAGTTTATTGAAAATAACTTTATTAAAGCCAATCTTGGTACTGGTTATAAAGCCCCTGTTCTAACTGAGCTTTATGCCTACGAAACCCAAGGTGAAGCGACTGTTTGGGGAAATCCAAATCTCACACCCGAAGAGTCAGAAAGTTGGGATATTCGATATGAAGTCTATTTTGATCGATTATCTGCAAGCATTGGTTATTACAACACCGACGTAACAGATATGTTCTCCTCTCAAATCTGTGCAGATTTTGAAGAAGGCAGTGAAGATCGTATTTATTGTGACAACCTACCAGAGCCAATTCAAGGTGATAATAAATTACGTTATAACGTAGGTGAAGCTTCAGTAAAAGGTATTGAAGCACAGCTCACTTATAGCCTAACCGATAACTTAAATATTAAGCTAAGTTATGACGGTATAGATGCAAAACAAATTGACGAAGATGGTATTGAATCCGACCTAACCTTCAATTCAGAAAACATCTATGGCTTAGATCTTCAATATCATAACCCCGATGATGATTTTAGTATCAACATTTGGGGCGCATATAACCAAGACTACTTATACAGTTCAGGTTCTGAACGCTTTGACTTCTATAACTTCAATGCATCGCTACAGAAAGGTTTTGGCGACAAATACTCTATAACATTTGCTGCATACAACTTATATCAGTCAGAACGTGATAGCCAAACTGACACCGCAATCTCCCCATTGGAATGGCGTTTGAGTTTCTCAGCCAAACTTTAAAATAATAAAAATCAAATATAAGAGCCTGATTAAGAGCTGGGCTCTTATGATTCATTGAGGTTTATAAAATGTCGTCTAAAGTCGCTCCACTAAATATGAGCTGGCCAGATTTTTATTTTAGGCTAGCACTTGCCACTGTTGGTAATTACTTATTTTGTGTTCTATTTACTGTCGTATTTAGTCTTACACTTTCATCCAACGTTGCATTTGCAATCACAGAGGCAAGCACGCTCTCTATGATTGTTTTTCCTACCATTATGATTTGGGCAATTAGTGCAAGAAGTGCCCTTTTTGCATGGGCTGTCGTAGGGGGATTTACCCTGCTTCTATCGCTTTTGTATCTAATTATTAAGTTGGGAAATTAACGCTATGAGTTTTATGAATACAATAAGAGAAGCTTACTCAAAAAATAAAGGTCCTGGAGTTCGTAAAGCCAACACTTGGTTACATACTTTAACTGGTTTTTTCCTAGGGTGGATTTTCTACCTCATTTTCTTTACTGGTACATTTAGTTTTTATCGTGAAGAAATGATGTTGTGGGCTTGGCCCGAGTCTCATCTATCTACTGCTGCTGAAGTACAAGATTTTAGTTCTATTGGTAGCTACTTAGATACTTACGCTCAGGACTCTCCTCAGTGGAGTATCATGATGCCAAGTGATCGTTCACCAATCACAAAGGTGCGATATTACGATGAAGGAGAACGACCATCAAAACATGGGGGTCACAATGTCACTATAGATTCTGCTACAGGTGAACAAATTGACAGCCGTGATTCCCGTTTAATGAGTAAGATGGTTCAGGCTCATTACATGTTGTTTGGAATGGGAAAACATCTCGGTTTAACCGTAGTGGGTATTATTACTATGGTGATGTTTGTCGCGCTTATAAGCGGCGTAATCATTCATCGAAAAATATTCAAAGATTTTTTCACCTTTAGGCCGAAACGGGGACAAATGTCTTGGCAGGATATGCATAATGTCACTGGAGTTGTGGCATTACCCTATCATTTCGTATTTATTTTCAGTGGTTTACTTCTCACCGTATTCTTATTAAATCCCTGGGGAATTCAGGGCGCAATGGAAGGAGATGAAAAAGCGTTTCGTGAATTAAACGGTGGGAAAATGGGCTTAACAATACCAGATATGCCCCTTAACCCTGTCACTAGATTACCTGTGACTGAAGGAACATCAGCAGTACTGAACTCGATACATTCTCAGTGGAATGAGCGCCAGGATGGCAAAATCGCCATGATTATGTTTTCGAACCCTGGTACACCCAAACAACAAATTGTTATTCGTGGAGAGCGAAATAATGATCTTGCTAGCGGTGCTAAAGCCCCGAGTTGGTCTTTTAATGCTGAAGGTGAACTCGTTAAGGCAACCCAACCAGCTCCCCCTCCAAGCTCAATCATTGCTTTTAAAAATATACTCGAGCAAGCACACCAGCAGCTATACGCAGGTCCTATAGCGCGGGCTATTTACTTCTTAGGAGGGTTACTCGGCTGTATCATGATTGCTACAGGTTCAATTATGTGGGTACAAAAGCGTGAAAAGCGTAAACGCAATGCGGCGCCAACAAAGAGTGTACTTAGAGCTAAGTTCTTAAATGTAGCGACCATTGTCGGTTTACCAGCTTCCATGTTAATTGCTTTCTGGGCAAACCGTATTATACCAGCTGGCTTAGACATGCGAATGAATCTAGAGTTATTTACTTGGTACGGGGCTTGGGTTGCAATGTTCATACATGCGTATTACGTTGGTTCAGATAAAGCTTGGCGCCAACAAACGCAACTCATTGTATTACTTTCTATTAGCTTAGCTATATACAACATTTTCATTCAGTACCCGTTGTTAGGAATTGGTTCTGGTTTTACCTGGCTACAAGTACCTCTAATGATTAAGCTGATTGATATTTCATTTATTGCCATCGCTGCAGTGGCATTATATTGCCTTAAGTTTATGCCCAAGAAAGAGAGAGAAGTACAGTTAGAGGAGACGGTAAATGCTTAGTTACTTTGTAATATCAACCTGTTTAGGGTACATCGCATTTGCATTACTAGCACAAGCTATGAATGTGCCTCGCCGTAAGAATTGGCATTACTCACAAAACGTACAACATCGTACATTAAAAAGAGTATTAGCCTTTGTCTTCTTAGCATTATCAGTATTCCCATTAGTGCAAGTATTTGGTGTTTCTGAAGGCATCACATTATTCTTCATTAACATTAACTTACTCGCCTTTGCTATCGTAATAATGGTGACCTATTACCCAGCAATGCTTAATCGTCAATGCCTAGTGGCAGGTGTTGTATGCCTAGTGACAGGGAGCTTTACTAGCGGGTTAACAGTATAAGCAGGCTAGTTACTTAGGGGGTTGAAGCAATTTAGGTCTAGATGCCCACTAGGGACTTATTTGATAAAGGTATAGTTGCTATTAGCTCGATATTTAAAGCCTCACAACATTAAGTTGTGAGGCTTTTTTGCTCTATGATTGAGTGGATATTTATCAAATTAAAGTTGCAGTTGCTGGTGTTCTCTTGATTTTCAAACGCCGTTTGGATTAGCGCCACGACTTTGATCTGCTAAAAAATGAACCCAAACGATATATACATAAACGAAATTTGTATGATGCAAACTGTGTAACTAACTCTAATAATTTGATAATTCTCAATTTAAAGTATTAATCCTTTTTACTGACACTTTTATCAGGTAAACACACTTTGTTTTAAGGTATTAATAATCAATCAGTATTTACATCAATAAGATAGAAAATATAGGATGGCATTAATCAATAATTTAAGCTGCCGACGTTAAACCGTGAGCCATTCAATAAGCTGTTATATGCAAAAAAGGAGTTTAAAAGTGCGTAAACTTATTGTCTTTGATAAAAAACACATTGAATGCTTGGGGTTATAGACATAATCCTTCTTAATACTCAAATTCAGGAAATTGAAAATGATGGATGGAAAATAATTTCGGTTACAGCAAACACAGCATTGTTAGGCAAGATTATGTCCTTTACCATCTTGATAGAATCTCCAGAAACCTAAATCAGTTGGGGGGCAGAGTAAACTTAATTACAAGCAGTCCGAAAGATGACTCGCTGGTACTCCTAAATTTCAGCTGTTTCGGACATTAGGCATCACTATGAAAATCACTCTATCTATTTTACTACTCATTATGTCAGCAAATAGTTTTGCAACCGATGTGAAGCTGGGAAATCTACAGCGATATGGCACTTCTCCGCATCTGGAGCTATTTCTAATGCCAAGCGGAGGCAATAGCATAGCTGAAGTATTCGAAGTAATTACTTATCGTGAGCGCGAATTTACAGTCCGTCTCATTGGCCAGTCATCTGAATTAACCAATCAAGAGCTGCTAACCTTTTATCAAACTCATTACCCAATCGAGCTAGAGGCTGCATTTAAATCTTCAGGCAATATGCATAACCCCGCAATAAGCGGAGTGAGAGATAAGTTTCCGGAAGCATTGAAGTCTACGACTATTTTCAAGCAGTTACTTATCGAATTAAATAAACTAGAGTATGAAGTGACTAACATTGAGTTTGAAAAATTTACCGCATATAAAAAACATGGCATATCAATACCTGATGTCTATATAAGAGTGGTAAAAAGTCCCAAGTAAGACGAGGTAAATTAGCCCTACGCACAGTTATTGCCACGAATGGACAGTATTTTTTATAAGTGGATATATAAAACCGTACTAAAAGATCAAGATAAAATACGCACTGTTTTAAAAAGTAATGACCTGTACATTTAGCAATGTCTTCTTTCCAGCAAAGCTGTCAGGACGATAAACAGTTGTTTTTTCGTCTGCACCGCCTATGTTAGCCAACACATTTTAGCTCATTATTGTGGACGTTACTTTTTATCCACTTGCCATATATTCTCTAATGGAACGCATCATTTTAAGCGCTTTAACTCTAATAAGCTTTTGTCCATAAGCGAACCACGGCGTTTGCTTCATTTCGTTACTCACCCAATTCAATTACATCAAAAGTAAAATTATTCAACCTTGTCGTTTTTATTCAATCTTAACGCTCTTAGCTTGATTACTATTTATCCCATCCAGAACAGCGCTCATGACTAAAATAAGCCTCTGTTCGTCATTTATAATTTAACCCGGTAACAGTAATGATAGACATTAAACCAATCGATAAGCTGGAAAGTATCAGCCAACTTAAAGCACAGTATTTTGCGCTATCAAGTGCTCCGCTAGATGGTATGTGGCATTTTGGCTTTGTGCCTATGGCGAGTCACTTTGGGTTTTATGAGCAAGATAACTTAGTCGGCTTTTGCTGTATTAATGATGAAAATTATTTACTGCAGTTTTACCTTGCCCCTGAAGCGGAAACTGATGCCAAAGCCCTATTTCGTTTTATTGCGCAGCAACAAAGCCAAGTCATCAAACAAGTAAAAGGCGCTTATGTGAGTACAGCGGAGCCACACTATTTGTCTCTTTGTATGGATAACTCAACACAATTTGCATTGAACACCTTGATGTATCAGCAGCTTGTTCCAGTTAACAATAATGTGACTACGCTTACTTTAGCTTTAGCAAAACCAGAGCAATTGCAGCAATTTGTTGAGTTTGCCGCCACCAATATCGGCGCACCAGAGCAGTGGGTATCGGGTTATTATGGCAATCTAATTAGCCGTAAAGAGTTATTTGGTTATTGGCAAAATGGTGAATTGTTGGCAACAGGCGAATGTCGTTTATTCGATGAATATCAGACCGAGTATGCAGACTTAGGCATGATAGTAGCGCAATCTCATCGTGGTAAAGGCTTGGCGACTCAGGTGCTTTCAAGCTTGATTAACTTAGCCAATGATCGAGGTTTAACTCCTATTTGCTCAACTGAAATTGGCAACATCGGAGCACAAAAGACCATTGAACGAGCAGGCCTAATGCCACAGAACCGCATTGTTCAAATAGCGTTTGAAGCAAAATAATGATTGCTATTGTTAATCAGGTTTAGCGAGTATCACTTTGTGATTGGCACTGTGATTCTCGCCTTATTTCTTGTTGTATTAGCCGCGATGTGACATATAGTGATAAGTCATATTTTAACAAGGTTAATCTGGTTATGATCCATTGGTTGCGCTCGCCTAGTTCCCCTAGCATTGCTAAATATGTGCAATGCTATTGGTTAATTGAAAAACGCCCAGATGTGAATAGCCATAACTATCCAAAGCTTAACCCTGATCCTGCTACACATTTAATTATCTCGCCGGCAAATCAAGCCTACCGCTACGATACCAGTTCTGGTAGCGAAGCAGGCAAAGGTAGCCATTGGTTATACCCTCATCAAAATACATTCGAACTCGATCATTCACAGCCATTTATCCACCTTGGGGTTAAATTTCATATAGGTGCGCTTTATAGCTTGCCTGAATTTTTCGGTAAGACACTGCCACTTGATACAGTAGAGCAAGTCCAAGGGACGACATTGCTCACTGAACGTCAGCTCAATGAAGATGCACTGATGACTATGGCGAGAACGGATGCTGCCTTATGTTGTCAGCAATTAGATGCGTTATTAATGCCCTGGTTTGAGCAATGCACTGAAGATCAACATAGTAAGATTACCCGTAAAGCATTACATCACCTTGATGACAGCATTATATCTTCACTCGGAGAACAACTTCATTGCTCACAGCGTACATTGGAAAGAAGTTTTCAGCGTGTGACAGGACTAACGCTTAAACAATGCCAATCGATGAATAAACTTGAAGCTATGTTGGAGTATCTTTATCAACGCTCATCTGCCGAGCTTGATTGGGCTGAAATCGCGCTTAACTTCGGCTTTAGCGACCAACCTCATTTGATTCGGTATTTAAAAAAACAATTAGGTTTTACCCCTAAAACTTATGGAAAAGAGCGTGGGCTTACCATTGATATTTATGGTGGCGTGAGTTCTATCTCAAGCTGATATTGTCGGAAATATTCAATCATTCATCGCAGGCAACTTTTATAGTGTGGCTAACATGCTTAAAGTATCAATTATCACTGACTTGTAGATACAGCAACTCACGACACACTGACGTTATAAAGACGTCAATGACACTAAACTTAGCAATAGCATTAAGGGCTGAAACACAAATGATAAGAGTAATGCGAGAACAGGATCTAGATAGTGCCGTCGCTATCTGGCTGACAGCATCAATCAAAGCACATAGCTTTGTAGCGGAAGAATTTTGGCAATCGCAACAGCAAAATATGCGTGATGTATATCTTCCTCATAGCGAGTCTTGGGTTTATGAAGACAATGGCCACATCCTCGGTTTTATTTCATATTACGAGGGCAGTATTCCAGCCATTTTTGTGGATCCTCAATCACAATCTAACGGGATCGGAACCCAGCTGTTAGATACGGTAAAAAACCAATATGAACAGTTAACATTAACCGTTTACGCTGAAAACGAAAAAACACACCAATTCTATCTTCGCCATGGCTTTAGTGATGTGGGCAAGTGTATTTGCGAACACACAGGGCAAAAGCAGCTTGAGATGCGCTGGATACGCGCCTAGTTATAAGTCGTTATGACTAACTATCTATGATTAAGTATCTATGATTAAGTCGCTTTGATTAAGTATCTATGATTAAGTCGCTTTGATTAAGTAGCTATGATTAAGTCGCTCGAAATCTTTGGGGTCATGTGGTTCTATCACGTGAGGGTAGAACGCTTGTTTAACGCTTTAATTTCCCTCCAGAAATACATCAAAGCGAACATTTAATGACGCTTATCTTCCAGCAACTGCTTAAACAAGTTTTTCCATGCTTGCTGTAGCTCAAACCATTGTTGCTGTTTCCAATGATTGATATAGCCAATATTGGGGACAGGTGGATGTATTGAAGCCGTTTGAGACAGAAATTGATTAATTGCATCGGCAATAGAGTCAGCACTAACAGGCTCAGAAATAGGATGAATAACAGGAAGGTTTTCCCCTTGATTAACATCGCATGCAGCATGCTGACTAACTTGATCGCCTAAGCCATCAACTTGGCTTGAGATAATTGTTTTATTCATTGCCAATGACTCAATAAATATTAGCCCAAAGGGCTCCCAGCGAGATGGGATAACCACAGCATCAACTTGATTTAAAAACTCAGGGACACGTTCAACTTTCCCCACAAACTCAACATTCGCAACGCCACCAGCTAATTGCTCTAGCTCATCGCCCAAGGGGCCTTCACCCGCTATTTTGAGTAAACAAGGTTGATTAATCAGCGACATCGCCTTTATCAATAAATCAAAGCCCTTTTGATAATGAAAACGCCCATAAGCGGCTATAACAGGCACTTTTATGTCAGCGGATGTTTTATTAACATTGCTTCGTTCAGCGTCGATTGCGGCGTTATTTAGGTCGTTAAGTTTAGGAATAAACCCACTTAAATCACGTCCTTGGCCTAATAAATTGATCTTATTTTTTGGCACTAAATCATGGTTAAGCATCCACAACTGCTGTGAAGGCGCAATGGCAATTACCCTGTCCACTAGCCAATAATTGAGTTTAAGCATCCAGTAAAAACGTTTAGGAGACTGAATTTGCGAGCGCACAAAGCTTGCGCCGTAGTGATGCTCTTGCAAGACGAATTTTGCCTTGGGGTGCCGTAATGTAAATATGAAAATATTGAACAGATTTCGCCAATTTGAAGCACCGTGTAAACAAATGATATCCGCCGTTGAATTCAAAGAAACCGGCTTTGAAAAATCCACATATTTGATGTCGAATTCAAAGTCGTGTTGCAATGTTGAGCCACATAAGCTTTGAAGCGCAAAATTAACGCCGCCCATGTTTGGATCGTCAACACAATGCAATACTTTTGATTTCACTCTCACCTCTTATCTACAAGGGCATGCCATAACACGTTTATTCACTGACACTCTATTCATCTCGGTTATCACGACTTAACCTAATGCACTCATCATAAACATAACCTTATCTTATTGATTTCGCAAAATTTGAATGACTCATTAATCAGTTAGTCAGTCACGATTTTAGTCGGTTTTAGCCACTTATTCGGCTATGTTGCCGCTATTTAAGCAGCGATTTGAGCAGTAATTATACCCGCCACGGTATTTGCTAAATAAAAAAGGCTAGCACTGCTGCTAGCCTCTCCCTTAACGAATCAAACAACTATTTTTTAGCCTTAAATTCGTCTTCAAGACCCATGGTCGTCATCCATTGCTCGAAATTAATCAAGTTAGCCGGTAATACCACTCGGTTATCGGCATCACTTAAGCCTTCAAGTTGCTTGAAGTATTGCTCACCTAATTGCAAACGCAGTGCGCTGTGTCCGCCAGGTTTTGAAATAACGACAGCCAGACGCTCAATCGATTCAGCGGTCGCTTTAGCAAGGGTTAAAATCTCTTCAGCCTTACCTTCAGCTTCGTTAATACGGCGTTGCATCTCACCCTCTGACAAGTTAATGGTTTCAGCCATAAAACCTTCAGAGCGATTAATCTTACTTTGTTTATCACCTTCACTTTTTGCCAATAAAGCACGACGCTCACGCTCAGCATTCACTTGCATTTCCATGGCATTTTTAACTGTTTCTGGCGGGGTGATGTTTTTAATTTCATAACGATGAACTCGAATACCCCAAATCGCTCCAGCTTCATCAAGCACTTCAACCACTTTGGCCGATATAATATCGCGCTCTTCGAAAGTACGGTCTAAATCCAGCGTACCAATAACGGAGCGTGTGGTTGTTTGTGCCAATTGAATTGCTGCATAACGATAATCAGTAATCCCGTAACTCGCTTTAACGGGGTCCACCACTGAGATATAGATTACCCCGTCCACTTCAACATTAACCTCATCACTTGAGAAACATTCTTGTGGAGGAACATCAATGGTTTCTTCTTTCAAATCGTGGATATAAGCCACTTTATCAATAAAAGGCACTAAGGCATGAAAACCTGCATCTAGTGTATTGTGATATTTTCCTAAGCGCTCAACAATGTAAGCAGACTTAGTAGGCACTAATCGAATTGACTGAAATAACTTCAATACAAATATTAAAAAGATTGCGCCCCAAATGATCATCACGATGAAATCTGTATCAACTCCGTTTAACATTATCGTGCTCCTTTTGTGGCTGTTGATGGTTTAGCTACGGCGTGGGTCACTTGCTCCATACCTTCAAAAAAGCCTTCTAATTTAGCCATTTCAGCAGGTACTACCGACACTTGAGACTCAGACAAAATGTTACCCACTTGGCTAATAAACTGCTCTTTTAGCATCATGTTCATCGCATCATTACCGCCTTCGTTAGCCAGTGCAGTACAAATCATATCCATGCCTTCTGATTTGGCTTTAGCAATGATGGTAATTTCTTGCCCTGAACCAATTGCTTCGTTGATCCGTTTTTGTTTTTGACCTTCTGACAAGTTAATCGCCTCTTGGCGTTCACCTTCTGACATGTTGATCATGGCCGCTTTTTCGGCGTTCGCTAGGGTGATCTCAGCACGTTTACGACGCTCTGCTTCCATTTGCTTTTCAAGCGTATGAATCACATGAATAGAAGGAGTGATGTTTTTGATCTCATAACGCAGCACTTTGATCCCCCAAGGATCGGATGCTTTATCAATCTCACGTACAATCGATTCATTCAAACTGTCACGTTCTGAGAACGTTTGCGATAGGGTTAATTTACCAATCTCTGAACGCATGGTGGTTTGTGCAAGGTTAACTGCAGCGCGGCGATAATCTTCAATACCGTAACTGGCTAACTTACCGTCCATGACTTTTAGGTACACTAAGCCATCAACTTCTAATTGAGTATTATCTTTTGAAATACAGCTTTGCGGTGGGACATCGAGTACTTCTTCACGGGTATCGTGGCGGTAAGCAACTCGGTCAACAAAAGGCACTAAAAAATGAAATCCCGGTTGTAATACGGTTCTAAATTTACCTAAACGCTCAATCACATTGACCTCACGCATCGGTACAATCAACATAAGTTTATACAAGATAAAAACGATGAATAAAAATGCTATGGTTAGTTCAAACATACTTCCCCTTCCTTTTGAAAATAATATTCAAGCCAATAATGAGCATGGCTTTAATATGACTTTATCCGTGATTTTTTATTAATTTGGCTTACGGTTTTGCGCTTTTGAAATGCACATATAGCGCCTCGTTAAGGCGACACTTCAGTTTCGATATATGGCTCAACAATTAACGCGATGTTTTCACGGCAAATAATACGCACTTTGCTACCTGACTTAATCTCACTACCGTCGCCTAATGCTGGCCATTCAGTGCCTGAATAAGTCACCCGACCTTCTCGTTCACCAGGACCAATATCAGCCTTTACCGTGACAATTTGATTATATAAATCCATTTCTTCGTCGGTATTATCCACGTGAGCATCCCCTCCAATCATTCGTTGAGTGACATGACGAAAACTCAGAAGTAATACAATTGAAGTGATAAACCACAGGGTAAAACTTTGTGTAGCGCCATCAACAACACCTGTAAATAGTGCAGCCGCAACGATGACACAGGCTGTGCCGAGTAAGATAACGATGCCCCCGGGAACAATAATTTCCGCGAACATTAAGATGAGACCAACAATTAACCAAATGCTGGTTGGATTTGAAAACTCCATATACCCCCCTGTAAACACGTTATCATAGAATCCTTTAAGCTATTAAACCCTGATCCAACCCAGATTTTAGGCAGGGAGTTTATAGTCTTGATAACCATTGGAATGCTAAAAGCACTTTGACAATATCTGTACTGTTCACACCGATTAAGATAAGGGTTAACAACACGACATATTATGTCAACAATACAGTAAAATGACTAAATTGCAATCATATTCCACACGGGGACACGTTCGTTTACATTAAAAACACTGCGCAATTTACCAAATACAACCAATAAAAAAGGTGCCTAAGCACCTTTATATTCAAACAGTTAAGTTAATTTATAAACTTAACGATTACGCCATGAGTTTTCGAGCAGCATCAACTACGATAGTAATTGCACTGACTTCGGTTTTCTTCATCATCGCTTCGTCAGGGATCTCTTGTTGAGTACGATTCACAATCACACCAGCAACGCAGGCTGCGCGCCAACCTTGTGAAGCACACATAGTAAATAGCGTCGCTGATTCCATTTCGTAGTTTAATACGCCCATCGCTTGCCACTCTTTCATTGAGCCAACAAAACGACTAGTCACTCGGCCTGAAACGGTATCGTAACGCTCTTGACCTGGGTAGAAGGTATCGGATGACGCTGTAATACCAACATGAGGCTCTAAGCCATAATCACGACAAGCGGCAACCATTGCTGTTGTACAGTTGAAGTCTGCAGCTGCTGGGAATTCAAGCGGAGCGAAATGTAAGCTCGCGCCATCTAAACGTACCGATGCCTGAGTCACAATCACATCACCAACATTAACTTGAGGCTGAATCGCACCAGTGGTACCGACACGCAAGAATGTGGTCACACCAAGTTGTGCTAACTCTTCAACCGCAATTGAAGTCGAAGGACCACCAATACCAGTTGAACAAACCACCACAGCTTTACCATCGATATAAGCAAGATAACTGGTATATTCACGGTGACTGGCTAGAAACGTTGCGTTGTCCATTAATTCAGCAATTCGCTTAACACGCTCTGGATCGCCCGGAACAATTGCCGTTGTTGCGCCATCAAGCATTTGCTTGGTTAAACCTAAGTGAAATACGTCGGCCATGTTGAAAACCCCTTTCATTATTGAATATAAAATCCTAATTATGTCGACTTTACCCCACTATTAACTCAGTTAGGGTTAACTCGATCACATAAATCTTGATACTTATAAAACGCTTGTTGTGACAAATTTACAAATGCCAATACCAATCTCTAATTTAGCGCACCATAAACTACCTGAAACTCAATAGTCAATTTTAGTTTATATTCAGTAATAACAAGCATTTTAATAATAATTGATCTTGGTCACGATACTGGCTTAAAAGTCGGCGTAATTTGGTATTAACAATAGAAAAAAAGGAGCCCTTCTATGTTTCCAGAGTACCGTGATTTAATCAGTAAATTAAAAACCACCAATGCCCATTTCTCAAAGATTTTCGATGAGCATAATCAGCTAGATGAACAAATTAAACAGTACGAACAGCACTACAGTAGCGATACCACTCCCGAGCTTAAAATTCTCAAATCCAAGAAATTGCATTTAAAAGAAGAAATTTTCTCAATGCTGAAAAAGCATTAACGCTGACACTTTTATCAATTTTCAGCCAATAAAAAAGGACGCATATGCGTCCTTTAATATTGTCAGGCATCAGTGAGATGCCATCGAGTTTGTCATTACTGAGAAATAGCTTCAGTAATAGCTTCACTTGAATCAAAGTGCTCAATGCTAACGACATTGAATTTATCTAATTTGATGACTGACGCCATGTCTTTTTCTGATGGGAAAGTTGCTGTGACATCACCTTCACGATCTAACCCCATTGAAAAGGGTAAGTCTTTCATTTTTGGGATAGCGACAAATCTAGCAATAAGAGAAGGCATACCGCTGATATCAGCAATATAAACTAAGTTCTCTGGTTGTTTTTCAGCTGGCAATGATTCAAGCGATGCTTGAATAAGCTCGCCACCTTTCATGCCTCGGCTAAATAATACCCATTGAGTTTGTTCATTTACCACTAAAGGCTGCTCAAACTGATCTTCTAAAGTCACTGGTTCAATTTTATCATTCACAACAAACACCTCAGCTTGTGCTGTCGTCATAAACAATAAACTTGCTACAAATAAAATGGCTTTCATCTTGTTATTCCTGAAGTAGAGTACAAACCTTACCGTGAGGCAAAGTGATAAATGTAATTGCGCACTAAACTATACCTTCAATGTGATTTAACACCGATGAAATTGCATTGGAACCTTGAGGTATCTCACGGAATGGCATCATTGTTATGTATGAAATATGACTATTGCAATCAACTCACCTTTAAATGATTAAAAGTGTTAATAAACTCGACAAATTAGTGCTTTTTCGCAACACTATATTCAATGCATTCATGTTCCATCATTCACAGTAAAGAACACTATTATGAACGAAACAGGATTAGACCAAGAGCTAGCCCAACTGCAAAATGTTTACGATTTGCTCACCGAGTTTATTGTGCAATATAGCTTCCAGATTGTTGGTGCCGTAATCATCTTTTTAATTGGTGTATGGGTTGCGAATAAAGTCTCTAATGTCGTTACGAATCAATTCGAAAAACACAATATTGATGTCACCCTAGGTAACTTTGTTTCGAACTTAGTCAGAATCACAATTATCGTGATGGTGGCAATCATTGCCCTTGGTAAGCTAGGTATTAGTGTCACTCCAATGGTAGCAGCAATTGGTGCGGCATCATTAGGTGCAGGTTTAGCACTTCAAGGCATGCTGGCAAACTACGCTGCAGGGGTTACCATTATCGTGACTCGCCCTTTTGTGATTGGTAACACTATCGAAATCCAAGGGGTTTCTGGTGTGGTGCAAAAAATCCAGTTGGGCTTAACGATACTGACTAATGAGGAAGGCGAGCTAATTAGTATTCCTAATAAGCATATCGTCGGTGAAATTTTACATAACTCTCAAGAATATAAATTGGTCGACACTAAATTTAATATTGATTATCAAACCGACCCACAACACGTCATTCAACTGATTGCTCAAGCCCTACAAACCCAAGACAATATTAATCAGTCTCGCCCGCCTCAAGTGGGTATTAATGACTTCAACAGTATTGGTATGGAAATCGGCGTACGTTACTGGGTGCCAACTAATAGCTACTATGACGACAAATACCAAAGCAACTTGGCCATTATAAATGCCTTAAAAAATGCTGATATCACGATTCCTTGTCCGGTTAGAGAAATCCATTTACAACAGTAAACTTTAGTTGTTTCCATTAAAGAGCGTTCAGCCAGAATAATTGCACTCTGGCTGAATAGGCTATTTCAAACAGTGCTAACTAAACTGGTACCATTCTTAATATCAACACCTTAACGACTTACCTACTCTACTTTCTCCTATTGGTTACCTCATCTGGCAAGCAACACTCTTGTCTTTAAAAGCAAGTTAGACAATACAAAATGTCGTCAAAACTTGACATGAGCAATATTTGAACACATAGTAAAGTCAAGTTAGTTTGACATTAAGACAGGTTTACTTGAAAGGAATCGGCGATGAAAACACCTCAATCAACGACAACAGATTGGAAAGAGCGTAACGCTAACTACACAAAAAAACTGGCCAAGTGGACCGCTGCTTGGGTTGTGACGTTAGCGATAGCAACGTTTGGTCCAGTCTTTATCTGGCAACAAGAAGCGATAACCATAACAGCAATTGTGATTAACTTTTTAGTGGGGATCGGGATGATTCTAGCCAATAAGCATCATTTACTGAGCCTTGATGAGTTACAACAAAAAATACAACTTAATGCCATGGGGTTGAGTCTTGGCGTTGGGCTAATTTCAGGCATCAGTTACTCTACACTGAGTACCACTGGCGTAATAAACAGTCATGCAGAAATCTCCCATTTGGTGATTGTAATGAGCTTAACTTACATGGTCGGTATTATTCTCGGTAACAGGAAGTACCAATGAAAAACAGATTAAAAGTACTTCGAGCTGAGCGTGATTTAACTCAAGCTCAACTGGCGGATTTATTGGGAGTATCTCGACAAACGGTCAACGCTATTGAGAAGGGAAAATTTGACCCAAGTTTACCGTTGGCGTTTAAGGCCGCTAAACTGTTTGGCCTCACTATCGAGGACGTCTTCGAAGATGAGGCTTAGTTCAACGAGATTTTTTGTCGTTTACTTTTATAAAGAGAGCGACATAAAAATGCTATTTTCATCCGCTTGGTAATCAGCAAATGGGCCAGTTTCAATAAAACCATGCTGGGCGTAAAGTTGTCTTGCTGGTGCAAAAAATGCCATTGAACCTGTTTCTAGGTAAACAGTTTTAGCGCCGACACATTTAGCTTCATATAGAATATGTTGCAATAGTTGTGCAGCAACACCTTGGCGTCGATAAGCGTTTGCCACTCTCATTGACTTAATTTCCACACTTGTTGCAGAGTAAGTCTTTAACGCTCCGCAGCCTGCGAGCATTTGCTCATCCCATATGGTCCAAAATTTAATATTGGACTGACGAAGTTTAGATAAATCCAATGCGTGAACAGACTCAACTGGTGACGTCGCATACATATCTTGCAGGTGCTCATTTAATAACTGCGCCACCTCATGACCAGATAAATCGTCCAATTTTATTGTAAACTTACTGACATCCATATCGCTTCACCTTTGTTTTCACCGAACATTGCAAATGTTTTATTGTTAGCCCACAAATCAAGAAGACTAGAGTGTTCTGACCACCGTTATTAACAATAATAGCCAGTGATGCTTTTTGTCATGCACTAGAACCAATATTGACTCTACCTTAATTCCTGCCATATTAATTAGCATCATGTAAATTAAGGGATTAAACATATGCGCCATATCAACACATCACATATCGCTATGGCAGGACTCGTTGTATTTAGCTTGTTTGGTTGTGCAACTCAGCCAGCCACACTTCAGCAAGGGCCAGATGCAGAAATCACCAAGGATGGGCTTGTTAAAGTCGATAACTCTAGATTGGCACTTTCGTACGTTCGACCTGACGTAGATTGGACCCAATACTCCAAACTCTATTTCAGGCCAACAAAGGTGACTAATGATCACCCTAAAGATTACCGTGCTCCTAGAGTCGATCCACAGACTGACGGCTTAAATGCCACCTATGACTTACCACAAGAATCGCTGGACAAAATGGCACAACAGTTTTCAAAGACGGTGCAGGATGTCTTTAATCATGAGCAACCATTTGAGTTAGTGACTCGCGCAGGCCCTAATACCTTAGTGATTGACACTGCCGTTAGCGACATTCGCCTTAGCGCACCTGTTGAAAGCAGCCGCAGAAGCTATAATTCTATGGGTAAAACCTACACACAAAACTCAGGTTCAATGGTATTGCTGGCTGTGCTGAAAGATGGCCAAACAGATGAGGTACTCGCTAAGGCTGCCGATCGCGCTATCGGATTTGATCAATGGCGTCAAAACACTAAGGTATTTAATTGGGGTGATGTGAAAACAGTTTATCGACGCTGGGTAAATGACTTTAAAAATGCCTTGATGACCGCAGCTGCTGATACGCCTGAGACAAACTAACGATTGCTCATTTCCAATCGGTATCTGAAAAAGTGAGTCACTAGCAACAACGATATGTGGCTGCCCATTAGCGCAGCCACGCTTGTGACTCTTCGTTGCGGCCTTACAAACCCCGTTGCCACTCTTGTCGTAATGGCACCATACCTTGCATAGCCTGATTTACTTGGGCTAGTAACTGAGGTTTATCTTTACCAAGTACGCCCTTTAGCACCAAATAATTCGAAGCGTGATCAGACCTAAAAATCGTTTTGTCTAATTCCAAATTAGCCAATAGTGTTTGCATCTCATCAAGTAGACCTATCTGATCGGGTAGTTCAAAATGACCGTCAAATGCTGCATCCATTCTGTCAGTACCAAGCGGTAAGGTGACCACTAACGTAGATAGATACTCAGGCTGCGCAGCATTCATCAATTCAGCAGAGGCTTTAGCATGTTGCAATGACAAACTTTTGCCACCCAGCCCCATTAAAATCATCACTGACGACTTGATACCCGCTTGCTTTATTTTATTGAGCGCCGCTAAAGATGAGTCAAAATCCTCCCCTTTTTCGATACGAAGAAGTACCTCGTTGTCACCACTTTCACAACCAACATAAAGCAATGACAAGCCCATTTGACGAAGCTCTGTAAGCTGTTCTACTGTCTTATTAGATAAATTACGAGGTAAGCAATAACTGCTAATACGAGTCACACTGGGTAAGTGCTTGTTAATTAGTTGGCAAATTTCTTTTAGCCGCTTAAAGGGCAAAGTCATTGCATCACCGTCGGCTAAGAATACTCGACTAATGGAATGTCCCGATGCCGCTGCTGCTAATATGTCTTGTTCAATTTTATCAACTTTATGAGCTCTAAACTTTTTTTGCTCTTGAGTATACATATCGCAAAAGCTACAGCGGTTCCAACTGCAACCATTGCTCACTTGTAAAATCAGTGATTTCCACTCAGAAGGCGGCCTAAATACTGGCTCTATATAGCTAATCAATGTCGTATCCTTTCGACCTCTCAAAACACATTTTGTATAAACAGTGAGCGTAATGACTGTTTTTTATTCTATTTTCTGATCCAAAATGTTTGAAATGATCGTATTAGTTGTTATATTCATTTTGTTAACTCAATAATTATTCAGGCTTATTGATTATGAATCAAGTTGCATATGCTATCGGCGAGCGTCGTGGAGAACTTCTCGATCAAGAACAGCATTGGGAACGGATGACAGCAGACCAAAAAATGGCGCTGTATGATTTAAACCGGTTTGGCTACCGATTACTGTTTGTAAGAATGATGCCAGAAGGCCCTCTCGCGGTGGTTTCACAACAAAGTGAATTAGCAGTGATTGATTTTGAAGGCGAAGTGAATTTGCGTCCTGACATCAAATTACGTGAAGAGTCTCAATAGCAAGACGGTAATCTAATCATTGGTTCTATCAGTCACGCATAAAAAAGAGTGCCTCTGCACTCTTTTTTGATCCAATTTAAATCACACCTTAAGCAATGACTTCATTAAACACTTCCACATGATGAGACTCAACGAGCTCGGGCATGACGTTGTGGAAATAATGTTGAATATCATCTTTAGCGCAATGCTCATCAAACGTCGCTTTATCAGTAAATTTTTCAACGAATGCGACCTTACGATCGTCTTCTAAACTCACGTTAAGCTCATATCTAATACATCCCAATTCACGACGTGTGTCTGGGATCAACGATGCTAGCGCTTCAACTAATAACTCACGTTTGCCTTCTTTAGCGACAAACTGCGCAATACAAACTATACGAGTCGTATTAATTCTATAATCTGACATAGATATCCTTGAATAGTAAACTTAACTAGGTTTTAAAGTGAGTAACATATCAATATGTGGGATGCCGTCTTCAAGGTACATCTCTGAATTATTGATAAACCCTTGCTGCTGGTAAAAATGGTTTAAATGTTGCTGAGCGCCAATTTGAATATTTTCCTGTGGCCACAAATCCTTTACCACATCGATTGACCGTTGCATTAATGCATGGGCAATTCCCTGTCCGCGTGCAGATTCAGCAATAATAACTCTGCCAATACTCGCCTCAGGGTAGCTCACGCCTGCGGGTAAAATTCTTGTATATGCAATCAGTTCGCCTTGCGCATTGAGTCCTAATAAGTGTTTAGCGCCAGGCAATCTGTCTTTATTATCCAGTTCTGGATAAGGGCAGTTTTGCTCAACCACAAACACGTCAACTCTAAGCTTTAATACTTCGTATAGCTCATCTAGGCTAAATTCATTAAAGCTAAGTAATTTCCACTGCGTTGTATCTAGTTGCGACATTCTGATTGATCACCACTTAATGATTTTATCGCAAGCTTACCATGAATAAACAGCATCACTAAATGGACAAATCAGGTTCAAAAACACAAAAAAATACCGAGCCTAAGCTCGGTATTTTTCAACAGGTTCTTGTTAGAACATGTATTTTACTCCAACCTTAATCTGCCATGCTGACTGATTAATATCGTAAGTATTGAAGTTGGAAGTATCTATGCCGTCTTGACCAAACGGAGTTGAGTAAGTGTAAACACCAGTTTCTGCATCATAGCTGTGATCAACAAGCACCTTGTTGCCATAACTTTGATATTGCACCTTACCCCAATCATCATTAAGCAAGTTCAATACGTTCTTAACATCGAAGTACAGCATGCCTTTATGTTTTTGAGTAAAGCCCGGTAATTCTTGGGTGAAACGGAAGTCTAATTGATGTACCCAAGGTTGATTGTGAGTGCCTTTATCAATGAGTCCGCCAGCGTATTTACCTAACCCAAGCTCATCAATGGCCTTTTTAAACTCTTCATAAGTTAAGCCACCAGCATATTCAACATTGGCATCATCTGCACCTGTTGGAATATACGGTAGATATGCATCAGAGTAGGCGTAATCACCTTGGTCACCAAATCCGCGGTCATTATACGAACCTAATACCCAGCTCATTGGGTTACCTTGGCGTGCTTCATAGAACATATTGAAGCTAGAGTTATAACCTGCAAATAACTCAGTGTCGTAACCTAAGCTAAGAGTGAAACGATGTGGCGTTTCATAATAGCCAGGCCCCATAGTGGTGCCGTTACGATCTGCGCCAACAATCGGGTATTGATAGTTTGAACCTGCTGTTGAAGATGAACCTTGGTTACCTTCGTCAACTTGGTTATAAGCATAACCAAAGCGCATGTTCAGACCCATGTCCCAATTCTTCGCCAAGCTAAAGCTTAACGTTTTACTTGAGCCGTCAGTGTCTGCATTAGTAAGCATTAAATCTGAACGCTCTGTGTGCCCACCTTGTCCGTTATTCGCTAATGGATCCCAGGTTTCATAAATTACACGGCCAGTATCATCAGTTCTGACTTTACGGCGAGATAAATCAACCCAAGTTACATCATTTTCTTTTTGGATATAGAGGAATTCACCACCAAAGAACCAATCTTGACCTAAGGCCCCTAAGTCCCAAGTACTGTCAAAGCCAACACTGACTCGCCAATCTGATGGTAACTCAAAGTTCGGGTCAAGTGAGTTAGTATTACCGTCTCCACCCACAAGGCCATCTTGCGCTTCACCAGGAACATTACCAAAATCAGGTGTGCCCCACGCATCGTTCCAACCGCCGGTATAACTTAATAAGCTGTTGCCGTCATTTGAGAAACTATTCGACATCCAAACCGTTGGGTAACCACCACTGTAACGACCGACACCACCGCGCAACGTCACATCATCCGTTAGTACGTAATTTAATCCTACCCGTGGCAGCCAAATATCTAGGCCATCCATTGTGCTGTTATTAGCAAAGCCGTAACGATCAACAAAGTTGCTATTTAACTCTGGTGAGTCTGACATCATGATCCTTTCGTAGCGCACACCAAAGGTCATTTCTAAGTCATAGTTAATTTCCCAGGTATCTTCTAGGAATAATGCCAGCGTTTCCATGTTAAATTGAGCGGCAACATCATCTGGATTGCCTGATAAAGCATTTTGATAGCGGAAGCGATCAACAATGCCACGCTCGAAGTCTTCGATAGAATCAAAATCCCATGTACCCATAGTGTCTTGAGCGAACAGGTTAAAGACGTCAATGCTGTTGTACTGGAAACCAAAACCAATCTTATGCTCGTCTAGGTAATAATCACCCACAAAACGCACTTCTAAATTCTGGTTATCAAGCTCATTTGATTGGCGCGAACGCTCAGTACCAAAGGTTACAGTACCGTTGTCAGTTCTCACTGCAACTTGTCCAATACCCAAATTATCAACTGGGTTAGAGCTACTTACAGTGTCTTTATAAGCAACTTTAAATTCAGTCGTGAAGTCATGGCTCCAGTCACTGTATACAATCGCAGCGTAAGATTCGAAATCTTCTTCTTTATCGTACCAATAGCTTGATAAGTTTAAGTAACCTTCGGTATCAGAAACACGGTTAGTCATATTACCGACCGTTTTTTGATAGGTTAAAGAAGCACGGTGATCATCGTTAATGTTCCAATCTAACTTAGCTAGAATCTTCTCATCTTTTTCTTGAGGTGTGGCGTTATAACTACCAATATTATCAAGGCCATATACGCTACTAGCAATGCTGTTGATTCGATTAAATTCGTCTAGTGTTACATTTGAATCATTAGGAAAACCCGCTCCTGCAGGTCCCCATTCAGCCGCTTGTGGCGCATCAAAATTCTCGTAAGAGCCGAAGAAGAAGAGCTTGTCTTTAATCAAAGGAAAGCCAATCGTGCCACCAAATGTGGTTTCTTCGAAATCCTGCTTTAAAGCTTCACCAGTGATTTGATCTTTACCATCACCTGCCATGCTGTCATTGGTGGTTTCCCAAAACATCGTACCCGATAGCTCATTGGTACCCGACTTGGTTACCGCATTAACTTGTGCCCCAGAAAAGCCACCACTACGCGCGGTAAATGGCGAAGTATTTAATGCAACGCTCTCTACAGCATCAATAGATATTGGTGAACGCTGAGTTGGATAACCATTTGAATTTAAGCCGAAATCATCATTTTGAGATACACCATCAACCACAAAGGTGTTAAAACGAGGGTTAATACCCGCAACACTCATAGAGATACCATCATTCCCCACAACCGCCATTGGGTTTTGACGTAATACATCTTTTAAGTCACGGTTTATACCAGGTGAATTAGCAATATCGTCAGCACCAAACTCACTGTTACTGCCAGCTGAACGGTAGTAGTTTGCGTTGCCGACTACCCCAATTCGCTCAATATCAGCAGCAGATTTTAATTCACGATTAAAACGCAGTGTTTCGCCTACATTTAAAAACAAACCTTGCTCAACATCATCGGCAAATTCATCAGAACCTACTTTAATAATGTATGGACCACCAACACGTAAACCACGAGCTGCAAACTGACCGTCAGCGCCTACAGGTACTTCTGTAACGGTACCTGTTGGCTCGTGAATAATAGTAATAGTTGCATCGGTTACTGCATTACCCATTGGGCCAACAATGTGGCCTCGAATGTTAGATGCAGTCTGCGATGCGGTAGCTGGTAGAGATACGACACCTAAAGCAAAGCAAGTCGCCAGCGCTAAGCGACTAATTTTATGGTTAAACATTATCTGACCCCTGAAAAATTATAATATAGCTAGTTGGTCTAGCCTTATATGAAGCTGTAGAGTAAAACTTCAGGGGCGGATGCTATTGAGGGTTTATTTCAGAACCATTGCACATTTGTAGCAAAACGCATCACCGCTGCGGAGCGAGCATTTACATCTGCCCCATTCCCGTAACGAATTCATCCGAGTGAATATTTCGTGACCTTGCTATAAGACTGATGAAGCCTAGGTTAACGAAAGTTAACCTTACATCTTTGCCAGTGCTTTAAGTGACTGCACAACGATTGACAGCTCAAATATGCAGTAAAAAATAAAAAATACACCTGCTGACAAGCACACAAAAACCAAACGTAATGCAAACAAAAACAAAACAGAGAACCACAAGGCCATTAACAACTAATGTGAGTAACCAGTATTAACAAACCCATCGATATAATTTAGGCAAAAAAATACCGAGCCTAAGCTCGGTATTTTTAAACGTTAAATATGCTCAAATTAGAACTGGTATTTAACACCCACTTTTAACTGCCAAGCAGACTTATTAATGTCATAAGTATTTTGGTTAGCTGTTTCGATACCATCTTGGCCATAAGGCACTGAGTAAGTGTATACACCCGTGTCAGCATTGTAGTTATGGTCAACTAGGATTTTGCTACCAAATGATTGGTACTCAACAACACCCCAATCGTCATTCATTAGATTAAGTACGTTTTTCACGTCAAAGTACAAGATACCTTTATGATCTTCTAGGAAGCCAGGTAGCTCTTGAGTGAAGCGGAAATCTAATTGGTGAACCCAAGGTTGGTTATCAGTACCCTTAGGTGCGATACCGCCTGCGTATTCACTTAGACCAATTTCATCAATAGCTGCTTTAAAGTCTTCGTAAGTTAAGCCACCAGCATATTCAACATTGGCATCATCAGCACCTGTTGGAATGTATGGAAGGTATGCATCAGAGTAGGCAAATGAACCTTGGTCACCGAAACCACGGTCATTGTGCGAACCTAGAACCCAAGTCATTGGACGGCCTTCACGTGCTTCATAGAACATGTTGAAGCTTGAGTTGTAACCGGCAACAAACTCAACATCATAACCTAAACTAAAGGTGAAACGATGTGGTGTTTCATAGTAACCAGGGCCAATTGTTGTACCGTTACGGTCATACTGAGTAATCGGGTATTGGTAGTTAGATGTCGCTGTTGAAGACGAACCTTGGTTACCTTCATCAACAGAGTTGTAGGCATAACCTAAGCGCATATTAAGACCCATGTCCCAGTTTTTCGCTAGGGTGAAGCTTAATGTCTGGCTCTTACCATCTTCTTCTGCATTAGTTAGCATTAAGTCATAACGTTCAGTGTTTCCACCTGCGCCATTGTTTGCTAATGGATCCCACGTTTCGTAAATCACACGGCCTGTTGAATCTGTTCCAACTTCACGACGTGCTAAATCAACCCAAGCTACGTCATTTTCTTTTTGGATATATAAGAATTCACCACCAAAGAACCAGTCTTGACCTAGAGCACCGAAGTCCCAAGTACTGTCAAAACCGATGCTTGCACGCCAATCTGAAGGAAGATCAAAGTTTGGATCTAATGAGTTAGTGTTACCATCGCCGCCAACAAGACCATCTTGAGCTTCGCTTGGTACATTACCAAAATCAGGCGTACCCCAATCGGTATTCCAACCATCGTTGAAGCTTAATAAGCTGTTACCGTCATTTGAGAAGCTGTTAGACATCCAAACTGTTGGGTAACCGCCACTGTAACGACCGACACCACCGCGTAAAGTAACATCGTCAGATAAGACGTAAGTCAAACCGATACGTGGTAACCAGATATCTTTACCATCCATTGTCTCGTTGTTTGCAAAACCGTAACGGTCAACGAAATTTTGGTTTAATGCCGGAGACTCAGACATGGTGATGGTTTCATAACGCATACCAAAGGTCATTTCTAAGTCAGCGTTAATTTCCCAAGTATCTTCAACAAATAATGCTAACGTTTCCATTGTGAAGTTAGCAGCAACATCGTTTGAGTTGCCTGATTCAGCATTTTGATAACGGAAACGGTCAACAACACCATTTTCGAAATCATCAATTGAATCGAAATCCCATGATCCCATAGTGTCTTGAGCAAACAAGTTGAACACTTCGATGTCGTTATACTGGAAACCAAAACCAATAGTATGCTCGTCTAGGTAGTAATCACCCACAAAACGAAGCTCTAAATTTTGGTTATTTAATTGATTTGATTGACGAGAACGCTCAGTACCGAAGTTAACATCACCACTGCCAGTACGTACATTAACTTGACCAATGCCGATGTTATCAACAGGGTTAGAGTTACTTGTCGTATCTTTATAAGCTAATTTGATTTCAGTAGTAAATGAATCTGTCCAGTCACTGTAAACCGTTGCAGCATAAGACTCTAACTCTTCTTCTTTATCGTACCAGTAGCTTGATAAGTTAAGTGAAGACTCATCGTCAGATACTTTGTTAGTTAAGTTACCAACAGTATTTTGATAAGTGAAAGAAGCACGATGTTCATCGTTAATGTTCCAATCCACTTTTGCTAAGATTTTTTCATCTTTTTCTTGTGGAGTTGAGCTGTAACCACCAATATTATCTAGACCATAAACACTGTTAGAAATACTGGTAATTCTGTCTAACTCTTCTTGTGTTACACGAGAATCGTTAGCAAAACCTGCACCAGCTGGTCCCCACTCAGCCGCTTGTGGAGCGTCAAAGTTTTCATATGAACCAAAGAAGAATAATGTGTCTTTAATTAATGGGAAACCAACAGTCGCACCAAATGTTGTTTCTTCAAAATCTTGCTTTAATTTTTCACCCGTTTCTTGGTCTTTACCGTCGCCAGCCATGCTGTCGTTAGTCGTTTCCCAAAAAACAGTACCAGCTAACTCATTCGTACCAGATTTTGTCACTACGTTAACTTGTGCGCCAGAGAAGCCACCTGTACGAGCTGAAAAAGGAGATGTGTTTAATGCAACACTTTCTACCGCATCAATTGAGATAGGAGAGCGTTGAGTTGGGTAACCGTTTGAGTTTAAGCCAAAGTCATCGTTTTGAGATACACCATCAACAACGAACGTGTTAAAGCGTGGGTTAATACCCGCAACACTCATTGAGATGCCATCAGTACCTACAACAGCCATTGGATTTTGACGTAATACGTCTTTAAGGTCACGGTTAATACCTGGAGAGTTAGCAATATCCTTAGCACCAAATTCGCTGTTGCTGCCAGCACTGCGGTAGTAATTTGCATTACCCACAACACCGATACGCTCCATATCACCTTCAGCTTGAAGAGTACGGTTATAACGTAAGGTTTCACCAACGTTTAAAAATAAGTCTTGCTCTAAATCATCCGCAAATTCTTCTGAATCTACTTTAATGATATATGGACCACCAACACGAAGACCACGAGCAGCAAACGTACCGTCAGCACCAACAGCAAGCTCAGTAACGGTACCTGTTGGTTCATGAATGATGGTAATTGTTGCATCTGTTACAGCATTTCCTTGAGGGCCAACAATCTGACCTCGGATATTTGATGCAGTATCGGCTGCCATGGCAGGTAGAGAAACACCCATAGCAAAGCAAGTCGCTAGCGCTAAGCGACTGATTTTATTGTTTAACATTTTCAGACCCCTGAAATACTTTTATATTTTAATTTGTTTGCTAGTTAAGCTAGCTTTTAATATGAAGCCGTAGAGTAAAAACTTCAGGGCGGATTTTATAACCAATTTGTTTCAAAATCATGTCATTCTTGAACTATTTTTCAACAATATCTAAACTATTTGCGTCAAATTTGCCTCACAAATTTAACCAACCCCTTACTTGGTAAGGGTTCATGGTTGTTTTGTCACAAAAATTTAATTTGAAAAATATATGATAAAACGACCTCACTCACTCGATTTAGCATGCCGTACTAGGGTCAAAGCCTGTTAAATCGCTTTTGGAATAATAATAATGAAACCTGCAGTAATTCTTTTCAGTGCAACACTTGCGCTCAGTAGCCTTGTCAGCTCACCAGTTCATGCTTGGGGCCAAAATGGTCACCGTATTATTGGGGAGTTAGCACAAAATAACCTTTCTGCTGTCGCACAAGATAAAATCAATCAAATAACGCAAGGTGAATCTTTAGCACAGATGTCGACCTGGCCAGATGAAATCCGTTCAGATAAAAACTGGCATCACGCATCACCATGGCACTATGTATCAATTGCTGACGACGAAACTTGGGACACAGTCAAAAGAAACCCGAAAGGCGATATTATTGAAAGCCTTGAGCGTTTTGAAAAAGTGTTGAAGGATCCTAAGGTTAGCAATAAAGATAAGCGTGACGCATTAGCATTTTACGTTCACTTTGTCGGTGATATTCATCAGCCATTACATGTTGGCCATAGCCACGATCATGGCGGTAATAAGGTCAAGTTAAAATGGTTTGGTGAAGACACAAACTTGCATAGTGTTTGGGATAGTAAGCTGGTTGATCATAAACAGCTTAGCTACACCGAATACACAAAATTCATTGAACGTATCTCAGATAAAGACATCAAGAGTTGGGTCGGAAAAAGCTATTATGACTGGGCTGATGAGTCAAAAACATTGCGTGAAGCAACCTATGAATTAGAAAAAAACCGCGACGACCAACCAGACTTACGCTGGCAGTATATTTTCGATCATACGCCAACAGTTGAATTACGTTTACAGCAAGCAGGGATCCGTCTTGCAGAAAAGTTAAATATTATTTTCAGTAAATAATTGTAATGCTTGTTATGTGAATAAAGAGTGTCATATTAAGATAATTATGTCGTCATTGAACTGAAATTTATTCTTAATATTTTGTACAAGCCGCGTTATTACATAGCTTATTACGCATAAAAAGAGCCACTCATTTGAGTGGCTCTTTTGTTTAACACTGACTGTTAAATGAAACGTTCTAGTTAGTCAGCTTGCATGCACTGACTCACTTTACCGTCATTAACGTTCAAATACATGGAACTTATCAATACCAAATGATTTACCTTCGGCGTGACACGTTGCACAAGACTCTTGTGGAACAGCTTCATACCATACTGGTACTTCATCAACTTTCGCATTAATTTCACCACCATTTTGCTCCATGTGGTTCAATGCTGAAGCTGAATCATGACAAGCATAACAATTGGCAGTGATTGGGCTTGCCATGTTATTAGTATCAGGGTTGCCTTCTTCAGTTATTGCTAAGGTTTTAGCTAGCATGTATTGATTAGGTATTGCATATAAATCAATACCTTCAGCATGACAAGACACACAGTTTATCGCATTTAATTCAGCAGATGAATTATACAAGTAGCCACTGTCATCAGATCCAACAATAGTTTGCGAAGCACCCCAGTGCATTGCATGAACCATTGGCCCAAATCCAGGTCCACTTGTTGCTTGCCAACCTTCTCCACCATATGCAGCATTGAAAATGTAACCCGCATTGATTCTTTCTTGCTCGCTAGCAAACTCAGAACCTTCAAGACTGATATGTCGAGAGCTCATTCTGTTTTGACCATTGTTATGACAAGCAACACAATCGTAACCGCCTTCACTGTAACCACCATTCTTATGGTAATTGGTCTCTTCATTATGACAAGCGCTACAGCTATCACTTGTTACTGCATGGCGACGATCATAATCAGTCACTTTTCCATCTGCGATAGCAAACACTGGTGAGTAACTGGTAAATGTTACACCGTCATATGAAGGATCATCACCGTGAGCAAATGTGACACGAGAGCTCGCCATAATTTGTGGTGCATTGATACCAAAATTTGATGCGGCATAACACATGGTTTTAGTACCATCACCTTTATAGCTGGTTGCATAAGAGTTGGTTTCACGGCCAATAATAGATTTATTGTTATAACCATGCATGTAACCGCCTGTATAGCTTAACGTTCCGTCAGCAGAAAGCGTTTCGATATCTAGCATACTCTCGCCTTGGTAAAGGCTGAGATCGGTACAATAGGTAACACCAGAATCCGGTGTGTAAATATCTGAAAGCATTGTAGAGTGCTGACTTCTAGAGTCTTGTCTTGCTGCCAAACCTACATTTTCAGATTTTGCGTGGAATTCACGGGCATCAAAGTCATTCATCGCCATCACAATGCCGCTAGCAGCACTATCTGATGAGTGACAATCACTACAACCATTTCCTGCAATACTGGTATTAATTACTGGCTCAGCATGACAGGTATAACAGTTAGTAACTGCAAAATCTTTTTCAAACTTTTGATGATTAATGTGACCGATTTTCTGTAATGTGTTGGTGGCATATCCGCCATTTTCTTCAGCGCGAGACACATTGTTATGACACACTAAACAGCCTGCAACGAAATCGACCTCGCCTTCAACATTAATTGCTGTGTAGCTAGGATGCTTCATGCTAGAAGTGCCATAGTCCACGTGACAGCTATAACAGGTTTCTGTCGTGCTGGTGTGGATCATCTCAGGTTTATCCACCACCATAGGCTGTGAACGAGCGATTTCTGTTTCGCTATCTCCGCCTACACGTAACCAAACGATACCCTCTGAGGCTGCCGTCACAGCTGGCATAGCAGCAATAAACTCATAATGCCCATCACCGATAGCTGTTAATGATGACCCTTCTTTAGTGGAATCTGTATAGCCACCGACATTGCCATCACGATTTAACACCACACCACGGTCGGTTTTTTCAGCAAATTTAGCTTCTGCTTTACCTAAACCATTGACTAAAACGCCATCTTCGTTCGTCACTTCAAATTCGTAGCGAACTTGGCCTTCCTCAATCGCATGCGAAATCATAGTGATATGGGTAATATCAGCGGATTCTGTTACTGGTGGATTAGGTCCTGGACCTGGTTCACCTGGTGCGCCATCTGCACCGTCTTTTCCATCATCAGCACAACCAGCAATCCCCATCGCTGCTGCAACAACGAAGGCTAATCTGCGTTTCGTTAAATGTTTCATCATCACTCCGAATAGTTTAATTACTACTTTTTAGGTAAACACCTGATTGGCATAGTAGGGACTAACCGCTTTATCTGGAGTGATTAAGCTCACGAAAATTTATTGATTAAACAGCAGAAAACAGCCTTTGTGATTAAATTATGAATGAAATCAGAATCAACTTATCTGTAATTTGATTACTGGAAATACAAGAACAATATAACTCTCTAAAAATTATACACTTGTATCAAAAAGAAACTAAAAAATGTAATAAACAACGAGTGTAAATAGCAATAAAAACATAAGCATTATTACCCTTAAATACTAAATTAACCTCGTTTTTTGACCCGTTAACCAATAAAAAAGCCACTATATAAAATAGTGGCTTTTTTCAACTTATGACAATTATCTTAGCAGGGATAAAATTGTCGTTAAGTTACTCTTAGCGTTCAAAGTTATGGAACTTATCAATACCGAATGACTTACCAGTATCATGACATGTTGCACAAGACTCTGAAGTACCTTCAGTGAACCATTCTGTCGTTGATGGTACATTCAACTCACCACCATTTTGCTCCATGTGGCTTAACGCTGAATCAGAGTTATGACATGCAAAACAGTTTGCAGTGATAGGGCTCGTCATTACACCAGCATTACCTTCATTATACGCTTTAGAAAGCATGTATTGGTTAGGTACATCAGCTAGGCTTACACCATCAGCATGGCAAGAGACACAGTTATCGGCATTCAAGCTTGCTGCTGAGTTCGCTTCAGGCGCTTTATCACCTAACTCGTTACCCACACCCCAGTGCATGCTGTGAACCATTGGGCCGAAACCAGGGCCAGACAATGCGCCTTTACGATCTTGACCATTGTTATGACAAGCAACACAATCTAAACCGCCGTCACCGTAGCTACCGCTCTTATGGTAGTTAGTGTCGTTGTTGTGACAAGTCGTACAGCTGTTTTCATCGATAGTATGACGACGACCCCAATCTTGTACTTTTTCAAAGTTGATTGGGTCAACTACATCACTGTATCCAGTGAAAGACACACCGTATTCATTATCGCTATCAATCCAATTGGTATCAGCAATCGTAATACGTGAGCTGGCAGACAAGTTAGCAAGTTCATAACCCGCAGTTAGCTCGCCGTAACATACTGAACGTGAGCCATCAGCATTTTCAATGTAGCCTTCTGAACCATGACCAATAACACGTGCAACAATAGAATCATTGTAGTAGTTATTAATGTAAGCACCACCATAAACAACTTCATGAGCTTCATACATTTCACCAATGTTCAACTGTACTGGTGTTTCGCCAGAATTATCAAACAATGCGATATCAACACAGTAACCTGATGTCCAAGCAACATCTTTGTGATCAATCCACTCATCCATTGTAGGATTATAGTATGGCGCACTAGTTGTAGTGTAATGATTTGCACGAATTTCTTTACGCTCTTCTAAACCAATTTTAGAAGATTGGAAATGGAACTCACGAGCATCAAAATCATCGGCTAATACAGTGGCAGCACCTGAACCATCAGATGTATGACAATCTGAACAACCATTACCAGCAATACTGGTATTCATCACAGGCTCTGCGTGACAGGTGTAACAGTTAGTTGGGGTAAAATCTTTTTCAAATTTTTGGTGATTAATATGACCAAGCTGCTGCATAGTCGCTTTAGCATATCCACCAGTATCAAGTGAGGTACCATCTTCAGCAACATCACGTGGAACATTATTGTGGCACACCATACAGCCACCAACAAAATCAACTTCGCCGTCGATGTTTTGAGCAACATAATGACTATGACGAATATCTGAAGTGGCGTAATCAACGTGACATGAATAACAAGTTTCAGTTGTTGAGGTGTGGGTCATTTCTGGCTTATCAATAATGATATACGGTGAATCAGCAATATCGCCACCGCCCACTTGTAAGCGAATTAATCCTTCTGTATCCGCTTGTACAGCTGCCATTGGAGCAACGAGTTTATATTGCCCGCTGTCAACTTCTGTAATAGTTGCACCTTCAGTAGCATTATCGCCACCAAACGTTGCACTACCACCGACACTACCATCACGACTACGTTGAATACCACGATCTGTCTTAGCAGCTAAGTAAATACCTGCATTTTCAAGACCCGTAATCGCAACGCCATCTTCATCAGTTAAGTTAAACTCTACTGTCACTTGGCCTTCTTCAACCATATGAGCAATATACTCAACATTGGTTACTGTAGACACTTCAGTGACTGGTGGAGTAGCGGGTTCACCCGGTGCACCATCTTCGCCATCAGCACCATCTTTACCGTCATCAGCACAACCTGCAATCCCCATTGCAGCCGCGACAACGAAAGCTAATCTTCTTTTCGTTAAATGCTTCATCATCATCTCCTATTGCCCATTACCACTTTGTAGGTACAGGTCTATTTTTATACTAGGCATTTCTTGCTCACTAAATAGTGACAATGATCACGACTGAATTAACACGAAGCTGATTAACACTTTTTAATGTTCAAAGTTTGACTCAGATCTAAATAACTACATCCTTATATAAATAACAACAACGGCAACAGCAAGCTAAACCATTGTTTTAAAAGGGTTTACAACTAATTAAATAATTTAACAAATAAATTAAACCTTATTATTCAGTAACTTAATCTTCATTTATAGTAAGTAAAAACCTATTTACTCTATAACTGAAATTACAATTAAGTTTAAATTAAGTTAATTTTAAGATTTAAAACTAAGCTCAAAAAATCAGTCAATGACATTATGTTGCTTTAGCAAGCACCGAAGAAGAATAGAATATGAAATTCAAACCTGCCAATTGACAGATGAAATAGAAAGGCAAAAATGAAAAAAAGCCACTATTTCTAGTGGCTTTTAATTATTTATGATTGCGATATTGAGCTTTGCAGGGCCAGTTAATATCGCAAGCTATAAAATGTCAGTGATTAACGCTCAAAGTTATGGAACTTATCGATACCCATTGACTTGCCAGCATCGTGACATGTTGCACAAGACTCAGAAGTACCATTTGTGTACCAATTAGTACCAGCTTCAACGTTCAGCTCACCACCATTTTGCTCCATATGGTTAAGCGCTTGCTCACCATTATGACATGCGTAACAGTTTGCAGTAATTGGGCTAGTCATAACGCCTGAATCGCCACCGTTATAAGCTTTTGAAAGCATATATTGGTTAGGGATAGCGTAAAGTTCGATACCATCAGCATGACAAGAAACACAGTTTGCAGCGTCTAGATTTCTTGCTGCTGCATTTTCACCGTCTTCACCAGCTTGGCTACCTACGCCCCAGTGCATGCTGTGAACCATTGGGCCGAAACCAGGTGCAGAGTTACCAGCACTACGATCTTGACCGTTGTTATGACAAGCAACACAATCTAAGCCGCCTTCAGCGTAGCTACCATTTTTGTGGTAGTTAGTTTCGTTGTTATGACAAGTCGTACAGCTGTCAGTTGTCACGGCATGACGACGATCGTAATCAGTCACATTGTTCAGATCAGCTAAGTCAGCTACTGGCGAGTAACTTGTAAGTGAAACACCATATTTACCGTCATCATCAATCCAGTTGCCACCTTTAAAGGTAACACGAGCACTTGCCATGATTTGTGGTGTATTCAAGTCTAACTTAGCGTGACAGAAGGTTTTAGTCCCGTCGCCTTTATAAGACTCTTCGTAGTTACGAGACTCACGACCCACTAATGATTCATTATGGTAACCGTGAAGGTAAGTACTTGCGTAGCTTAATGTACCGTCATTATATAGCGCTTCGATATCCAGTACTTCTTCACCTTTAAATAAGGTTAAATCAGTACAGTATTCACCTAAGTCATTCATGTATACAGCAGATAAAGTCGTGCTGTGCTCTTCACGAATAGTTTGACGCTCTGTAATGCCAATTTTTTCAGACTTAACGTGGAATTCACGTGCATCAAAGTCACTGTTTGCAGCTAATAAAGCCATGTTGTCAGACATATCAGTTGTATGACAATCGCTACAACCGTTACCCGCGATGCTTGTGTTAATCACAGGCTCAGCGTGACAGGTATAACAGTTAGTTGCAGTGAAATCTTTTTCAAAGCCATTGTGATTAATATGACCAAGCTTTTGCATGCTGTTGCGTGCGTAACCGCCATCATCACGAACCACGTTGTTGTGACAAACTAAACAACCTGCGACTAAATCAGTTTCGCCTTCTGTATCGATTGCTGTGTAGCTTGAATGCTTAACGTCTGATGCATGGAAATAAACGTGACAAGACTGACATGTTTCTGTCGTAGTTGTGTGCACGTTTTCAGGCTTGCTAACTACGATGTAGCGAGACTTAGCAATTAAGTCACCACCACCCACAGCTAAACGAACTATACCTTCAGTACCCGCTGTAACATTTGGCATAGGCGCTACAAATTCGTAGTTACCATTTTCCAGTACAGTTAAGCTAGCACCAGCAGTTGACTCGCTTGCACTACCACCAACGATAGTTCCTTCGAAATCATCACGACTACGAGCAATACCTTTATCAGTCATAGCGGCTAATTCTGCGTTCGCTTTTTCTAAGCCAACAATTAGCATGTCTTTTTCGTTTGTGATTTGGAATTCAAAAGTTACTTTGCCATCACCAATTTCATGGTGAATAACGTCGACATTAGTAATCTCTGAGGTTTCTGCTGATGGTGGTGGTGGCGTTACGCCATCTTCGCCATCTTTTCCATCGCTACCACAGCCTGCAATCCCCATTGCTGCTGCGATAACGAATGCTAGTTTGCGTTTCGTTAAATGTTTCATCATCACTCCAATTTCTTATACCACCATTGAGGTAGCTCGGAATCATGTTAGGTATTAACCCAAACTTTATGAGTGATTCATGTCACGTAAGATCTGAACTTTAACAATTTCAATATTCTTTAAATTAAAACCTTGAGCCAGATCTAGTTTAGCTAGAGCTGATATTAACAATTAAAAATCATTCCTCAACCTGCTCGTTATTTACACGCAAACTACGTAACAAGCTGTATCAATCAAGGCGTTAGACTTAAGGTTCAGTTAATAAAAAAGGCCCTGAGGGCCTTTTTTATTGCTAAAGTAAAACAAATAACTTACGAACAGCAGTCTCGTCGCAAGCTTTTTTTCGGTAACTTATCATAAATAACTTTTGCCATTAACAAGGCCAATACAATCCCAGATCCCGTAGTAACAAAATGAGGTAATAACTCATGTTCTTCGCCAATTTGCGGCATGACAACAAAACCAAAGTGCTCCACAAGATAATTGACTAAGACACCAAAACTTAACGCTACGCCCAACACCCCGCCTAAATAGCCAAATAATGCGCGCTTACCTAGCTCTTTGGTGACAACACCTAAAGTGGCAATATTGGTTGCAGGCCCTGCCATCATAAAGACCAATACAGCCCCTGGTGATACACCTGCTAATAGTAAACCTGCCGCAATCGGTGTTGAGGCTGTAGCACAAATGTACATAGGGACAGATATCAACACCATCACCAACATAGCTAAAATCCCGTCACCCCACTTTGCTAAAAAGTCACCAGGAACAAACGTTTGTACTAATGCAGCAAAAAATAGACCGACTAACAACCACATCGTCGTGTCTCTCACTAAATCCGTTGCCGCGTAATGCAAACCTGACTTTATCCTTGACAATACTGACTCGCTTTTTAGCTCTGTCGCCATATCTTTTGTTGACTCGCAGCAGCTTTCAGCCGCATGTTCATGCGTGTCATTGTTGTCACTGACTGCAGCGTGATCTGTCTTAGTGGCACAACAGCTTTTAGCAACTGTAGCCACTTTTTCGTTAGTTGTATTATCTGTCTTACCCGCGCAACAACTACTCGTGCTCGGGATCGCTTCAACGTTGTCTTTGTTGCTAGAACAGCAACTGCTTGATGCCGGTTTACTTTGCGCCTTAGAACTGCAACAGCTTGTTTCAGGAGCCTTAACCTCAGCGGCTTTTGAACTACAGCATGAGGACACCACTTCACCCGCGGTACCTAAATCATTCTCTTCAGCGTTTTTTGCAACCTTTGATGAAGCCTTAGCCTCACTCACCTCATCTTTATCATCTCGACCAACCAATAACCCTGCCACAACGGCACTGGTAATTGCAGCAATAGGACGAATAATTGCCATAAAAGGCCCAAGTAAAACATAAGAAACTGTCACAGAATCAACGCCCGTTTCTGGGGTCGACACTAAAAATGAAGTCGTAGCGGCCTTAGAAGCACCGCTGCGGCGCAGCCCCACGGCAGCAGGAATGACACCACACGAACATAACGGCAATGGCGCACCTATCACTGCGGCTTTAACCACGGTTTTAACCCCATGACCACCTAATTGCTTTTGCATCCATGCCATTGGCACAAACACTTTTAATAATCCGGCTAACACCAAGCCAAGTAATAACCATGGTGCTGACTCTAAAAATAATTCTACAAAGTTAGTGAATAACATCTCTTGCCCCACTATTTCTTACCACTAAGGTTTTGTACTACAGCATGATGTTCAGATTTTGGCTGTAATTCTTTATCTGATGACTCTAATGCTTCTAATATAGAGCAGTGTTCGGCGCTTTCAGGTCCGCCACAACATGCCTCTGACAATTTGCTCAACGAACTCGCAAAGAACTCCAGCTCCGCTATCTTTGCTTGTACTTGCTCCAACTTAATATCGACCATGCCTTTAACATCAGCACAGGCCCAATTAGACTTATCCAGTTCAATAGACAACAACTCAGCAATATCACTTAAACTAAAGCCCACCGCTTTAGCTCGAATAATAAATCGCAGCTTTTCGGCGTCGTCTTGGTTATACAGTCGATAGCCAGAATCAGAACGATTCGAAGGGGCTAATAAACCATGTTTTTCATAAAAACGAAGCGTATCCGTTTTCACATCAAATAACGTCGCGAGCTCACCAATTCGATACATATCGTTACCTACAAAGTTAGAATCTATATCAGTGTAATGTCATCATTATAAACCTTGGAGTTTAATCCAAGGTCAAGGGTTTTATAGAATAAAAAAGCCCCCGAACTTTGTTCTTATTTCAATATTGTGAAATCGCGCAGAAATTTCCCGAAATAAAACAGATTACGTTAAAATACGCGCGCTCGAGTACGGCTCACTAATAAAATAAAAACGAGATGTGCATCGTAGGAACTTTGGCAAAGCTGATTTAACAAACTCAGCTTTGCCAAACTTCCTTAAATAAATAGTGGACACTGTACCTACATGAATACTGTCAGACCTATTCGTCGCGCGCTGTTAAGCGTATCTGATAAAACTGGAATGCTTGAGTTTGCTAAAGCATTACATGAGCAAGGCGTAGAGCTACTTTCTACTGGTGGCACTGCTAAATTACTTGCTGATAATAATATCCCAGTGACCGAAGTTTCTGACTACACAGGTCATCCTGAAATCATGGATGGTCGTGTTAAAACACTTCACCCTAAAGTGCATGGCGGCATTCTAGCTCGTCGTGGTATCGATGAAATCGTGATGGAACAAAATGCCATCAAACCAATCGACTTAGTTGCCGTTAACCTTTACCCGTTTGCTTCTACAGTGGCAAAAGAAGGTTGTACTTTGGCTGACGCCGTTGAAAACATCGATATTGGTGGCCCAACTATGGTTCGCTCAACAGCTAAAAACCACAAAGACACCACCATTGTTGTTAATGCTAGCGACTACGGCCGCGTGATTGCAGAAATGCAAGCCAATGAAGGCAGCACAACACTTGAAACGCGCTTTGACTTAGCCATTGCAGCATTCGAGCACACCGCAGCTTACGACGGCATGATCGCGAACTACTTCGGTACTATGGTGCCAGCACACAGTAAAGATGAGTGCCATGAAGATTCAAGCTTCCCACGTACCTTCAATACTCAGCTGATCAAAAAGCAAGATTTACGCTACGGTGAAAACAGCCATCAAAAAGCGGCATTTTATGTTGATGCACACATTGATGAAGCGTCAGTTGCCAGCGCAACACAGCTACAAGGTAAAGCGTTGTCTTACAACAATATCGCTGATACTGACGCAGCTCTTGAATGTGTTAAAGAATTCGACGGCCCAGCTTGTGTCATCGTTAAGCATGCTAACCCATGTGGTGTCGCACTAGGCGACACCATTTTAGAAGCTTACGATCGCGCATTTAAAACTGACCCTACATCAGCATTTGGCGGCATCATTGCGTTTAACCAAGAGTTAGATGCAGACACTGCGAAAGCCATTGTTGACCGTCAGTTTGTTGAAGTGATCATTGCACCAACAGTCAGTGCAGCTGCACGTGAAATCGTTGCTGCTAAAGCTAATGTACGTTTATTAGAGTGTGGTCAGTGGAACACTAAAACCACCACTCAAGACTTTAAACGTGTTAACGGTGGTTTATTAGTACAAGACCGCGACCAAGGTATGGTTGATGTCGCCGATGTTAAAGTGGTTTCAAAAGTCCAACCTACAGCTGAGCAATTAACTGACTTAATGTTCTGCTGGAAAGTGGCTAAGTTTGTTAAATCAAATGCAATTGTCTACGCAAAAGACGGTATGACTATCGGTGTGGGCGCAGGCCAAATGAGCCGCGTTTACTCAGCGAAAGTGGCAGGTATTAAAGCCGCTGATGAAGGTTTGGTTGTTGAAGGGTCAGTGATGGCATCTGATGCATTCTTCCCATTCCGTGACGGTATTGATGCTGCAGCAGCAGCGGGCATCAGCTGTATCATCCAACCGGGCGGTTCAATTCGTGACGAAGAAATCATCGCAGCAGCTGACGAGCACGGCATTGCTATGGTGTTCACCGGAATGCGTCACTTCCGTCACTAAACAGCATTTGAATAGAGCAGCCTCATTTGGCTGCTTTTTTCGTTTAAAGAACATGATAATTTTTACCAAATTGAATATAAAAAAGGTGAATAAAGATGAAGGTACTTGTAATTGGCGGCGGCGGACGCGAACACGCACTAGCTTGGAAAGCAGCTCAATCAGCTCAAGTTGAAAAAGTTTTTGTTGCTCCTGGCAACGCAGGCACATCTTTAGAGCCAAAATTAGAAAACGTCGGTATTAAGGTTGAAGCAATTTCAGAATTAGTGAAATTTGCCCAAGACAACAAAATTGAATTAACCATTGTTGGCCCAGAAGTGCCTTTAGCACTTGGCGTTGTTGATGCCTTTAACGAAGCTGGTTTACCTATATTTGGCCCAACCCAAGGCGCAGCGCAACTTGAGTCTTCAAAAGCTTTCACGAAAGATTTTTTAGCTCGCCATAATATTCCAACTGCCGACTACGCTAACTTTACTGACATCGAGCCAGCAAAAGCTTACAGCGTTGAACTGACCAACAAAACAGGTTTCCCTGTTGTGATTAAAGCTGACGGTTTAGCAGCAGGTAAAGGCGTGATTATCGCGCAAGACCAAGCTGAAGCTGATGCTGCAATTGAAGATATGCTAGCAGGTAACAAATTTGGCGAAGCCGGTTCTCGCGTTGTTATCGAAGAATTTTTAAAAGGTGAAGAAGCCAGCTTTATCGTCATGGTAGATGGTAAAAACATATTAGCCATGGCCACCAGCCAAGACCATAAAGCCCGTGATAATGGCGATTATGGCCCTAACACTGGCGGCATGGGTGCATACTCACCAGCACCAGTCGTTACCCAAACCGTTCACGACTGGACAATTGCTAACGTTATCCGTCCAACAGTTGATGGCATGGCAGCAGAAGGCAATGTTTACACAGGTTTCTTATACGCAGGCTTGATGATTTCACCTGATGGCAGCGCTAAGGTACTTGAGTACAACTGCCGCTTTGGCGACCCAGAAACGCAGCCAATCATGATGCGTCTACAATCAGATTTAGTTGAACTTTGTTTAGCCGCCACCCGTGGTGAGCTTGATAAAGTGACCGCAGAATTTGATTCACGCGCAGCAGTCGGTGTGGTACTAGCAGCAGGCGGATACCCTGATGCCTACCGCAAAGCAGACGTAATTGACGGTTTATCTTTAGGTGATAACAACGCCAAAGTATTCCACGCTGGCACCGCCATGAAAGACGGTCACGTTGTCACAGCTGGCGGCCGCGTATTATGTGCAACAGCACTCGGTAACACAGTGACAGAAGCACAAGCTAGCGCATACAAGCTAGTCGATGCCATCCACTGGGATGACGTCTACTTCCGCACCGATATCGCCTACCGCGCAATCGCACGCGAGCAAGGTAAAGACTAACTAGTTAGTTTTTGCTTGTTATTGAAGCGATAAAAAAATCCCTGTGATAGAAATATCATAGGGATTTTTTATGGAATTAACTTTCCCCTACAATCAAAATTAGAATATGCTAACTTTGATACAATTATGATTTTAATAGTTAGGGATAACGATAGTATGAGAAGCTTCAACAAAATAACTTGTATATTGTTCTTACTAATGACTTTTAATGTAAGTGCCAGTGGGTTAGCCAGCCTTTTATCTGATGCTATTGAACCTGAATTCTCAAAAATCATCGATGATATTTATACTGGATATTCTCTCATTGAGGATGACTTGCCTGAAATACCTCATTCAGCTATCGAAATACCTAGAGACATTTTCATTCCAGATTACAATTCGACGTTTAGCTGCGGTGGAGTTAGATCCTATAACTCTGATTATAGAGCTATTGAAATTAGCTATACCGTATACTTTCAAACCAGTAAGGAAACATGGATACCTTTAGATGGCAAAGTACAAGAACAATCATTTTGGCAAGTAAACCCAGTCAAGAATACTACGGCTTGGATCAATAAAGAAGAATAGACATATTATTTGCTGCAAGCAGACTCAAGATGTATCGAGTGTAATGATCTCATGTATGTTAAGCAGCGACCTTCACCTAAGACACTCTAAATTCTTTATTTAAGACAGAATCTATATAAATTCTTCGAAAACTAACAGCATCCGTGATTAAAGGCCTGTTCAGCACACCGACCTATCGCACAAAGCCTTTCAGCCAATCTAACTTCACCATATTTTCTAAAATCTTAAACGCATCTGGACTGAGTTTTTTTCTTTTCGATTTAACTTCATTGTAAGTTTATAAAAGAACTAGACCGCAGCGCCACGACCTTCTCAGCTTATAGATCGTATATGCAATACCCTATTTGGAATTGAATAACGAATATAAGTCCATTACTTCAATCTAACCCATTGCCTGTCGCAGGAAGATATAGGATGTATCGAATGTCGCGATCACATGGATGTGAATAAGCGACCTTTTGTACAGATTCATCTAAGGCACGCTGCATTCTTTATTTAAGGCAAGATCCATGTAAGCTCTGCGAAAACATCCATGTTTTCGAAGGTCTTAGACGCATCTGCACTGGGATTATTACTTCTTCGATTTAACTTCGTTTTTATATTCAATATAGAGCAAAGCCGCAAAGTTCAGTTGGCTTGAGTGCATCAAGAAAATTACGTGAGTCCTGACATGGATGTCAGGCTAGCTTTCGAGGGGAAGGGACGCCCCATTGGAAGCGTTAGTGATTTTTGAAGATGCACGAAGCAGAACCAAATGAAGCTAAAAGCTAAATAATACTCCGTTGGAAATTTTGCTTTTTAAATTTCGCCGGAGCGCTGAGGGATTATCAAGGGGGACAAGCGCTTTCCCCCTTGATTCTGGTGTGGGCGAAGCGCCACGACTTTCTCAGCCGATAAGTCGTATGTGCAATACCCTATTTGGTATTTAATAATGAATATAAGTCCATAATTTCAATCTAACCAATTGCCTGCCGCAGGCTTTTGTACAGATTCATCTAAGACACGCTTCAAGTACGTCCATGTAAGCTCTGCGAAAACATCCATGTTTTCGAAGGTCTTAGACGCATCTTCACTGGGATTATTACCTCTTCGATTTAACTTCGTTTTATATTCAATATAGAGCAAAACCGCAGAGTTCAATTGGCTTGAGTGCATCAAGAAAATTACGTGAGTCCTGACATGGCCTTTCTCGCACATCCATGTGCTTCAAGGCATTTTGTGCATCCTGCACTTAAGATATCAGCTAGCTTTCGAGGGGAAGGCACGCCCCATTGGGAGCGTTAGTGATTTTTGAAGATGCACGAAGCAGAATAAAAACGAAGTCAAAAGCTAGATCCATCCTTGTAGAAATCTTTCGCTTATCAGAAAATTTCGTAAAGGCGGCAGGGTGTTCCAAGAGGGTATTGCTGTTGATACCCTCTTGGTCTGGTGTGGGCGAAGCGCCACGACTTTGATCTTGCTTTGAGCCGAAGAAAACAAAACTAAACGTCCCATCGTAAGCGTTAGTGATTTTTGAAGATGAACGAAGCTGAACCAAATGAAGCTAAAAGCTAAATAACACTCCGTTGGAAATTTTGCTTTTTAAATTTCGCCGGAGCGCTGAGGGATTACTCTTAGTATATAAAGTATGGGGACAAGCGCTTTACCCCTTGATTCTGGTGTGGGCGAAGCGCCACGACTTTGCTCTTAATAAAGTTTGCGAGAAAAGAAATTAAATAACTAAATATAGTCAATCACATCTAAGTAAATATGCACCAATATCACCTCAAATGAATAGCTAATCTAGTATCTTAAATTATTAAGCAATAGATCTTGTAACCCTATGCTTTTCTAGCAAGTTGTTACACTGCCAAAACATCGACTTATCCCCTGCATCTATGGCAGGATGTCGACCTAGTCACAAATTAACAACAAATAACACCGACTATTTACAACACCCCATAAGAATAAAAATAGGGATAGCTTTATGTCTGACTCTCAACTCAAACAACCTAGTTTGTTTGACGCCCTTGCACCTGTTATCGCCCTTATCACCATGCTGGGCGCTGCGGTGTACCTTTTCTCTTCTGATAGCTCATCTGGAGCAAACCAAATTGCACTGATTCTCGCCGCTTGCATTGCCATTTTAATTGGTTACAAAAATGGTTACAGCTGGAACCAAATGGAACGTGGCATCATTAAAAGTATTGGTGTCGCAACTGGCGCTTTACTGATCTTATTTACTGTTGGCTCCCTAATCGGTACCTGGATTTTAGCCGGCACAGTGCCGACAATGATTTACTACGGTATGCAAATCCTCCATCCACAATATTTTTATGCTGCCAGCTGCATTTTATGTGCCGTTGTAGCAATAAGCATCGGTAGTTCGTGGACAGTAGCAGGTACTATTGGTATTGCCCTTATTGGTATCGCTTCAGCGATGGGCTTAGATATCAATATCACTGCTGGTGCAATCATCAGTGGCGCTTATTTTGGCGATAAAATGTCACCATTATCTGACACAACCAATCTAGCTCCTGCCGTTGCTGGCTCAAATATCTTTAGTCATATTAAGCATATGACTTGGACCACTGTGCCCAGCATTATTATTGCCTTAATCGTGTTTACTTTTTTAGGTTTATCAGCCGATGTATCCAGCTTTAACTCGCAACTAGGTGATACGCTGACATTACTAGAAAATACTTACCAACCTGGGCTGCATTTATTACTACCATTATTAGTTGTGCTCTTTTTGGCAAATAAGAAAATGCCCGCCTTTCCAACCGTGATTATTGGTACCTTAGCGGGTGCTATCTGCGCAGCCATTTTCCAGTTTGATAATGTGATTACTTACGTTAACGACCCACAGTTATTACCAGTAATTGCCATCATTAAAGGCATTTGGATTGCGATGTTTGATGGTTATGTGGCTAATACTGGCGATGCCGTGCTCGACAACCTATTAAGCCGTGGCGGCATGAGCAGTATGGTGACAACAGTCTGGTTAATATTATGTGCTATGGCTTTTGGCGGCGTGATGGAAGTGACAGGCTTATTAGCTCGCTTACTTGAAAGCATCATGAATTTAGTGACTGGCACCAGCAGCTTAATTATCACCACTCTTGGGGTCTGTATTGGCGCTAATGTGATTACTGCCGACCAATACATTGCCATCGTATTACCCGGTAGAATGTTAAAAATGGAATATCAAAAGCGTAAACTTGCACCTGTCAATTTAAGCCGCTCTTTAGAAGATTCAGCAACTGTCACTAGCCCGCTGATCCCCTGGAATACTTGTGGCGCCTTTATGGCAAGTACCCTAGGCGTGGCGACTATCGCATACCTACCCTACGCTATTTTTAACTTAGTTTGTCCGTTTATCAGTGCGTCTTATGCCTATTTCAATATTAAAATTGAGCCATTAGATGAATCAACGCTCAGTGAAGAAACTCAAGCAAGCTAGCCTTGGTAGTATCGATGTATAAAATCAGTATTAACCGAATTTATCTTTGAGCCAGCCATAATGATAATAACCCCATTGCCCTAGCCGTCTTGCTTTTGCAAACGGCATCGGCGGTAATGGGGTATTGTAAAGCGGTAAGTTCGGTAAGGTTTCTCCTGCAATACTTTGTGCCAGTCTAAAGGCAGCTTGAGCGCTAAATGATACGCCGGCGCCGCAGTAACCTAAACTATATCCGACACCATCTTTGCCATATACATGGGGCATGTCATCCATTGATGCTGCTATCCACCCAGTCCAGTTATAAGCAACCTTCTTTCGGCTCAGATGTGGAAAGCACTTATCCATCGCAAGTTTCAAACGCTGACCATATATCGGTTTAGCTGCGTCCTTGCCCCATACGGCCCCACGGCCCCCAAACAATAAACGGTTATCGGGCAGCAATCTAAAGTAATACTTTAATATTCGAGTATCCATGGTCACTTGATGACTATGCAAACCTGCCGCTTTTAGCTCATCTGCAGTTAATGGTTCAGTGACGATTATATTGCTCAGTATCGGCAAAAACTTATCATCTATTCTTTGATTCAGCTGCTTAGGCGAATAAGCATTACCCGCCATGATCACCTTATTGGCTAACAGTTCGCCTTGATCCGTTACTAAACGGTGCTTTCCATTTTCCTCTATCCAGTCACGCACACAGGATTGCTCGTTAATGGTTATTCCCTGTTTTTCAAGCATGGACTTATAACCCAGTAATAGCTTAAGAGGGTTAATTCCAAAGCCGTCATTCAGCCTTAACGCACCATAAGCTTGATGGTGGTTAAGGTACTGCTCTCTAAAGTGTTCAGCAGTAATAAACTCGGCTGTAAAATCGCTGCCTTGGGCCATATTTTTTTGAATATATTCGGCTGCCGCTTTAAGGTTTTTTAACGCTTTTGGATTATGAGCGACCTTGAGATAACCTTTATCTTGTGGCTCACACTGAATGTGATGTTGCTGTATTAATCCTTCAACTCGACTTACCGCTTGACTAAATTCACTGTAGATCCCGCGCGCAGTGTCTAGATCCCAACGTTCAGCCATTGCTGAATACCCCAAACGACCAGACCCTTTTAATACAAAACCCGCATTGCGAGCGCTAGCGCCAAACCCCACTTGATTAGCCTCAAGCACACGACAATCAATGTGGTATTGTGTCGCTAAATAATAAGCCGTCAATAGACCAGTATAGCCGCCGCCAATAATAGCAACGTCTGTTTGCTGAGAACCTTTGAGTGAGGGAAGTAATGCGGGTAATGATTGTGTCCTCGCCCAGTAGCTATGCGCAAAAGGCTGCTTAGCAGGTGATTGATTAATTAAGGGATCATACAAAGCTTGAGGCATGTTGGGTACTCGCGGTTAACACCAATGTGGTCATACAGAGAAATGTTAAAATGAGTTATTTAGTTAAACTCAATCACCATTTCACAGGCTGTACAGTGGCAATCATCGCCGCATATCACGCACAGATAATCACTATTGTCTTGCTGCTGGTTCCATCGACTCGGATGCTCTTTAATCAATTTACCGCCAGCATGAGTAAAGTAGCCCACTGCTGAATTTTTAGGGCTTTGTTTCCACAAATGACTCACTCCAGCTGTCGCACCTTGCGCTTTTACTGCTTTGATAGAGGCTTGTAGTAGTTGCGAACCTATGCCTTGCCCTCTAAGCTCTTGAGCCACTGTATTGCACTTGAAGTAACACATTTGATCGGGTGAAACTGGCCATTTTTGTGGTGTACACCATTTATCAATTGGCCAATTGCCCGCTGCATAGGTCAGTCTAAACCCAGCTATTTTTGATTGTTCTTGCGCCTGATGTACCGATGATAATTGTTCATTTTCTGCGATAAAATGGGCATTAATATTATTTTTTATTCCCATTTGATAAATATTTTCCAGCGAAGGCATGTCTAAGTAACCTTCACCATGCACTAAATTACCTAGCTCAATAACCTGTTGAAAATCTTCAGGAGTTAGTGTTCTTATTATCATTTTTACACCCTAAAATTTTACTATTCACCATCACGATAACACAAAAAAATCGCTCAAATAAACGATGTTAAACTTTTGTGATAATTTAGCGATAACCCAGTGAGATCCCTTTGTCAGAATCATTATCAATCAAACAAAAGGAGCTCTGTTATGAAATCATCAGTCTTAAAGACATCAACACACAAAAATTTATCAGTCAAAACCAGCTTGTTAACCCTTGGATTAGTTGCAGGCGGAATATTTAGTGCTCAAGCATCTGCAGCTGATTTAGAAATTAGTGTCGTTAACCTAACCCATGGTAATCATTTCACCCCTCTACTGATTGCTGCTCATGATACTGACAGTCACCTTTTCCATGTCGGTGAAATGGCCACGCCTGCCTTACAAAAAATGGCTGAAGGCGGCGATGTTGGTGATTTAGATGCCGCCGTAATGGGTGCTGGTGGTTTTACCGCTGTTAACCCTGCAATGGGATTATTAGCCCCTGGCGCGAATGTAAGTGAAGTGATGCTCGACTCTATGGATATGACACATTTATCGATTGTGGCAATGGTATTACCAACCAACGATGCCTTTATTGGTTTAGATAGCTGGGAAATTCCGACTGAGGCAGGCAGCTACACTGTGTATTTAAATGCATATGATGCAGGTACAGAAGCCAACGATGAAATCGTCAATGGCGGCGGCATGTCAGGTGTTCCAGGTATTCCAGCTGCTCCTGGCGGTGACGGAGGTATGAATGGTACTGGTGTTATGGATGGTTCTACTAATGCTTATGTTCACACTCATCCAGGTGTGCTTGGCGATACTGATGCAGTAGGCGGTGCCAGTGATTTAGACAGTCGTATTCATCGCTGGTTAAACCCTGTGGCGAAAGTTGTTGTTACCGTCAAATAAGGGGGAATCGCAATGAGATATTTAACGAATACGTCCAAAAAACGCAGTCATCCATACAGTTTGTCAGCCGTAGCACTTATCGCTGTGATTGGGTTAAGTGGTTGTTCTGATGACGATGATGACTCACCAACACCGGCACCAGTGACACCAACGCCGCCAGCTGTGGTAATGCAAACATACACTGTCACTGTTACGAATTTAACAGCTAACCAGCCAATGTCTCCCATTGCTATCGCCTCTCATGGTGATGATGTCATGTTATGGCAGGCCGGTGAAGCAGCCAACGTTGCACTAGAGAAAATCGCAGAAGGTGGTGATGCAGCAGATGTTGCTGCGATTGAAGGCATTACTTCAACCGTCAGTGGCGCTGGTATTTTAATGCCAGGGATGTCAGAAACCATTACCGTGACACTCGAAGAAGCCGATGTAGCCAACCTCACGGTTGCCACTATGTTAGTGAACACCAATGATGCATTTACAGGCTTAAACAGCTATGACATCAGTATGCTCGCAGTGAGTGATTCAGTATCTATGCGTGGCATGGTTTACGATGCAGGAACCGAAGCAAACTCAGAAGCACAAGGCACTATGCCTGGACCTGCTGATGGTGGTGAAGGCTACAACGCTGAACGTGATGATGTTGATTTTGTCCATATCCACCCTGGTGTTATCACTATGTATGATGGGTTAATGGATAGCGTATTAACGCCTTCACATCGTTTTGATAATCCAGCGGTTTCTATCTCGATTAGCCGTACTGAGTAAGTGATGCGAATGCATAGCTAATTAGATTGTTCAGCGATAGATTAAATTCTGTTTGATAACATTATTTAAACAATTTGAAATTTAATCTGCCCAAGTCAGGTCTGCTCAGTAGGGATCTGATTTGGGACATTCTGGATGAACGATAGCACTAAGCATAACGGCCATCAGATAAAGCCGCATATTTTACTTGTGGAAGATGAACAAGACTTAGCAAAACTTATCATGCTCAACTTAACGGCATTAAATTATGAAGTATTTCATGCGACTACGTTAAGTCAGGCAATGCAAATCATCGACACAAAAAACGCTCGACCTCATTCTCATGGACAGGATGCTGCCTGATGGTGACGGCATCATGTTATGTCAGCAATTACGAGAAGCAGAAAAGTCATTACCAATAATGATGCTAACTGCAAAAGATTCTGAAGCCGATATTGTTTTGGGGTTAGAAGCTGGCGCTGATGACTATTTAGTGAAGCCATTTAGCGTATTAGAACTTAGAGCCCGCGTTAAAGCCATGCTAAGGCGCAGTAAGGTTCAACAAGTACAAACTGAGCAATTGGACTTTAATGGGGTCACCATTAACTCAACCACCCGAGAGGTCGTATCCAATAACAGCCCACTTGAACTCACCGCAAGAGAGTTTGATTTACTGTTATTTTTAGCCAAGCACCCACTCCAAGTATTCAGTCGTATGCAATTGCTAGAGGCTGTTTGGGGTTATAACTATGATGGATACGAGCATACGGTAAATAGCCATATTAATCGTTTACGCAGCAAACTTGCCCGCAGTCCAGGTCATCCTGAGCTCGTAAAAACAGTGTGGGGAGTGGGTTATAAATTTTCTCCACCAGAAGCGTAAATGGATTATTTTTCTCTGATGTTACCAAGGCAGGCCAGTCATTATGAATCGACTATTTAATCGACTATTTCTTTCAGCGACATTGGTTGTGCTTATTCTGTTCATGGCGTTATGGCAATGGTTGCAACTCAATCATGAATTTAGTCGTAACCAAATTCAGCAATCTTTGCATCTCGAATTGGCTGAGCATATGGCACATATCAACCCATTACTCTCTCAAGGCATTACTTCTGATGCGGCATTAAAAGAAGCGTTTCATGATTTTATGTTACTTGGGCCCAGTTTTGAGATCTACACACTCGATCCAGAAGGCCGAGTCGTTGCTTATGATGCAAAAGAGGAGAAGATTAAGAAAAACCGAGTGAGTTTAGATAAAATTGAACAGTTTATAGCACGCCGAGATTTACCTATCTTAGGAACAGACCCTCGTTCGACTGAAACTGAGAAGATTTTTTCAGTCAGCCCACTTATCACAGAGGATGGCCTTCACAGCGGGTATTTATACGTGATTATTGGCGGTGAAGATTATGACAGCTGGCAGTCGCTGATTAATTCTGAAAACCAGCCTAAACTATGGGGCGCTACGATTGGTTTTTGGGTGATATTTGCCTTGATATTGTTTGTATTATTATTAGGCTTTTTTACCCGTCCAATTCAAAAGTTAGCCAGTGATTTAACGCGTCTTAAAGCGTGTTCGTTTGAAGGGAATTCCTTCGACAGCAGCCTAACTCTCCCAAACCGTTATAACGGTAGCTTAGAAATCAAAAAGCTCAGCGAACATATTAACCATTTACTGCAAGAGCTGAATAATCAACATCAACAAGTTAAACGTCAGCAACAAGCAAAACATGACTTTTTACTGCATTTATCCCACGATTTAAAAACACCGCTCACCTCTTTATTAGGATATATAGATACCTGGTTGCTCTGCCCACCAAATGAGCGCCAACCAGAATACATAGAATATGCGGCTAACTCAGGGCAAAACTTACAACAATTACTATCGCAACTGCTTGAACTTGCAGCACTAGAAAACGGTCAGATTAGCGCTCAAATTAAACAAATCAATTTGCGTGAGTTGTTACTCGATTTGAATCAGACATTTGCTCCTAGAGCTAAAAAGCTGGGAATAAGATTACAATTTAATATTACCGATGAATTACAGGTTTATACCGATCCACAATTGATGCGCAGAATACTCAATAACCTTGTTGATAATGCGCTCAGATACACCCCTAAAGATGGCACTATTACCATTTACAGTGAAACGTTAAATGGTCAAACTTGGCTAGCCGTTAAAGACACGGGGGGCTGGTATGCACAAGCATGAAGTGGACGCTTTAAAACAATTATCAATGCAACAACTTACCTTTTCACCAGAACAACCACTCCCACAATTAGGTGTTGGGCTTGCAATTGTTAGACAGCTCCTTGAGATATTAAAGTGCCGTATAAATATCGATAGTCAACCTGGTACAGGAAGTTGCTTTCATATTGAGCTGCTTTCTTCAAGTCATTGAGTGTTATGTGAGTAATCGTTACTCCGATTTTGATTACTCACTTTTTTTACAAGTTAATGAGCCACTTTTCTACCCATCGCATTTGAATGTTGATAACATAAATTCAACAAGCACCGTCCGTATTAAACGAACAATTATTATTTTAAATCGTTTGCAGGTAGATACAGCATGCACCCAATATATTCAGATGAACTCAACCTTCCTGATGCACCTTTCGATGCTCCTAAACTCAATTATGAAAAGCCCGAAGAAAATAAAAACTTTTGGATAATTGATAATTTCTTTTCTGAAAAGCAAGCAACAGAGATTGCCAATCGCTGTTTCATGAAAAGTAAGTGGAAGCTTGGCAAGCCTTATACTAGTGAGTTATGGCCTGGTATGCGCTCTAAAAACGCCTTGAAGAAAAAAGAGCTCTTACAAGTAGAAAACTGGATAAAAGAAACCCTAAAAGTCGATAAATTATGGGTTGCTGAATCAAACAGTGTCGTTGTTGATACAAACACAGCCATTTTGGTTGGGGCTGATGAAGGAGCGGCAAGGCCTCATGTTGATAATCGGCAGCTTTGTCGATACGGCGCCGTGCTTTTTTTAAGTAAAAATCCTAAACCACACTCTGGAACCTCTTTCTATCGCTTGAAATACGCGAATGAAGCTGCTGGCGGTAATCTAGTACAAAAACCCTATAACAATTTAGTGGATGCGTTAAACACCGACAGCTTACCTCCAAGTGCTTGGTATGAAGACGAAGCCATTGAAAATAAATTTAATCGCCTCATTTTATTCAAAGGCAATATGGTTCACAGCGCCAGTAGTTACTTTGGTAAAGAAAAGAGAGAAAAAAGACTCGCGATTACTTTCTTCTATATGACAGAGGATTAAACGTATAATTGCTCAAAACATCAAAGCCAAAAACAACAAAGCCACCTATCAAGGTGGCTTTACGTATCAAGTCAATTAATAACGAACCTTGTATGTCTACAATTAATCGTTATAAATTGATTGATATAAGCTTTTAATTTTGTGGAAGAAAAGACTCGCAATACCAGCAAACAAGCTAATCCACATCAATAATACTGAAGCAACTGTGATGTATTGCCCCATGTAATAATCAGCATTGGCGACATAGATGTAATGGGTGCCAGGAAGCAAAGCAGCAAAAATAGCGAAGAACACTAAAGCAACAATAATTTGAATTTTCATATTTAACTCTCTTTTAGCGAAGGCTACTAGATGTGGCTTCCATCCCATCGTGAAACAAAACTAGTTAGCATAAAATATTTATTCTCAGAATGTGTATAAAATATCAAATTAACTCTCTGAAGAATTTTGCAAAGATCACAAATTAGAATATCTCATATTTACTTTGTGACACATATCACCACACCTTTAACTCGATGATTCCTATAAGCTAGTTCAGCTTTAGTCATTCGTCACTTTTTTCACAAATAAAAAAGACGAGCTAAGCTCGTCTTTTTTTACGCATCTTCACGACGCCTCAAACTTCATACCCATTACTTGTGGTATTTAGCCGATAACTCATGCACAGAGTTGATGAACGAACCGGCATGCTCAGGATTAACATGCTGGTGAATACCATGACCCAAGTTAAATACGTGGCCAGTACCTTCACCGTAAGATGACAAGATTTGGTCAACTTCTTGATGAATACGCTCAGGTGATGCGTAAAGTACTGATGGATCCATGTTACCTTGAAGGGCAACTTTTTCACCAACACGGCGACGTGCATCACCGATATCAACAGTCCAGTCTAAACCTAGTGCATCACAACCTGTTTCAGCCATAGATTCTAACCATAGTCCGCCACCTTTAGTGAATAAAGTAACTGGCACTTGGCGACCGTCTGCATGGCGAGTAAGGCCATCAACGATTTTTTGCATGTAACGTAGCGAGAACTCACGGTAAGCATGGTGAGATAATGCACCGCCCCATGAATCGAAAATCATTAACGATTGAGCACCGTTAGCAACTTGTGCGTTTAGGTATAAGATAACTGAATCAGCTAACTTGTCTAAAAGCATGTGTAGTGTTGCTGGCTCTTCGTAAGCCATTTTTTTGATCTTTTCAAACGTCTTGCTTGAACCACCTTCAACCATGTAGGTTGCTAGTGTCCATGGAGAACCAGAGAAACCAATTAATGGTACTTCACCTTTTAGTTCACGACGAATGGTGCTAACAGCACGCATAACGTAACCAAGCTCATCTTCAGGATCTGGGATAGCTAGCTTTTTGATAGCGTCGATTGTATCTGTAGGACGCTCGAAACGTGGACCTTCACCGGTTTCAAAATATAAACCTAAGCCCATTGCATCTGGAACAGTAAGAATATCTGAGAATAAAATTGCAGCATCTAAATCATAACGACGAAGTGGTTGTAGCGTCACTTCACATGCTAAATCTTGGTTCTTACAAAGAGACATAAAGTCACCCGCTTCTGCGCGAGTCGCTTTATATTCAGGTAGATAACGTCCAGCTTGACGCATCATCCAGACAGGGGTTCTGTCAACAGGCTGTTTTAATAAAGCGCGTAAATAACGATCATTCTTTAATTCTGCCATGGGGCTTGATTCCTAAACATATAGTGATATCCGCTGGCGCGTAGTTTAGCACTTATGCGATTAATGTAACCAGCAATGCTAAATTAATGTGAAGTAACACCCCAACTAGTATCGAAATTGCTAATGTAATCGTTATCACGCTCACAATAATACTCATAATTAGGTATAGATTAGGCTAATTGGATAAAAAAGTTGCACCTATTGTTAGCGTTTGGTATAAAAAGTCTGCGCTAGCAAGAACAATCAAGAAGCACGATAAATCGAGCCCTTAAAAAATCTATTTGCCCAGTGATAGCTTGCTATCACTGGGCATTTTTCTTTCTGAACTCCACAGTTTCATTATTTTTTACAATTAAAACGTCCTTCTTCTGGTCGATCCATTCGATCTTTTACAGAAAATAGTTGATCAATAGTCACTTTCTCTCATACATTAAGTGTTATGGATTAGTTGCAATATTGGATTTCGTTATGCTGACAAAACTAGAAAAAGCCGAACAAAAATGGGGCGGTTCTAACAAGCTTGTCGATCAATGGCTACAACACCGTAGAAATTTACTGATCCAATACTTCAATATTGCCGGTCTAGCTCCTTACACTGCGCCAGAAAAAAGCCTTCCAACCACAGAAACGGTCAAGCAATTTTGTGCACAATTAGTGGACTACGTTTCCGAGGGACACTTTGAAGTGTATGACCAAGTGGTCAACGAATGTGAGAAGTCTGGTGAAAGCAGTAAAGCCCGTGCACAACAGCTACTGCCTCAAATTAGCGAAACAACCGATGCTGCGCTTGACTTCAATGATAAATATACAGAAGTTGAAAGTGACGATGTATTGATGGACTTAGACGCCGATTTATCAAAATTAGCTCAAGCAATGGAAACGCGTTTTGCTTTTGAAGACGAACTTCTTGAGCAACTTTACGAACATCATTCAAAAGCGGCCAGTTAACGCTATTGCCAATTGTATGGGTGCTAGTCATTACCGTTAGCGCTGAGCATTTGCACATAAAATTAGCGCTTAAGAATAGTTTAAACCATTAGCTTTCCATTGCCCGCTCACAAGGCATACTCAGTTATACCTTCATTTACGCCAGTTATCTGGTAATTCCACCTGCGACCATAAATCGTTGCACAACATTTGATGTTGATGCCAGTCGCCTTGCTTTAACCATTTCACTAAAGCATCACCGACCTGTGGGTACTGAATAGGCTTTGGCGATGCAGACTTTAGCCAACGTTTTAATATACTGCCATCTAAAGTGTCCATGCTTTGTGCAGCAGCAAGTAATTCTAATGCGGCCACATTAGATGACTGCTCAAATTGACCTAATAACGGTTTTACCAACAGCTTTTTGCCAAGTGTCATGGCTTCACTGGCCAGTTCAAACCCTGCATTGCCTATCACGCCGCCACATTGTGACATATGGGCTTTAAAACCCGTGCGATTGAAACCGAACCAATTAATATGGTCTGCCAATGCTATATTCGGCTCTGCAGCATGATAGACAAAGAATTGATATTGATTAAAAGGCGCCAAGAACCGAGCAATCTCATCTGGGCTTTCAAAAGGCAAATACACCAAAATCTGATGATGGTGATCACCGCAGTTTGGCTCGACTTCAACAAAAGGCGGAATAATTGGAAAACCAAAGTGATGCCAGTGGCAACCTAGTTTAATATCTGTTGGAGCGAAGTTATTCAGTAAACGTTCGTCAAGCCAACTCATCCCTTGTTTAGGCACAGGATACTGCAATGCAGCTTGATGGCTGATGCTTATTGATGTGACTCCCTGTTTTTTTGCTGCCCAAGCCGTCACAGGCTCAAAATCATTAATCACTAAATCATAATCAGATAAGTCCATGTGCTGCACTTCTGAGAAGATGGACGTAGAAAGATTGCGTCTAATGGTTTTTGGCAGATTAACTCGCCCACCTTCTGTCATAAATGACATACCTTTTCGCAGCTGAAAGTCACCAAAACAATCCATATCAAAATATTGATGTTCTTCTCGGCCACTGAATAAAAAATCGACCTCTATATCCGTTTTACTCAGTGACTTCGCCATCACACGTGCACGGCTAATATGGCCATTTCCTGTACCTTGAACACCGTATAAGATTTTCATAAACGCCCTTGATTACCTGCCACTAATTTCTACATCCCACAAAATAAAAAGAGTTAAATACCCTGTGGTTAAATAAATTGCTCTGCCATGCTCACCGCTCCGAGCCCTAATGCTATTCCAGCTAAGATATCTAATGGGTAATGCACGCCAAGTGCGATTCTCGATAAGCCAATTGCCATAGCCCAAGTAAATGCCATCACAGCCAGTAATGGGAAAACATGCATCACGACTGATGCCATAATGAAGGCCGCCGCCGTATGCCCAGAAGGCAGGCTAAACTTATCAGATGGTTGAAAATCAGATTCAAACCCTGCAAATGCGGCGCAGGGACGATTGCGACGAATAAAATTTTTGAGTAATAAATAAAGAGGCAGCTCAATAATATAGCTGACTAACATAAGGTTGAAAAAGTGGCTTCCTTGAGGATGTAGAAACAACAATCCAACGGCCAAATACACATAAATATGGCCATCACCCGTTGCAGAGACCTGCTTAGCAAACTGATTAAGCTTATGCTCACGACAAAAGGTTAATATATGACAAAATAACAACTTATCTAAGTTTGCTATATTCACCATCTCGCTAGTCCTTTGGGTTATTTATTATTCAACCATGATTAGGACTGTAAATATGACCAATGACGCTGACATGACATTCTGTCGAAAGTTTTATGACAATGACGAATCTGATACTGATATCAAGTGTCCGCAATAACCGTCATAAGAGGAAGTGATATCAGACCACAAACAGGCAAGCTTGCATCAGCCTTTATATGTCAATAAAGCGTTGGATCTGACATAAAGATAAAAACGAGAGAGGATATATTAAGCGTGGTTGGTAAATAGTAAATTTCAGTGATGGATTAAGGTGCCCAATAAAGGCACCTCGCTTGACCATTTTTACGCAGACGCTTCAGATAAGCTTTCTGACTTATTGGTACGATAGATTTTGATCAAGTGGAAAATATTGATCCCCGCAACGAAGGCATTCATACCTGCTACTGGCCATGCTTCAATTTGCACACCGTAAATAACGAATAATGTACAACCCACAAAGTTTAACCAACGTAGCCAGATAATATCTTTCATCATTAATGAAATAGCCACCATAACTGATGCGCCATAACCTATGATTTCAACAACGTTTAACCCTTCCATAAGAACCTCTCATTAAGGCCCTCTGCCATCCATAAGCGTTACGGGGGGTCCGTGCCCCTAAAGCAAATAAAACAAACTGCATTTAATTAAGCGCTGATATTAACAAAAATTCATACAAGGTTGTAATAAAAAACCGTAATAAGATGACTAAGATCAATATAAACATCCTAATCCAGCACTAATGTAAGTTAGTTTCCTACAACCTAGCCTCAGGTGCGATGTTATGGGATTTCTCAACATCAGTTTATAAATCAACTTGTTGGTTTATCGTCATCTGGTGATGAATATCGCTTTTAATTTCACAAAAAGCTCATATAATTCATTTAAGATTGCTTAACTACTAGCGAGAAGTAACAAATCGCTACCCCCAAGGAGTGTCACTATGGAATACAACACCTCAGAACTGTGTGATATGTATTTAGATGTTGTTGATGTCGTAGAACCTATGTTCAGTAATTACGGCGGTACGAGCTCTTTTGGTGGTTCTATTAGCACCATTAAATGCTTCGAAGATAACGGCCTTATCGCAGATGCACTGCAAGCAGATGGTGAAGGAAAAGTATTATTAGTTGATGGCGGCGGTTCGATGCGTCGTGCACTAATCGATGCTTCTATTGCCGAGATAGCTGTTGCCAACAAGTGGGAAGGCATCATTGTTTATGGTTCTGTCCGAGATGTCGACACACTTGAAGAAATGGACATTGGCATTCAAGCACTCGCTTCAATCCCAATTGGCGCTGATGGTAATGGTGTCGGTGAAGTTGAAATCCCAGTTAATTTTGGTGGTGTAACCTTCTTACCTTGCGATCATATTTATGCTGATAATACTGGCATTATTTTATCGCCAGAAGCTTTAGACATCGACTAATAAACTTTCACCTTGTGAAGGTTAATTGATAACTACTGTCATATCATGAGCAGTCAAAATTAAAGCCAGCTTTGCTGGCTTTTTTATTTACTGTAATAGAACATTGTTTAAGCTAAATCTGCTTTACTCATTCATCACTGTCATGAACAATAGTGACCCAAGACATCATAATAAATGCGCTAAAAAACCTTGTAGCGCAACAATAACGAACCCAACCTCGATAACAATAATACTTAACACGAGATAGAGTAGGTTTTTATGCTACAGATAATGACGCACGAAGCAATTAAGCAGTTTGTCTCCCCCCGTGATGGAGAGACAAAATTAGGACAAACAGTGCACGTGCTTGCACCATCCTTAACTAACAGTGCGGCGCAACAAGAAGCTTTACACCAGTTTAAATCCCAAGGCGGACAGTTCGTTATTCTTGGGATCAGCGAAGATGCAGGCCCTAGAGCCAACCTTGGTCGAGGTGGAGCAAATACGGCTTTTGAAGCAACGATGTCGCAATGGTTGAACTTGCAATCAAACCGATACCTTCATGGAAAAGAATGCCTTATTTTAGGCAACCTCCTACCTCGCCATCTCGATGACAATGCCACTCAAGCCGACTTATCAAAAGCAACAGCAGAATTAGATGAGCAGGTTATCAACCTCGTCAGTCAAATATTTGCAGCACAATTAACGCCTATAGTGATCGGCGGCGGTCATAACAATGCTTATGGCCTTTTAATGGCTGTAAAAGGTCAATTTAATCAAGCTGCTGCGGCGGTCAACCTCGATCCACATAGCGATTTTCGACCACGAGAAGGTCGACACAGTGGCAATGGATTTAGCTACGCAGCTGCCAATGGTGCATTAAGTTACTACCATGTACTTGGATTACATGAACTTAAAAATAGCGAAGCGACACTAGAACAACTCAGTTTATTTGGTGGTCAGTGGCATACTTTCCAGCAAATTTGGGTCAGACGAGAAATCAGCTTAACTGCGGCATTAACCCAGATAAGTAAGAATATTAATCAAACCCAATTACCAGTGGCGTTAGAGCTTGATGTCGATGCTATCGCTAAAATGCCGAGTAGTGCCTCTACTTTTGCAGGAATACCACTACTTGATGCCTGCCACTACGTCAGTTATATGGCTAAACATACTCAAACTGCATACTTACATATTGCTGAAGCTGCACCGCAATGTCATGAAGCGGGCGAGTCTGCTGGCAATAGAGATGTGGGGCAAAGTGTGAGTGAATTGATTTATGCTTATATTCAAGCCAAGCAACCGCAACACTATTAAAAAACACAAAAACAACTTTAAATCAGGATGTTACCGACATTCAATTTAAGACTAGGCGGTCATACAGGCAAAATGATAACGCCTACAAAGTATCAAGCACTGCGTAAAGTTGAACCCAGTGTTTAATTAAGGCGTATGATATTGACAGTTATGCTGTATTTGCGCCATTTGAGACTATTCAATATCGAGTCGTTTTGTGGTCTAATGCAGAGCAATTTTTTGCAAAGCTGCAAAACGATTTTGGTTTGCCACTTTCCACGCTGTTTCTAGTAAACTTGATCACACTCTCGCTGATTAAAGTTTCTGCAAAGCAAGCAATGGCATACACTCGCAGTTAATTATCGCACATTATAGGAATACACAAATGTCTGAGGGCGACCCAAAGAACACGCATTTTGGTTATAAAACCGTTGAATCAGAAAAGAAAGCTGACTTAGTTGCTGACGTATTTCACTCGGTTGCGGCTAAATACGACATTATGAATGACGTGATGTCTTTTGGTGTTCATCGTTTCTGGAAACGTCACACCATTGCGACAGCGGGTGCACGTCCAGGTATGAAAGTGTTGGACTTAGCAGGTGGAACCGGTGACTTAACCGCAAAATTTTCACACCTCGTTGGTGATCGTGGCCAAGTGATCTTAGCTGATATCAACGACTCTATGTTGAAAGTTGGCCGCACTAAACTGCGTGACAAAGGCATTGTAGGTAATGTTGATTACGTTCAAGCTAATGCCGAAGCTTTGCCATTTCCTGATAACTACTTCGACATCATTACCATTGCATTTGGCCTACGTAACGTCACCGACAAAGATGCCGCTTTACGCTCAATGCGCCGCGTATTAAAACCGGGTGGAAAGTTATTAGTGCTTGAGTTCTCTAAGCCTCAGCATGAAGTCATGCGTAAAGTGTATGATATGTATAGCTTTAAAGTATTACCTAAGATGGGTGCATTAATTACACAAGATGCTGACAGCTACGAATACCTTGCTGAATCAATTCGTATGCATCCAGATCAAGACACATTAAAACAAATGATGGTTGATGCTGGTTTTGAACAAGTCGATTACACCAATATGACTGATGGTGTCGTTGCACTTCATCGTGGTTACAAGTTCTAATGCAACCGAATCATTTTTCACTCTTTGCTTGTGCAGGATTAGAAACGGCCATTGCGCAGTTACAAGCGCAAGACAAGGGTGAATATGCACGGCTTAAACAATTACACGGTAAAGTGTTTCGTATTCAACTAACCCAAGTTGAATGGCCACTTTACTTTGTTTTTGCCAAACAGATTCAAGTGCTCAACGCCTACGAAGGCGAAGTGGATGTCAGTATTTCAGCCGATGTCACGACCTTATATAAAGTCACTGACGGTGACAGCCTGACTGAGCTCATTAAAGAAGACAAATTGACACTGGATGGTGATATAAACTTATTACAAAGTTTTAGTCATTACTTGCGTCATATTGAGTTAGATTTTGCGGAGCCATTATCAAAATATATCGGTGATGCACCCACTCATTTGTTGATTTCAGGGGCTCAACAACTTGCAAGCACTGCTAAAGACATATTCTACAAATCGCGTTCCCATGTCGGTCAATTAACCACCGAAGAATACCGTCTTGCCCCCCATCAAATAGAATTCATTCATTTTCGTGATAATCTGGAAGAATTAGCAGATAACACCAATGCAATTGCGGACAGAATTGCATCACTAAGAGAAAAGATTACCCCATGACAATTGCCAGTATCAGACGTGGTTATCAAGTCATCAAAACTGTATTGCATTACGGCCTAGATGAGATTATTGCTAATAAGAAAACCCCCTGGTACTTCAGTTTGCTTCGCAATTGCTTCTTCTGGCTTCGCAATCAACACAAAGATAAACCCGCAGCAGAACGCTTAAAACTGGCGATGCAAGAACTAGGACCTGTCTACATTAAGTTGGGCCAAATGTTGTCCACACGTCGTGACTTGTTGAATGACGAGTGGGCAAATGAGTTATCAATGTTGCAAGACAGAGTCCCTCCTTTTGATTCAGCACTCGCTAGACAGGCTATTGAAGCTGAATTAAAAGCACCAATCGAAAGCTTATTCGATAACTTTGATGAAACCCCGCTCGCATCAGCCTCAATTTCACAAGTACATACTGCAAATTTAAAAGAAAATGGCGCCGAAGTGGTACTGAAAGTCCTTCGTCCCAATGTCGAAGCACAGGTGCAAGCCGATTTACAATTAATGTGTCAGGCTGCAGATCTACTTGAAAAGCTGTTAGGAGAAGGCAATCGCCTACGCCCTGCTGAAGTAATTGATGATTACCGCACCACAATACTAGGTGAGTTAAACCTGAATCTAGAAGCCCTTAATGCGGTTAAACTGCGCAATAACTTCTTAGATTCTGACGCCTTATATGTACCCTATGTCTATGAAGACTATTGCTACCCTCGTTTGATGGTCATGGAGCGCGTTTATGGTATCCCTGTATCAGACGTTGAAGCACTGAAAGCCCAAGGCACAAACCTTAAATTACTAGCAGAGCGCGGTGTAGAGCTATTTTTTACCCAAGTATTCCGCGATAACTTTTTCCATGCTGACATGCACCCTGGCAATATCTTTATTAGCCGTGAGCACCCAGACAATCCATTTTATATCGGTATGGATTGCGGCATCATGGGCACATTAAGCGATGTCGATAAACGATACTTAGCTGAAAACTTTCTTGCTTTCTTTAACCGAGACTACCAACGAATTGCACAGCTTTATATTGAATCAGGCTGGGTATCTGAAAACACTGACGTACTGGCATTTGAGCAAGCCGTTAAAGTGGTGTGTGAGCCGATGTTCAATAAACCATTAGATGAAATATCATTCGGTCACGTGTTACTAGAGCTGTTCCGCACAGCCCGTCAATTCGACATTGTGGTGCAACCACAACTGGTTTTACTCGAAAAAACATTACTTTACATTGAGGGGTTAGGCCGTCAGCTTTATCCTCAACTTGACTTGTGGTCGACAGCAAAACCATTTTTAGAGCAATGGATGTCTGAACAAGTCGGGCCTAAAGCGATTTTTGACAAAGTGAAAATGAAAAGTCCTTACTGGGCAGAAAAGTTACCTGAATTCCCAGAACTGATTTATGACAACCTAAAAGTGGGCCGAAAACTGCTGGGAACTCAGCAGCAAATGCTTGATAAATATTTAAAATTTCAGCACAAGGCCCATAAAAGCAATTACTTATTAATAACATCTGCTGTATTGTTGATCTGTGGCACACTATTATTAAATCAAGACGCTACACTATGGCCTTCTTATATTTGTATCACATCAGGTATAGTGCTTTGGCTCACAGGATGGAGATCCAGACCAAAGAATCGTAAATTTTAACTAGCACTTATTCATTAGAGGTTCATAATACTCGATGTAATAAAGGTTATAATTTTGACTTTATTCAAAATCACGTTTTTATTCTTATAGAGGAAATGTTCATGGGCGGCATCAGTATTTGGCAGCTTCTTATCATTGCGTTAATTGTTGTTTTGTTATTCGGAACTAAAAAGTTACGTTCTTTAGGTGGTGATTTAGGTGGCGCTGTTAAAGGCTTCAAAAATGCTATGAATCCTGAAGACGAAGAGAAAAAGTCTTTAGAAGATAAAGAAAGCACAGCGAAAACTTCTCAACAGGCAACTGAACAAAAGTCCGAGTCAAAGGACAAAGAACAGGCGTAATTCATTATGTTTGACGGTATTGGCTTTATGGAGCTACTGCTGATTGGTATTTTGGGGCTAGTGGTATTGGGCCCCGAAAGACTCCCGACTGCAGTACGTTCAATATCTGGGTGGATTCGCTCATTAAAGCGAATGGCAAACTCTGTTAAAGACGAATTAGAGCAAGAGCTTAAAATCGAAGAGCTACATGCTGACTTGAAAAAAGCAGAAAGCAAAGGTTTGTCTAACTTATCTCCTGAATTACAAGAGTCTATTGATCAGCTAAAAGATGCTGCGCAATCGGTTAATCGTCCTTATCAAGTAGAGGACATTAATAAAGATGCTGCAACAGCAAAACCAGCTGAAAGCGCCACTACAACTAGTGAGCAAGCAGCAGACTCGACCAGTTCAAATACCAAAAGCTAGCGGGTAATCAATGTCACAACAGCTACCTCTCATTAGTCATTTGCTTGAATTGCGTAATAAGTTACTCAGAGCTATCGGCAGTGTTTTGCTGGTATTTATCTGTTTAGTTTATTGGGCAAATGATATTTATCATTATATGGCGATCCCATTAATGCAATCACTGCCTGAAACAAGCAGCATGATTGCAACAGATGTAGCTGCGCCATTTTTCGCCCCATTTAAATTAACCTTAGTGTTGTCATTTTTTGTGGCAATTCCCTATGTGTTATATCAGGCGTGGTCTTTTGTCGCACCGGGTTTATACAAGCACGAAAAGCGCCTTATTACACCACTGTTATTCAGTAGTACACTGTTGTTCTATCTTGGAATTGCATTTGCGTACTACATTGTCTTTCCAGTTGTGTTTGGCTTTTTTACCAGTGTGGCACCAGAAGGCGTTACCGTTGCAACGGATATCAGTAGCTACTTAAGCTTTATTCTGAAGCTATTTTTTGCCTTTGGATTAGCCTTTGAAATTCCCGTTGCTGTAGTATTAATGTGTTGGGCTGGCGTAACCACTCCCGAAGAATTAAAGCAAAAACGACCATACATTGTCGTAGGCGCATTCGTCGTGGGTATGATGCTCACTCCACCGGATATTATTTCTCAAACAATGTTAGCTGTTCCTATGTTAATATTATTTGAAGGCGGACTCATAGCAGCTAAGCTATACACGCCAAAAGAAGATACAGATAACGAAGAGTCTAAGAGTGAAAGCACTGACAGCTAAGTAATGCATTTAATACTCATGGACTAGTAAAACAATAATAAAGAAGGATTCTGTTATGCGTTTAACCTTGGTTGCCACTTTTGCTTTGGCTATCACTTCTCAAGCTCATGCCTCAGTGGAAGAGCAATTGGCAACATGTGCCAGTCATACCGATAAACTGGACCGTCTAATGTGTTACGACGCATTAGCGGCCTCAGTTTCTACAGCAACATCTACACTTTCAACATCCCAGACTGCTAAAGCAGTCACTGCGCCTGCAGCAGTTGCAGTGACGTCAACACAAACAAACACAGCACCTGTTACGCCAACAGCGGCAGCAGCGCCAGTTGAAGCGAGTGCTAACACCGCTGAGCAAGAGTTTGGTTTGAAGAATGTCGCTGAAAAAGATGAACAGGAATTTGGTTTGAAACAAGTCGCTGATGACGAAGAAGATGTTCGTCTATATGCCGAAGTGTCATCCATAAAGAAAGATCCTTATGGTTCATTAATTGTGACATTAGCCAATGAGCAAACTTGGAAACAAGTAGGAACTGAGCGCTATAAGCTCAAATCTGGCCAAACCATCTTTATCAAAAAAGGCGCGCTAGGTTCATTTTTACTTGGTAGTGATGGCCGCAATTCAACCATGCGAGTTAAACGTCTCAAGTAATTATGTCTCAACATATCGATATTGCGGTTAACCTACTCAGTAGTCGGTTAGTAGCAGATATAGACACTATTATTCACAATGCAGCGGAGAAAAATGTATCTCCGCTGATTGTTATTGGCAGTGACCTATCTGAAAGTAATGATGCCATCACCCTTTGCCAGCAATACCCAATGCAGTTGTTGTCTACGGCAGGTGTACACCCACACCAAGCCAGTACTTGGAATGAGTCCAGTACAGCTGAGCTTCAATCCCTAGTGGACTCTGAGCATGTCGTTGCGATTGGTGAATGTGGTTTAGACTATAATCGTGACTTTTCTCCTCGAGATAAGCAACGAGAAGCATTCGATGCCCAACTGGCATTAGCAGTAAAACTGCAAATGCCAGTATTAATGCATTGTCGTGATGCCCATGACGACTTTGTTGAAATAGTATCTCAATATAGGCAACAATTACCTGCCGCTGTACTTCACTGCTTTACCGGAACAAGAGATGAGCTACTTGCTTGTATTGAACTCGATCTTCATATCGGCATTACGGGATGGGTGTGTGATGAAAGGCGTGGTGCTGAACTTGCCAGTATTGTCCCTCTGATTCCAGATAACCGGATTATGGTTGAAACCGATAGCCCCTATCTGTTGCCAAGAAGTATGCGACCTAAACCTAAATCGAGTAAAAACTTACCGCAATATTTACCTTATATTGTCGACTATATTGCTCAGCTTCGTGGGCAAACCTATGAACAATTTTCGGATCATTGTTACCGCAATAGCGTTAACTTTTTTAATCTAGGCAACAACTAATGCCTAGAGCACCGCTAACTCACTACAGTGCCATATTATTGTTCTCGCTTTTCAGCTTACTTTTTTGCGCAGCGAGCATGGCAATCGATCATGATTATGTACAAAGCCAAACTCAAGTATCAGCGATTAATAATCAAGATGTTGTTGACACAAACGATCATAAAAATACCCCTCTCAGATTAACAGAATCTTCCATCACCAAAATTGATCTCACTGATTGGCTCTACATCCATAACTCCAATAATATAACCGAGCTTGCTACCCTCACCTTACACAATAACAACAAGCAAAATTGGCATAAATTTACCGAAGCAGACATGCGCTCAATTGGAGCGAAAAATACTTGGGTTAGCTTCAGTATTTATAACCCTAACGATCAATTGTCACGCATTATCGCCTTAGATAACCCACTGTTAGATAGATTGAAGTTGTTTCATCTAGTGGATAATGATTTAAAGAATGTTGAACTGATGGGGGATAGCCTGCCTTTTGATCAACGTCCGCTGCAAAGTAATTTATTTCTATATCCATTCGACATGAAACCCGGCGAGCTGCATACCTTTTATTTTAAAATTAATAATCGCGGCACACTCAATATTCCCTTAGTGCTTTGGAGCAAGAATGATTTTAGCCATGCGATAGAAACCCAGAGCCTAGTGCATGGGCTTCAAATTGGTATTTTAATCGCAATTAGCTTATTCAGTTTATTTATTGCACTGGCTTCTGGCTCGTTCAGTTACAGCTATTACTGTGGTTATGTCATGAGCTTAACGATCATTGTCACGAGTATTTATGGTATTTCATTTCAGTATATTTGGCCCTCATTGCCTGGACTGCAGCAATTAATCATTCCGATGATGATCCCTATCGCACTGGCTTTTGCATTGATGTTTACTGAAAAGGTTATGCAACTTAAATATCATAATAAACGCATGTTGCTAATGGGGCGCTACTTGGCAGTTTATTGTGTATTCCTAAGCTTAGTGATCTCATTTTTAAATTTTGAAGTGACCATATACCTCCTGGGTGTATCAATCATTTTAATTAGTTTTACCTTAATTGTGTTTTCAATAATACAAGTTCTAAAAGGCACTAAAAACGCACGCTTCCATGCCATAGGCCGTATTGGTTTATTTGCTGGTTCTTTAATATCAGCATTAATCTATTTAGGTCATATTAGCTGGCAAATTTTGCCGCAAACTCCAATTATGGTTGGGCTGACCTTTGAGGTCATTATCATGTCAGCAGTATTGGCTATGCGCTATAACGATGAGCGCAAAGCAAAATTACAAATGCAGAAAAAAGCGCTTGAACAAGCGGTAAGGTTACAACAAAACCGAGATGAAGCACTACGAGCTGAAGCGCAAGCGAACGAGCGCTTAGAACAAATGGTGGCACAGCGAACCTTAGAACTTGAAGTGACCTTGCGTGAGTTAAATGAAGCTAACCAAAAACTCACTCAGCAGAATACCATTGACAGTTTAACGGGTGTTAAAAACCGTAGTGCTTTTGATAAGCGTCTTGCCGCTGAGGGTCGTATCAGTCGTCGTCAACAGACACCATTGGCGATATTAATGATTGATATCGATAAGTTTAAAGACATTAACGATCAACATGGCCATCTTGCTGGCGATCACTCAATAAAAGTGATTGCGACTACAATTTCAGATTTTTTAAAACGTCCAACCGATCTGGTGTCACGTTTTGGTGGTGAAGAGTTTGCTATTATATTACCGAATACTGATAGTGAAGGAGCCATGCAGTTAGCAGAGCAAGTTCGCTTAGCAATATCCAAGTTATCCATTGATTGGGAGAATAACCCTATTCCCCTTTTTGTAAGTATTGGAGTCAGTGCTTCGGTAATTGAAACTGATGAACACCCAACTCTGCTACTTGAACAAGCCGATAAAGCGCTTTACCAAGCTAAGCGCAATGGACGAAACCAAGTAAGCCTATTTTCGTCCGAATAAGAGCAAATTAATATCAGGAGTCGAATGTGAATATTATTACTAGTGCGTTTCCACAGCGCAGAATGCGCCGCATGCGTAAACATGATTTCAGCCGCCGTTTAATGTCAGAAAACAAATTGTCGGTAAATGATCTTATCTACCCAATGTTTATTCTTGAAGGTAACAATCGCACTGAACAAGTGGCCTCTATGCCAGGTGTTGAACGTTATTCAATCGATTTATTGCTTAAAGAAGCGGCTGAGCTCGTTGAATTAGGTATTCCGCTTATTGCCTTATTCCCTGTGACTCCGGCAGAAAAGAAATCATTAATGGCTGAAGAAGCTTATAACCCTGATGGGCTGGTTCAGCGAGCTGTGCGTGAACTAAAGCAAGCTTTCCCTGAGTTGGGCGTGATGACTGATGTAGCTTTAGATCCATTCACCACTCACGGTCAAGATGGCATTATTGATGATGACGGTTATATTCTTAACGACATCACCACTGAAATCTTAGTCAAACAAGCCCTATCTCATGCTGAAGCAGGTGCTGATATTGTTGCGCCTTCTGACATGATGGATGGCCGTATTGGCGCTATCCGTGAAGCACTGGAAGCTGCGGGTCATGTGAATACCCAAATTATGGCTTACTCAGCCAAGTACTCTTCTAGCTATTATGGCCCATTCCGTGATGCAGTAGGCTCAGCAGGCAACCTTAAAGGTGGCAACAAGCACAGCTATCAAATGGATCCAGCCAATAGTGATGAAGCACTTCACGAAGTCGCATTAGATATTCAAGAAGGTGCTGACATGGTGATGGTTAAACCTGGTATGCCGTATTTGGATATTGTTCGCCGCGTTAAAACAGAACTTGCAGTACCAACATTTGCCTATCAGGTCAGCGGCGAATATGCGATGCACATGGCTGCGATTCAAAATGGTTGGTTAGCCGAAAAAGCCATCGTAATGGAATCATTACTTTGCTTTAAGCGTGCTGGCGCTGATGGAATTTTAACCTACTTTGCCAAATCTGCCGCTCAGTGGCTTAAAGAAGACAAATAAAAATTATTGATTGTTTTAAAAAAGAGGCCAATTGGCCTCTTTTTTTGTATCTTTATGAATCAAAACAGGTGAATATTTCATCATCGCTTTTAAATTTAACAAACAAGGTTTATGCTTTAAATTGCGCTTAATTTGTTGGTGATCCTCGTCATAAGCGGTAAACGTATTTGATTACTGACAACAATGGATTGAAATTAAGGAATGCAAATGATTGTTGATGGTGTAGATGTGTTGTACTACGTTAAAATTGGCTCAAGCATTTTCGCTGTAGCGAACGATGGTCAATGGCATGCGGTTACGCTAGATAACGTCAGCAATGAATTAACCGTTCATGACGTCAATGCTGAAAGTATTTTTATTAATGCAGACAGCGCCCCTTATATTGTTGTCGACCAACAAATCGTTTTGCTGCCTAATTCATTACTGATTAATTCAGCCAAAGACGAAGGGCTGCAAGATAGCCCAACTCAAGATAGCTCGACTGAACCCGTTTCTATCAGCTCAAATACTTCTGGCGAGAACAGTAATAATGTCAGTAATAGCGGGCTTAACTACTTCTACCAAATCATTCAAACTCGATATAATGCGCTCATTGCCCAATCTGGTTACGACACTCAAGGCGATGAACAATTCAATTCTGCTGACTCAATCAATTCCCTTGTTGGCAGCCAAGATACTTTTTTAACGTTAACTTTATCTGCCAATATTGAAGATGCAAACGACGGCTATTTAAACCAGTTTGAAGTCCCTAGGGTCGATATCAATGGCCAAGCACTCGATGCTCGAAATGGGCAAGTACTCCAGCTCACGCTAACGGATATACAGGGTCAGCAAATTGTATTGTCAGTATTGGTGATGAATGAGTCATGGCAAGTGAATGGCCTTGATATATCAACCCTAGCTGAAGGACTGATTACCGCAGAAATCAGTGCACCAACCTATCAAGGGGAAGCTGCACCAGCAACGGATCAAACCATTAAAGATACCCTCGCCAGCATTACCATTGAAATTGAAGACAATGATAATGTTATCAATGCTGCAGAAATTATCTCTGTCACCATCAAAGGTAACGTCACTAACGTCGAAGATGGTCAGACAGTGCTTGTGACGTTAACGGATGCCAGTGGTCACTCTCGCACAATGTCAACCACGGTAATGAGTGGTGCTTGGCAGCTTGATGCTCAAGACCTTTCCGACTTCGATCAAGGTTCACTCACAGCAACCGCTGAAGTTATTGATATAGCGGGTAACCCCATTGCCGCCACTACAGCAGATTCTATTGATATCCTTGCGAATATTGACATTAGCGTTGATACAGGCAATGACGAATTTGTTAATCGGTTCGAGATGAAAAAGCTCGATTTCTCAGGCCGTGTGGTTGATGTCGAAGATGGCCAGACAGTCACCATCACAATTACCGATATCAATGGCCAGGTATTAACCTTTACCACCCAAGTTATTAATGGCGCTTGGCAAATAGATAACGCTGATATTGAAGCTTTAGTTGATGGAGAATTACGATTTGATGTCGATACAACAGACTTAGCAGGCAATCCAGCCAGTGCTTCAACTACAGTGATTAAAGATACCATCGCCAATGTCACCATTAATGTCATTGACTCAGACAATCTATTAAACCAGCAAGAAATTGATGACCTCAATACTATTTTTGGTATTGCCAATAATATTGAAGATGGGCAAAAGATCTTCATCACCATCACTGATAGTTTAGGGCAAGTATTCACCCTGTCATCAGAAGTCACTCATGGTATCTGGAGTTTATCAGGCTTAGATGCTTCAGATTTAGCAGACGGGGTATTGCACCTTTATGCCGTGGCAATTGATGCAGAAGGTAACCCTGCATTTGGTAGTAATACCATTATCAAAGATACCCAAGCAGGGATCACTGTTGACATTATCGATAATGATGGCGTTATCAATGCAGCAGAACAAACACAAGTCGGCATACAAGGTAGCGTATCTAAAGTTGAAGATGGCCAAACCGTCACAGTAAGAGTAAGTGATGCTCACGGCAATGCATTAACACTCACGACCACTGTCATTAATGGCCAATGGTCATTGCCTGCCCAAGATTTAAGTCATTTTGATGATGGCACTCTAATCGTTATCGCTGAAGTCAGTGATATCGCAGGCAACCTTGCAACGGCGGCGACATCGATGCCAGTCGATACCACCGCAGAGATTAGTATCGACTTTCTGGATAATGATGGTGTTATCAATTCAATAGAAATCACTAACGTATATTTTCATGGTAGCGTAGCGAATGTAGAAGATGGTCAAACTGTTATCATCAATTTAACCGATGATTTAGGTAACACACGAACGATAACAACCTCTGTGATTAACGGACTTTGGGCCCTACCTTCACAAGATCTGTCACCCTTTGATCAAAACTCGTTAGTGGCAACCGCCACCGTCACAGATATTGCAGGAAATGCCGCAAGCTCATCATTACCACTCCCGATTGATACCCTAGCAAGTATTAGTGTTGAAATTATTGATAATGATGGCGTGATTAATGCCGCTGAAATGACTCAAGTGGTGATTCAAGGGACTGTGACGAATGTTGAAGATGGCCAAACGGTCACCGTACTGCTCTTTGATAATCAAGGTAATACACTAACGTTAACCGCGATAGTCTCAAACGGAGAATGGCAACTCGCTGCGCAAGATTTATCAAGTTTTGATGATGGGTCACTGTTCGTAACTGCGCAGGTAAGCGATCTTGCAGGTAACCCTGCAACGGCAGCAACGCAGTTACCTGTCGATATTCTTGCTGACATTAATATCGACGTCGACACTGGCCGTGATGACATTATTAATCGTTTTGAAATGCTACGGTTAGATTTTTCAGGGCAAGTTAATGATGTCGAAGACGGCCAAAGCGTGACGATTATCGTCACTGACTCTTTGGGTACATCGTTAACTTTTACCACCACTATCACAGCGGGAAATTGGCAAATTGATAATGCCGATATCTCTTCACTCGTTGATGGCGATATCCAGTTTGCCGTTAGCACCGTTGATATCGCAGGTAACCCAGCCTCAACCTCTACGATTGTCACCAAAGACTCCCTTGCTGCTGTCACCATAGAAGCTGTCGACGATGACAATACGCTCAATGCGACTGAAGTCTCCACAACGACTTTACGAGGTGAAGCACTTAATATTGAAGATGGTCAGAACGTACTCGTATGGGTCACCGATGTTAATGGCTTACGCCTTATTTTCAATACGACAGTTGTTGATGGCCAATGGCAGTTAGATAATCTAGATTTATCTTCACTAGCAGAAGGTGAACTCAGCCTAAGAGCCTTATCCATTGACGTTGAAGGCAATCCAAGTATTGGCAACAATACCGTAGCCAAAGATACCCTTGCCGAAATCACTGTTGAAATCATTGATAGCGATGGCGTGATTAATGCTGCCGAAATGGCTCAAGTGGTGATTCAAGGGACGGTTACCCATATTGAAGATGGTCAAACCGTAACGATAAATCTCACTGATAACCAAGGTCATAGCCTCACGTTAACAGCTCAAGTCAATGGTGGGATCTGGCAATTACCAGCCCAAGACCTATCAGGTTTTGATGATGGCTCTTTAGAGGTCACAGCAACCGTAAACGATATTGCAGGTAACCCTGCTACTGCCACTGCTCAGTTACCTGTCGATATTCTTGCCGATATCACGGTTGAAATCCTTGATAATGATGGTGTCATTAACGCCACTGAAATGACACAAGTGGTTATTCAGGGCACGGTAACCGATGTTGAAGACAACCAAACCGTCACCGTTATCATTACCGATAATCAAGGCCATAGTCTAACGTTAACCACACAAGTCATTGCTGGAGTTTGGCAACTTGCAACTCAAGACTTATCAGGTTTTGATGATGGCTCTTTAGAAGTCACAGCAAGTGTTAACGATGATGCTGGCAACCCTACCACTGCGACAACTCAGTTACCCGTTGATACCACGGCAGTCATCACAATTAACATCATAGATAACGACGATATCATTAACCAAACTGAGCTTTTGGCCGTCGTTGTTAGCGGAACCGTCACTAACATTGAAACAGGACAAGATGTGACTGTCACGCTGACGGATGCGAATAATACTTCCACCAGCATCATCACCACGGTCAATAGTGACGGTACGTGGACCATTTCAGCGCAAGATCTAGCCGCATTAGGTTTTGTTGACGGTATTTTAACAGCATCAGCAACGGCAACCGATGTCGCGGGAAATACCGCCAGCGCAACGGATCAACTTGTTATTGATACTCAAGTAACCATTGATATCGATACTGGCGCAGATGGGTTTGACGTCGGGTTATTTACCTATGGTCGAGAATCATCTTTATCTGGCACCACAACAGGTGCAGAAGAAGGCCAAACAGTCACTCTAACGCTAACTGATGGAGTCACCACCAAAACATTCACTACTGATGTTAAGGCCGATGGCACTTGGGAGTTTGATGAAACCTTAGATGTAGATGGATTAGATCAACGTATAAGTTGGCAGATGAGTGTCAGTGTGACCGACCTTGCTGGGAATACTGCTACAGATGAAATGCCGTATTTAGATATTCCTGATGATGGTTATTTATATGAGTTAGTGTTAAACATTAACAATCAAACAAGTACCCAGTTTAGTTTTGATATTCCTAATGCCGAGCTGACGTTATCAACAGACCAATCCTTCCTTCTACAAAACCAATCTAATGGCCAAGACTTGTCGATTGTGATCGCGCCAAACGGCCTGTTTTTCCAAGTTTTTAGGGATGGAGATAACGAACTCGTCCTTGAAGCGACGCTTATCGGAACCGAACTCAACGTTACCCTTTATCAAACGCTAGATAACCCTGCTACAGGTAATTTATCCACATTAATTCGAGTTGAGGGGCTTCAAACGGATACAGATGGCACAACTGAGCAAATCATCACTTACGCCATACTGCATGTAAAAGATACTCCTGAATTAGCCATTGACGATCACTTCACAGCCATTGAAGATACCGCTATGACGGGCTCGATAACCGGTAACGATTACACTATCGAAGGCCCACTGGTCGTCGAAACCGTCACATTCAATGGTATCGATTACCCCGTATTAGAAGGCTCTCCAGCTGTTATTGATACGGGTAAAGGTGAATTAACGGTTTTATACAATGGCTTTTGGCGATTTGAGGCAAGTGACAATCTAGATAACACCGTAGAACAATCCATAAGTTTTGACTACACAGTTACAGACTTTGACGGCAGTATTGCATCTGCAACCAGTACCATTATCATCGCTGACGGTGCAATTGGTAACATGAGTGATGCCAGCTTTTCGACTGCAGAAGCGATTATCAACTCCCCTAATACAGACTCACGCTCTTTTACCATTTCCGCAGGTTCAGACTCCATCGTCGCCAGTTCTGTGGTGTTTAGTAGTTTATCGTTAATCCCATTAACCGCATTAGGACTAACATCTAATGGCGACAGTCTCAGTTATATCCTCAGTCCAGATGCTAAAACCATCACTGCATCTGCAAATGGAGTCACTGTATTTACCTTATCTCTTTCTGCTGTCAGTAATGGCGATGATGTCGATGTGACAGCGGTAATGACATTAACTAGGCCATTAGATCATTACAGTGCTGAATCACTGGAATTAGCCACATTAATCGATGCCAATGATATTGATGGCAGTCATATCGATTTAGGTAACCTTAAATGGAACATACAAGATGGCAATGATGCAGCTATCAATAATATTGAAACCTTGATTTTTGATGAAACAAATCTCATAGGAACACCTATTGCCCAAACAGGTCAGTTTGATATTCAAGTCGGTGCCGATGCTATCGACACATTAGGGTTTGATATTGACCAGCTTCCTGAGCTCACCGTTGGCGGTGAAGCGATTCAATTTGACTTATCCGCTGACGGATTAACGCTGATCGCACATACTGGCGATCCTGCTCAACCAATATTTACCATTGCGATCGACAATGGCTGGAATAATGAATCTGACACTTTATCTCATGGCTATACAACAACGCTCCATCAACCTTTTGATCAAATTGATACTGACGACATCAACTTTGGCTTATTCATAACTGATAATGATGGCGATACAACACAAGCCACGATGACGTTGACAGTAAAAGATGATGAAGCAGGTGAAATTACTGGTATCACAGTGCAAATAAGTGAGCTGCCTAGCGTTACTCCAGGCGTTGATAACCGTGCTAGTGGCTTTATTAATATCAGTGCTAAAGGCGACCCCATCGTCGATATCAAATTTGCCATTACCGATGGCGACGTGGTTGTAGATGCAGACAATAATGATGTGACTCAAAATGGGTCACTCGTGTATTGGGTGATATCTAATGACGGGGCAACAGCAGAAGGACAAACAGCTGACGGAACTGTAGTGTTCAGAATGAGCCTGCCAACAGACATCCATATCGATGCCGAGTCCACAGCTCAAATTGATTTTGAAATGCGTATGTTAGGCCCAATTGACAACATCGCAGGCTCGGGGGTTGAAAGCAAAATCAACGTCGATGTTGTCGCAACCGACAGCGACAACACAGATATAAACGCCATTATTTCTATCGATATTTACGATGGAGAATCTCCAAGTCTGCCTTCTTCGCTCATCTTAACAATCGACGAAGGTGAGCTAGTCGACAACAACAGCGTCCTTAGCAGTGCGGTGTTAAATATCGATAATGGCAGTGATGATATCAGTAGTATTGAAATTGATCCCAGCTTTACTTTTGGGGCTTATACCAGTAGTGGGCAGTCAATATTACTCAGTAATTTTGCTGATGGTAACGGCTGGTATACCGCCATTAGAGCCGGAGACAGTAGTGAAGTATTTAGAGTGCGATTTAACGCCAATGGTAAAGTTGAATTTGAGCAATTTGAGGCCATAGACCATCCTGATGGCAATGGTGAAAATACCTTAACCATCAGTTTTGACGTTATCGCAACCGATGCCGATGGCGATACCTCAAACAGTCAAACGATACATATCAATGTTCAAGATGATGTCCCCATTCAGCATGACTCATCACTCACCTTTACCGAAGAAAACAATGCTGACCACAGTGTTAATTTGTTTAATCAAAAACAACAAGGCGCTGATGGAGCACAAGTCAGTAAATTTATATACAAAGGCACAGAATATTCAGCAGGCGATTCAGTTGAACTCTTTACCGATACCGGAGTTAAGTACGGAACGTTAGTGATTACTGCCAACGGTAAAGCCACAGTAACCAGTATGATTTTTGAATATGATGAACTGTTTTATAGTGAAGTGGTTCAGGTATATGTCACCGATACTGATGGTGATACCGTCATTGATAACCTCACCATCACGGCTAACGATAAAGCAGGCTCTATCAAGGTGCTCAACCCCAATTATACCGAAGATACACCTGGGGCTTTATCTATCGTCGCCTTGCCTGGCGATATTGATGAAGGGGAAATCATTCAAAGCATTGTCATTAACAAAGCATCTTTAGCAGGTGGCACACTCACATTAGATGGCCAACCTGTCAGCCTAGATGCCGATGGGAACTATATCTTGAGTGGTGGAGATCTGTTGATCAGTAACCTTGGTATAGCGATCCCTAGCGGTGACTTAGTGTTCCATCCTCCTGAAGACGCCTCGGATGCAACTTTAACCATCAACGCTGAAATCACAGTCAATATTAATAACAAGCCGTCAATCTCGACTGAAGTTCCGTTGACTATCGCCTCTGTTGCCGATACACCTGAATGGGAAAACACCAGCCAGTTTACCTATGATGTCAATGAAGATGATGGTGCTTTCAATATAAGCCTGTCAGCCAGTACTAAGGATGTGGTTGGTATTGATGCTCAGGGCTCTGAGGTCATGACCTATGTCATTTTCAATATTGCACTAGGTATTCAGCTCACCAGTACAAACAGTGAAGGCGTGCAATTCTCTATCGCCAATGGCCAAGAAATCAGTGCAGATGAATTAGCATTATTACAAGCTACAGTCGGTGAAAATTTAGCGGGCCAATATAGCTTTGATGTCAGAGCCATCTCGACTGAGCCTGATAATGGCGATACTGCGCAAAGCCCCAATGAAACAATCACCATCAATGTCACCCCAATTGCTGATGCACCCACATTAGTGACTCGTGATATCAATGGTCAAGAAGATCAGCCTATCGCTTTAAACACAATTTTATTTGGCGAATTAACCGATACATCCAGCTCTGAAAGCCTCCATTTTGAATTAACCTTACCAGATGGTTGGCAGATTGATGCCCCAAGCGCTATCCATTTAGGCAACAATGTGTGGACTGTCTCGGTAGACGATCTTTTTGCCAGTCCAGAAGCCATGCTAGTGCCTTTAGCAGACGCAAGCTCTGCAAATCTTGGTGACTTTACTATTTCGGTTCGCAGCTTTGCGACAGAAACTACCCAGGATGGTATCGATCCAGTAGACAGTATTATCAATCCCAACCCCAATTACAGTGCCCCACAAACCATAACGATAGCTCTCACCGGTGTCGCCAATGATGCGCCGACCATCACCTCAGATCCCACAGTCTGGGAAATTACCAATGATGGTAATATCAATTCAGTGGCGGCGTTCAATGAGGATACTGATATTCCGCTATCATTTACGGTAATTAGCTCAGATGTTGATGGCTCAGAAAGTTTAAGCTTACGCATTGTGGGCTTGCCTGACGGTGCAAACTTTGTCGACAGCAATGGCCAGATTGTTAATTTACCCGTAGTCGGTTTTGACGGTTCAGCACCTATTTATAGCGTTACAGCAGCAGAGTTATCTGCACTGTCAATCAGACCCGCTGAAGATTTTAGTGGTCAAATTAACTTACAACTATTTGTCGAAAGCACCGAATTAGATGGCGATAGTGCGCAATACGAACTCAATCTCAATATTGATATTGCCCCAGTAATTGATGAAACATCCGCAACATTAACTACCACCAGCAATGGCAAAGAAGATCAACCTATTGTACTGAGTTTAATACCGGCTTTGTTAGCCGATATTGACGGTAGTGAAAGCATCACAGATATGACGATCTTTCCTTCTAGTGAGGGGATCATTTACTTATTCGATGGCGCTGAAATAACCGTGGGCAGTTCAGGCCTATTACTATCTGAACTTACCGATGAATTTAGCCCAACATTAATAGAGTTGCTCAACTCGGGACGTTTAGCCGTACTGCCACCACAAGATGCAGACGGCACTTTCTCATTAGACGTTATTTATCAAATTACCGACACCTCTGATACAGGAGAAACTTCGGTTCAAGATATCGCGAGTCAGCTTTCTATTGAAGTCGATGCCGTTGTAGAAGGCATCACACGATTACAGGTGAACAACACCGTCCTTTATAGTCCAGATGGCCAACCTATTACCATTGGCGATGATATTGTGTTTTTTGATGGTGACATTGATGGCTCTGAAGTACTCGACTATATCGTTATTACTATGCCAAGTGCTGACGGCTGGTATATCACCCATCCAAATGGCGCAATTAACGACGGTGATGGCAGATGGATAATTCCTAGCAATAATATGACCAGTGACTCAGTTCAAGAACAATCACTGGCGATTTTAGAAGGAATGACCATATCAAGTGACCACATCACACTCTTTCAAGCTATCCATGTAGAAGCCAGAGTGCTAGATAGAGATGACCCAGAAGTTATTTCAGCCAATATCTTTGTCACCTTTGATCAACCCACTTCAACCTCAACAGCTTCAACTGTGACGGCACTGCAATCGACGACCGTAGATGCCACCGAAGATAACGCCATCAGTTTTGCTGGCCACTTAAACCTATCCATCACGAGCGATAATAATGATGTGATTAGCTTTAGAGTACTTGCTAGCGATCTCCCACAAGGGGGCTATTTCAGTGGCAGTGATGTCATTGCACTTTATGATACCAGCGGTGAAAACGTGATTGAATATGTCTTTACTACAGCATCATTAAGTAACCTCACACTGCACAATGTTGCCGACGACTTTGCCGGAGACATGGTCATCCCTATTCGCATTATTGCAACGGACTCACTCAGTGGTGACACCCTAGTTGATGATAGCCAGAGTCTGGATATTAATATCTCCCCTATCGTTGATGGCCTGTCGCTAGATGTATTAGTTGATACTATGGATGAGGACGATCCGACACCACTTGGCTTGTTCCTTACTTATGAGGATCTAGATCCAACTGCTGATAATGGTGGTGTTGAAAAAGTGGTGCTTGATGATCCCGCCCAATCATTCACCATACAACTGCTCGACGGTGGTCAGCTAATTGATAACTCAGGATTATTCCAATTAAAGTCTGGCACCACAGATACATGGGAATTCACAGGTTCTAGCAATGCTGCATTAAATTCAGCACTGGCCTTATTACAATTTTCGCCTCCCGAGCATTTAAGTGGGGACTTTAGGTTACAGATATCTGGTGCAGTCAGTGACACCGCTGATATTGATTCAGCAGATGTCATCGATACTACAAATTTCAGTAACACAATTACGATTCATGTAAACCCTGTAACCGACGCTGCAGAGATCCCAGCAGGCCTAATCACTATCAACGGTTTAGAAGATACCGATATTTTGCTTAGTGGCATTAATAGCTCAGTTATCGGCTTGATTGACCGAGATGGTTCGGAGGTGCAATACATCACTCTTAATGGCGTGCCAGAAGGGGCGACTGTCTATTACCAAGATGCAGGTGGTGATTTACACATTCTGCCAAACAATGACGCAGATGGCGGTCAACTCAATGGTACTCCGACAACCTATTGGACAGTCACACCCGATCAACTAGATAGCATAGTCGTTAAGCCTCCACACAACTTTAACGGTGATATGCCACTGTCTTTATCCATCATCACCCAAGAGTTAGGCACAGATGATTTTGTGACTACCTCAATGGACTTTATTGTTGGCGTCAGCCCTATCGCAGATGGCGTACAAATCATTTCTGCTCCAGACGATTATACGGGTAATGAGGGCGATGACATCAAAGTAGAAATTGCCGCAGAACTACTTAATCTCGATGGGAGTGAATTCTTTGTTGTTGATTTTCTAATCTCCTCAAGTGACACCAGTGCCCTTGTCGACCTTGAAGGGGTAGAAATTGATGGGCAATTTGTCGCTTTAACCGCTAATGGTTCAGGTGGATATATCGCCAGCTTAATTGTTGAAGCAGTCAGCTTAGCAGAAGTCAAAATATTACCTGGTGAACTTGCCTTTGGTACGCTCAATGTTGAAATGGCAATTTCCAGTATTGATACTGCGGAAGTCCTCGGCTCGGAAGAGCTCGACAGAAGCCAAAGTCAAACCGTGTCTTTTGATATTGAATTAACCCCAGAGGTCGATCCGCCTATTTGGACTCAATTTGCCGACTTCACGACCAATCAAACAGACAATATCGCTTTAAACTTGGGCTTAGAGCTGCAAAACCCTGCACCAAATGAAACCGCAACATTAACGATTCTTGGCCTATCAGATGGCATGACGCTTTCGAAAGGTGAAAAACAAGGCAATAAATGGATTGTTAATATCGAAGATGTCGCAGGGCTTACATTAAGCGGTGCGACAGACGGGGAAACAATTACTTTATCACTCGATCCGATTGCGACATTAGGTTCTGATGTGGCCGATGGTGAGCTTGAAACCATCACAATTACCGTTGATAGCAACGCCGTTGTGGCTAATGCATTTGCAGCCAATACATTTGCAGCGAATGCCGCCTACGCTTCAGCTTTCAATATGGCAATGGCGATGACGGTTACCCAGCCAACGGAACTCGACAATCCGATAGTCCATCCATTTTATGATGAAGCAGCGCTAGAGATGATGCAGCTCGATATCATGCAAGAAATGCATGAAAGAGCACAATTTGAGCAAGTGCGGCATTATGAACATGGCTATCGAAACCTGACTCCAACTGCCACAGCTGTATTTGCTGAAATCGAGTTAATGGAACAAACCGTCGCTCGTTATCAACATGAGCAGTCGCGTAACCCATTATCAAGCCAACCTATAGACGCCATTTTACCTATTGATGAACCGGTCATATCAGATGACATACCGATTCATCAAGATACGATGCCCCCTGTTGCGTCTAATGACTACAGTAAATTGACCTTAGATTCAGAGCCCGACTTTGAACCAGGGACTGAACCAAACTTTGAACCAGAATCTGAACCAGAGTTTCAACCAGAGTTTCAACCAGAACCTGAACCATTGCTCAGCGGTAAACCTGAATACGGATATCAAGATCCGCAGCCTATTACCGACGCTGAAGCTCAAACTGTAGAGCCAATTTTTAGTCATCTCGATAATAACTTAGCCCTACTCAGTGAAATGAGCCCAGTAGCGCAAGAGTTGTTGGAACCAGCTCTGCCCAATGAAGGTTTATCAACAATAACGATTGAGCCAACCAGTCAATTATCAATCGATATGCAACAAACTCATTCATATGACAAGCTTATTCAGCAGCCAGGTTTTGATGAGATACAGCCAATTCCAGACGACACCCAAATGAATGCAACATCAGAGAATCAAACAGAGGCTGAAAACCTATTAGCGCTCACTGATGCGATAAAACAGTCCATAGCACATCAGCAAGATACTTCATTATTCGATGTGCAAACAGATGTCCATTTAAGCCAAACTGAATTGGATGAAATAAACCAATTAGCCGCCCATCAGGCCTTATTAAATCAAAGCTAGAATCAAAAACTAAAAACGCATAAGGATACGCAATATTACAATGTCAGTTACAGATAGCAGTCATGCCGATATAGCTCAACATGAAGCCTTAGTTAATATTCTAGTATTAGCCAAAGCTCACTTTGGCTTAAGCATTAGCACTGAACAAGTGCAGCAGGCACTGCCTGTACAAAAGGACATCGCCATCCAACTCACCACGGCGATGGCCAAAATAAGCTTGGACGCTGCTTCGCAAAAAATTGATAGCCAGCATTTAGCGCTACCTGCACTCCTGACCGATGCTAATCAACAGGTTTTTCTCATTACCCAAAAACAAGCTGCAGGTTTTACCTTACTCAATGCTGCTGGTGAACAATCAACAATCTCACCCAAACAATTAAGCCAACAGTTTCCTCAAAAAAACAGCCTGTGTTGGTATCTCAAGCCACTCGAACAACTCGACGAGCGAGGTACTGAGCACCACAAAGAGACCAAAAGACATTGGCTTTTAGCCGCATTTGATGAAGTAAAACCGTTTTACGGCAGCTTTCTGATTGGTTCTCTGGCCATTAATTTACTCGCCTTAGTCACACCATTATTTACCATGAATGTGTATGACCGCGTTGTGCCCAACCAAGCCATTGATACCTTATGGGTCCTCGCTAGCGGTGCATCCATTGCGATTGTTTTTGACTGGTTACTGCGCCAAGCTCGTACCCGTCTTGCAGACGTCGCTGGCAAGCAAGTTGATATTAAACTTTCAAGCACATTATTTGAAAAAGTCGTCGGAATGCGGCTTGAAAACCGCCCTGCATCATCAGGGGCTTTCGCTAAACAATTACAAGAATTTGATAGCATTCGTGACTTCATCACATCAGTTACCCTTGTCACGGCAGTGGATTTACCTTTTACCCTATTATTTTTACTCTTAATTGCATGGTTAGGTGGCGTCATGGTGTTTGTGCCATTAACCTGCATGCTCGTACTCATTTTACTGAGTGTTTTTATGTAAAAGCGCTTATCAGTGACCATAGAAGAATCATCAAAACTGTCTACTCAGCGCCAAGCACATCTAGTCGAAAGCCTAAATATGCTAGCCGAAATTAAACAAAATAACGGTCAAGCTAAAGCCTCACGTATTTGGCATGAAACCGTCAGTAGTCTTGCAGATTGGCAAAATGAGTCCCGTATTAGCTCAAATACCCTAAGCCATAGTGTGATGAATTGTCAGCAGCTAGTGTCCATTGGCCTAATTATTACTGGCGTTTATCAAATTCATCAGGGTAACTTGAGTATGGGCGGGCTTATCGCCATCGTCATGCTCAGCGGACGCGCCTCAAGTGCTATCAACCAAATAGCCATGCTATTACTAAAATACCAACAGACTCGCTCAGCAATTACTTCGGTTGAATCTATCTTGTCTTTACCCCAAGAAAACCAGCAGCAATCAATGAGTGTGTCGCAATTTCCATTTAATGGCAGCCTACATCTACGACACGCAAGTTTCAGTTACCCAGAGCAGCCACTAACTGCATTTAATGACATATCCCTTGATATTAAAGCAGGAGAAAAAGTCGGTTTTTATGGCCCTGCAGGTGCGGGGAAATCAACATTACTGGCACTCATTGCAGGGCAGTATCAATTAAATGAAGGTCAACTTTTTTACAATCAACTCGAAGCGCAACAATGGTCAGTTAATCGGCTTCGTGACCATATCGGTTATATGAGTCAGCAACCCTGTTTAGTTTATGGCACCGTCCTAGACAACTTACTTTACGGACTCCAGCACGTGGATGAAGCATTACTGGCTAAAACCATGATGAATACGGGTATCGATAAGTTAATGGATAGACTCGGCAGTGGTTTAAACAGCCAAGTGGGTGAATTTGGCCGCCAATTATCGGGCGGACAACGTCAAGCTATTGCCCTTTGCCGTACTTTACTCAGGCAACCAAAACTACTGATATTAGATGAGCCAACAAGTGCCATGGATGAGCGCAGTGAAACACAAATTATCAGTAGCCTGAAAATGAATACCGCTGATTGCACCCTGTTAATCTCATCCCATAACCCCAAAGTATTGAGTCTTTGTGATCGCATCATAGTAATGGATAAAGGGGCGATAATCGGCGAGAAATCTGCCAGTGAATTTATTGAGCCCAGTAAGCGCCGAATTAAAGCGGTCAATGTGCGCCAGCACACAAGCAATGAGGTGAAATCATGAGTGCCAACATGCACATCAAACACCTTGAAGGGGCAAAACGTGCCAACACTGTCATCATGCTGACTGTTGCCTTGCTTTTGGCCACGATTACTTGGGCTGCCTTCGCCACCTTAGAAGAGGTGGTGGTTGGCGAAGGCAAAGTGGTACCAGCCACAGCCGTTCAGCAAATAGAAAGTTTAGATGGCGGCAGCTTAAAAGAAATTTTAGTCAAAGAAGGCGATACCGTTAATGCGGGACAAACTTTATTAGTGATAGATGAGTTACGATTTGCCTCAGCATTCCATGAGGCAAGACTCAATAGCGTTGCCTTAAAAAACCAACTCACACGATTAGAAGCATTACTTGAAAGTGTGCAAATCAATGAAAATGAACCGTTATGGTTTTCACAAGTGCAAGTCAGTCCGCAACAGTTTGAGATTGCAGACCCTTCAGCCAATCGTCGTGCTCAAGCAATATACTCATCGCAACTCTCACAACTAATATCGCAATTAGATCAAACAGCGCAAATCGTCGAGCAAAAACGCCAAGCCAAAGAAGAAGTGAATATTAATATTGAGGCTCAACGCAGTGGTCTTAGCATGGCGAAACAAGAAATCCGTATGACCCGTGAAGCGGTTAGTGAAGGCGCCGTTGCCGAACTTGAGCTATTAAAACTTGAGCGAGACGCGGTTCGTTTACAGGGAGAATTATCTGCCTCGCAAGCCAGTGAAAGACAGCTTCAGGCCGCGATCAGTCAAGCAGTTGCAGAACGTCGCAATGTGGCACTCGATTTTATTAATCGCATGACCGATGAGCGCAATAAAACCAGTAACGAACTCTCAGCGTTAACCGAAAACATGAAAGCGCTAGCCGATAGGCTCGAACGCACCCAAATCACTACGCCAGTCACTGGTAGCGTGTCGAATATTCTGGTGCGCTCCGCTGGTCAAGTTGTTGAACCGGGGCAAGTTATCATGGAAATAGTGCCGCAAGATGATCAACTGATTATTGAAAGCCAAATAGCGCCCAAGGACATCGCATTTGTCCATACTGGACTGCAAGCCATGGTGAAATTTACCGCTTATGATTTTGTCATTTATGGTGGCATTAAAGGTGAGGTGATTTATGTCAGTCCAGATGCCCAGCAACTAGAAGATGGCACCACCTATTATGAGGCGCACATAAAAACAGATGAAACTCAGCTCAATGGCTGGCCAATTATCCCCGGAATGCAAGCTTCTACAGATGTTTTGACCGGTCAAAAAACAGTTTTAAATTACTGGCTTAAACCATTATTACGAGCCAAAGCAAATGCACTAAGAGAACCGTAAAGGTACCAGAAGGTAAGGATACTATGCAAAAACTGCTATTCATTTCTGCTTTAGTGATGTCCACTCAAGTTCAAGCAATGACGCTAGAACAATCGGTGGCTGAAGCGATAAATCATCACCCTAGGCTGCAGCAAAAATACGCTAGCTTTGAAGCTGCTGTTCGCTATAAGAAAGCCGCAGTAGGAGACTATTTACCCCAAGTGAAGTTGTATGGTGGTGTAGGCTATGAAGAGGTGCGCTATAACAGCGGCCAACGCGTCGATACTGATTTAAATCGCACCGAGTTAGGCGTGAAAGTGTCGCAGCTATTATTTGATGGTTTTAGAACCACTTCAGAAATTGACCGCCTCGAATTTGAACAAGAGGCTGAACGCTTTGGGCTGATTTCTGAAGCTGAAAACCTCAGCTTAGATGTCGCAACAGTGTATCTCAATTTAATGCTGTCTAACCGTGTAGTGGGGCTTGCTGAACGTAATATTGTCGAACACGAAGACATCTTAAAAGACATTATTTTGCGTCAAGCAAAAGGCCTGAGTAGTGAATCAGACGTCGCGCAAGTCAAAGCCCGTGTAGCAACAAGTCAATCGGGATACCTTGCTGCGCGCAATGAGCAAATGGATTTACAAGCTCGTTATTACGACCTAGTTGGCCAACTTCCCACAGAGCTGCATGATGCCAAACCCGATTTTAATTATGTACCTACATCACTCAAGCTGGCACTAGAGCAAGCCGTTAAGAACCATCCAGAAATTGATGCGGCCATAAACGATACTCAAGCTGCTTCGTCACAGTATGAGCGAGAAAAAAGTGACTACTGGCCTAAGTTATCAATCGAGTTACAAGCCAATAAAAATGACAACATTGGTGGGATTGAAGGGCCTGATGAAGATGCACGAGCCATGCTAATGCTCAGTTATGACCTCTATAATGGCGGTTCAACCAATGACCGAGCAGAAGCCGCGGCCTGGCAAGTACAACAAGCAAAATCAATTCGTCAGCAAACTGAAAAACAAGTAATTGAAGGCACTCGACTTGCTTGGAACGCCTATGAATTTGTTGGCCAGCAACGTAAGTTTTATCAAGTGAATGTGGACCAAGCCGTGCAAGCAGAGCAAGGCTATCAACGTCAATTTGAGCTAGGAAGACGTTCACTTCTTGATGTGTTAGATGCCAAAGTAGAAGTCTATTTAGCCAGAAAAAACTACCTTAGCGCCTATTACAATTATCATATTGCATCGTATCGATTAATTAATGCCACAGGTCAACTCATTGAATCATTTAGAGTCGACACCCCAACACAATGGCAAGAGGAGAAGTAATATGAAACACCTTAACATGCTTCCGCTTTGCCTCGTGGCATTGATGCTATCAGCCTGTATTGAAACACCTAAACCAGCCATGGTTGAACAGCAAAGTCGTGATTTAACCGATGTCGATGCCGATGGTGTTATCACAGCTCGAGATCTGTGCTTAACGACTCCTGACGGTTCAGTTATCAATAACGATGGCTGCGAGAATGCCGTCACCGTGGAGAAAAAAGCCAGCCGTGTGGTGATGTTTGAATTTGATAAACACACACTGACTGAGTATGAATCGAATCGTTTGGCTAAAATGGTAAACGCAGTCAAACACCACCCAGACGCGAAGATTTATTTGATTGGTGATACAAGCCCCGAGGGTAGCGATACCTATAACCATGAACTCGCTAAAAAGCGCACCGAAGAAATTACCCGCTTGATTGTGGCGCAAGGGATCAACAAGCAAAACATTACTTCGCAAGTGTATTTTGAAGATAATATGATCCCAGCAGCCATCAAGGGACGTGAACACAGATTAGTTGCTGTGGCTAAGTGGCAAGAATCAGGAATTGAAAAGTCTTGGCATATTTTCTCGACAGAAAAACAGCCCCAAAAGGACAAAAAACGCGCATCAGGAATATGATATGCAATAAGATTCTTATATCTGTAACAGTATTTATCGCACTTATGGGCAAGTTCAAAGTTCTCTTTGAATTATTGCCCTTGTGAGTGATCTAGCTAACAGGTCGCTCATATTCAACTTCCCTAACTTACGTCAAAATGATTGAATTATTGCATTCTTCTTTCATGAGACTTTATCATGCATAAAACTGTTAAAACATTATTAGCCACAACCGCCCTTTTCTTTAGCAGCCAATTGGTTGTAGGTTCAGCCTTAGCTAGCAGCGGCTGTGCGTTTGATGAAGAGCAATCAGGCTTCATGGCAACATGTAGCGAGGAGAAACAAGAAGTGATTATCACAGGTATTGTTGAAATTTCAGCATTAGAAAAAGATTTACCAGGCTATGCAGAAGAGTTTGAAAACTATCAAACAGATGCCGCGACTATCTCAGCATTAAAAGCCATTACCACGCCAACAAATGTGGTTGTGATTATTGGAACTTGGTGCCCTGATTGTCATCGTGAAACACCACGTTTCATGAAGCTAATCGAAGAAGTTGCTAACCCGAATATCACCGTTACCTACATTGGTGTTGATCGCAGCAAGCTTGATCCTGAAGGTTTAGCCGCTAACTATGACTTTACACGTATCCCAACCTTTATCGTTGAACAAGACAATAAAGAGATTGGCCGTATCGTAGAAAGCCCTGAAGTGACACTAGAGCAAGATTTATTGAATATCGTTAAATAAATCAAATACGCCACAATAAAAAAGGACCTATTTAGGTCCTTTTTTGATCGCTCATAACAAGCACTTTTTCAAATCTTAGCCCAGCTCAACTCTGTCAGCCAACATTTTCAGCACCCCTTCTCGAAGTGCGCCGCCAGATAAATTTAGCGACTCAATATCAAGCAATTCAAATAAGGCGATTAATATGGCGATGCCTGAAGCAAAAGTCGGTGCTTTTTCTTCAGATAAGCCTTGAATATGATGCAAAGATTCATTCTTTTGCGCCAACACTTCATCACGAAATCGATATAAGACTTTCAGTGTAATGATTTCAGATAGCTCACGATGATTCAGTACCGAAACCACGGACTGAACCGCGCCTGAGGCACCAACCACGCCTTGCCAACCTAGCTCTCTAAGTAATTCACTATGAGGAAGCAACGCATCAGACACCGCTGCTTTAGCTTGTTCAAAGTGCTGAAGTTGATGAGGGACTTGATTGAAAAACTGTTGATTAAAGCGCACACAACCAAAATCTAAGCTGGTTTTAAATAGCACTTCGTTGCCATTACCAATAATAAACTCGGTACTTGCGCCGCCAATATCAATCACTAAACGCTGGCCATCACCTTCTGTTGTCGCTGCCATGCCTTGATAAATAAGCTCAGCTTCACGTAAACCACTAATCACTTCGATAGGGTGACCTAATATCGGTAACGCACGTTGATGGAATTCAGCCGCATTAGAAATAACACGGAGTGTTGCTGTGGCAAAAACAGCAACATGTTGCTGAGCGACTTGATGTTTTTCAAGCATATCAGCAAACATTTGCAAGCAATCAAGACCACGCTGTAACACATGTTCAGCTAAGCGATTATCCTCGCCAATACCTTCAGCCAAGCGCACCTTTTGCTTATATTTAGCAATAATCGTTGGTTGGCCATCCAATGTTTGGGCAACCAACATATTAAAGCTATTTGAGCCAAGCGTTATCGCGGCGTAACAGGGTAATGTAGCTGAAACAGTCATTTACGAGTGTCTGCGATTCCTTTGAGGTGGACGACCACCACTGCGGTGAGCACCATTACGGTTAGCACCATCACGACCACGAGTCGTTGGGTGTTTACGATGAATACGCACTGGTGGCGGTAAATCATCAAGTAACGCTTCACGATCGTAATTTGTCACTGGAATTGAGTGCTTAATGTAAGTCTCAATTGCAGGTAAGTTTAATGCATATTCTTCACAGGCAAAACTCACTGACACGCCTTTTTGACCTGCACGGCCAGTACGGCCAATACGGTGAACATAATCTTCACAGTCATCCGGTAAGTCATAGTTATATACATGAGATACATCAGAAATATGTAAGCCACGCGCAGCAACATCAGTTGCCACTAACACATCAAGCGAACCATTAGTAAATTGCTCAAGAATACGAATTCGTTTCTTTTGCGGCACGTCACCTGTCAGTAATCCAACACGATGACCATCACCTTCTAACCATGACCATACTTTTTCGCAGCTGTGCTTGGTATTAGAAAATACAATGGCTTTTTCTGGCCAGTCTTCTTCTAATAATGTTAGCAACAAGCGCATTTTGTCATCTGTTGAAGGGTAAAAAATTTCTTCTTTGATGTTTTTTGACGTTTTTTGCTCAGGCGCAATTTCGACTTTCTCAGGATCATTCATATGATCATAAGCTAGCTCTTGTACCTTCATTGATAATGTCGCTGAATAAAGCATATTCAAGCGAGATTTCGCATCAGGCATACGTCTAAACAAGAAACGGATATCTTTAATAAAGCCTAAGTCGAACATACGGTCAGCTTCATCTAATACGACAGCTTGAATCGAGTTCAAACTAATCACACCTTGGCGAACGTAATCAATAATACGACCCGTTGTGCCAATAAGGATATCAACACCAGCATCAAGCACTTGGCGTTGAACATCATAGCTTTCACCGCCATAAACAATACCCACTTTTAAGCCGGTATGTTTTTCTAATAATTTGGCATCTTTTGCAATCTGAATCGCTAATTCGCGAGTCGGCGCCATGATAATTGAACGTGGCTGATTGACTTGTCGCCCTTCTGGCACGGCAACGGATAAAAGATGGTTAAAGGTTGCAACCAAAAAAGCCATTGTCTTGCCAGTACCTGTTTGTGCCTGACCTGCAATATCTTTTTGTTGTAATAAAATGGGGAGAGATAACGCCTGTATCGGCGTACAAAATTCAAAGCCATTTTCGTTTAAAGCCTGAACAACCTCTGGTTTCAGAGGGAAGTCGGCGAATCTTTGGGTAGATAAATGTGTTTCGCTCATAGCACAAGCATACTCGTTAGTGTTGCAAAAAAAGACTTAATCGTTTGAAATAGCCCACACGTTTACTTGAAAACTATTTAACCGCCCCAATATACATGGTAAGCCATTAATAAACTAGCAATGGTGCCAAATCTGGAGATTTACATGAGCGATAAAATTGTATACCTAAGCGATGACAGCTTCGAAAATGACGTTATTAACTCAGAATTACCTGTATTGGTAGACTTCTGGGCTGAGTGGTGTGGTCCTTGTAAAATGATTGCCCCAATCTTAGATGACGTAGCTGAAGAGTACGCAGGTAAGCTAACAGTAGCTAAACTTAACGTTGACCAAAATAATGTTTCACCTGCTAAGTACGGTGTACGTGGCATCCCGACATTATTAATGTTCAAAGGCAGCGAGTTAGTAGCGACTAAAGTTGGCGCACTATCTAAGACTCAATTAAAAGAGTTCATCGACGCACAAGCTTAATCAAGCCTCAAATCAGAATCACAGCCTATCTGATTGAATGTTGAATATTATTCATAACGAGTGCTGTTGTTAGACTCGTTATTGGCTTAGAGACTCTCATATATGAGAGTCAATAACGCTAATCAATCATGACGATGCTGCGCATTTTGAGCTTGAATAGTGATTATCGGCACAATATGTGAACAATTTGTGCCGATAATTAGCTAAAATTCTGGACGCACACTCCATATAGTGCTAATTTATTCAGCAGATTTTTTCAACTAAACTCCTACTCGCTTATCAATCACACTTTATTTACACCGTTATACCCTATGATTGATTGCGGTAAGCATCGTCGCGTAATACAAGACCCCCAACATGAATTTAACTGAATTAAAAGACACGTCTATATCGGACCTAGTTTCACTCGCTGAAAGCATGAAATTAGACAATATGGCCCGTGCTCGCAAGCAGGACATCATTTTCTCAATTCTGAAAGCCCACGCCAAAAGCGGTGAAGATATCTTTGGTGGCGGTGTATTAGAAATCCTTCAAGATGGTTTCGGATTTTTAAGAAGTTCAGATGGTTCTTACTTAGCAGGCCCTGATGACATTTATGTCTCTCCAAGCCAAATTCGACGCTTCAATATGCGTACCGGTGATACCATCTTTGGTAAAATCCGCCCACCAAAAGACGGTGAACGCTATTTTGCCCTGCTAAAAGTCAACGAAGTAAACTTCGACAAGCCTGAAAATTCTCGTTCTAAAATCTTATTCGAAAACTTAACCCCGCTACATGCAGAAGATCGCCTACGCATGGAACGCGGTAATGGTTCGACTGAAGATATTACCTCGCGTATTCTTGATTTATACTCTCCTATCGGTAAAGGTCAACGTGGCTTGATTGTCGCACCGCCAAAAGCGGGTAAAACCTTATTACTTCAAAACATGGCGCAAAGCATTACCTACAACAACCCAGAAGTGGTGTTAATGGTATTACTGATTGACGAACGTCCTGAAGAAGTAACCGAAATGCAACGCATGGCAAAAGGTGAAGTGATTGCTTCAACCTTTGATGAGCCAGCTTCACGTCACGTTCAAGTGGCAGAAATGGTTATCGAAAAAGCCAAACGTTTAGTTGAACACAAAAAAGACGTGGTGATTTTATTAGACTCAATCACGCGTCTAGCACGTGCATACAACACCGTGATTCCATCATCAGGTAAAGTTCTGACCGGTGGTGTTGACGCTAACGCCCTGCACCGTCCAAAGCGTTTCTTTGGTGCTGCACGTAACATCGAGCACGGTGGTAGCTTAACCATTATTGCAACAGCGCTTGTCGATACTGGTTCTAAGATGGATGAAGTCATTTACGAAGAATTTAAAGGTACTGGTAACCAAGAGTTACACCTTTCTCGTAAAGCAGCTGAAAAACGTGTTTTCCCAGCGATTGATTTCAACCGCTCAGGTACACGTCGTGAAGAAAAACTTACCACCCCAGATGAACTTCAGAAGATGTGGATTTTACGTAAAATCCTTAATCCAATGGATGAAGTTTCAGGCATGGAATTCCTTATCGATAAATTGGCCATGACCAAGACAAACGATGAGTTCTTCACTGCGATGAAACGCGCTAAAACCTAACGTTTATTCTGCATTAAAAAACCACCTATATTGGTGGTTTTTTTGTGCCTGTACTTTCAACAAGCGGACATGTCAGCATGCAATACTTCAGTAAAAGCACTGAGAAAAGCTAATTATTTAACACTTTAGGGTTTAGGTACTGTTTTTGATTATGTTCTACTTACTCGGTTTCTAAATCCAAATACCATCATTATGAAAAACAGTGTTATATCTAACAAACCTAGTGCGCCACCTTTAGAACTATAACCTTCACTATGCGTTATTTTTACTTGATCAGGGTTTTCTTTAACTCTCTTTTTAAAGCTATCCAATTGAGTGTTTAAATTCATAACCATACTATCCGCTGCTTGCTCAAAGCCTTGAATACTATCTGCTCTTAACTCTTCACTTAAATTAATAGGTGTTGAGCTGCCTGATATCTGACTGGTTCCTGGCGCCCTAAATAGCATCATTTTACTGTCGATATCGTAGACAACTGTATCCATCAAGGTATTCGTATCATTCTTCTCGCCTGATACCACGTAAGCACCGACAATTGTCCAATAGCTTAGCGATAATATGCCCTCATCGGTAAACTGTACTTGGTCATAAGAAACCAATGCGATCACATCAATACCATACATAGTTTGTATTTGAGACAAATTAGCAAAACTACCACCAGCAGTTAAATACGCAGAGGGGATCACTTCTATGCTGCTAACAAAATCCAACATCCGAAAGTTACTAGCAACACTTTCTAAAATTTCGGTTTTCTTAGATTCCGATAACCCTGCAGAATAACTATTTCCGGTCCAAGAGTTATGAGATGAGCTATCACTTTTACTTGCAGGAACAAACGCAACACCAACCCGTAACGGGAGAGTTAACTGAGGGATTGCAGGGGTAATAACTGCTTCGCTGGACTTTGGATAAAGGTAATCCATCACACTACTTTTGGTATTCACTTGCTGCGAAGCGCATCCAGATAACAACAGCATAGCCAGTATGCTGACCAACCTAATGTTCTTATTTAACGGCCAATAAATCATAAATCCCTCTATGTTATTTTGGTGCTTATCTATTGCGAGTCCTTGATCCGCAACTGCCACAAACACTCATGATCAATACTCTTCAAACATCTGAATCAAATGATTAAATAAAAATGACTATATCATTACTGCACATGATTGCATCGGATAAATTTAAACCTAAATAAACATGCTCGATTAACATGTGATGCTCTTGGAATGTAAAACTGATAGTAGTACTGGTAGTAGTATTGATATTAATAATGGAATAAGTGATTTTCGCCGGGAGTCAATTTCCACAGCTAATGTGAGAAATAATCTAACGCTATAAATATTGTGAGTACGATAAAGCCGCTAAACAGTATATGTTAAGCGGCTTTTTTGAGGGTTAAACTCCAAGTTTTAAACTGACTAACTGATATAACTTTGCCCTGCATACACCACGAAGTGACGTAAGGCTAATACCCCAAGAATGGTGCTACAAGAAACCGTGATTAAAAACCCTTTTGTATGACGCCATGACTTAGGTGCAATCGTGCTAGCAAGCACTGGCACAACTAAACCTAAACCAACAACCCCTAACCAGAATACACTCGCCCACGTTCCTGTAGTGATGGCTGACGTTGCCGCTTGCGCTGCAGGGCCTGAAAAGTTAAGCCCAACAAACAATAACACTAGACATAAGGCTTCGTTAAAGGCCACAGGATATTCGATACGATGCACTTGCTCGATACAGTCAGATTCTTTTTTGCTAAAGAATAAGGTCGCAACCAAAATGTTACCTGCCGAACCTACCGACAAAGCTGATGCTAAAAATAGTGCAGGTAACACAGCAGTATTTAATATCGGGTAGCTAATCAACGCTGATAATAAAAAGCCTGTGTAAACCCCAACCCCTATCGCCAATATAAAGATCAACTTGTTAAGGCTATTCTCAAGTTGGCGACATACTTTAGCCACGCCAGCTAACCAGGGTGCATATTTAAGTAGCTGCTTTTCAAACACTAAACCAGCAAATATAAACACCAGCGGGATATAAAATAATAATGCTAATACCCCCCAAGCCATCACCGAAGTAAAGTTGTAGTTAAGCAGAATATGGTAAAACTCAAATGGCTTGGTTAAATCAAGCACTAATAGCGCCATGCCTAGACAAATAGAGACAGGGCCAACTACCGCTGCGGCTTTGATCACCGGTAACCCTTCTGTCGGTAAACCTCGGCTTTGCTTGTACCATTTGAGCCCTATTGCCACCAGCATTGAACCTGCTGATAACCCTGCCATAAATAAATACACTGCGATTATCCAGTTCCAGACGACTGGATCGTATTGCTCCATTGAGCCCCAGATATTATTCATGCTTTGATCCCTCCTTTACGGCTAGGAATACGATAAACCCTTGGCTCGGTGCCTAGATTCACTTTTTGTTGGTAATGATTTTTGGTGTCTAGCAACTGACTCACTTCAGAAGTTAAATCATTGGCATCACCAAAGGTCAGCGCTTGGGTTGGACACACTGCCACACAAGCAGGATCTTCACCTCGAGCTAAACGGGTTTCTTTACAGAAGTCACACTTGTCCGGCACGCGGGTTTCAGGATTAATAAAGCGCACTTTGTAAGGACACGCCGCCACGCAATACAAGCAACCAACACACTTACCTTCATTGATGGATACAATGCCATCATCGTTGACATAAGCCGCTCCAGTTGGACAGACTTTCACGCAAGGTGCGTTTTCACATTGCTCACATGACACGCGGTTGTATTTAAAATGCAGGTGAGGGAAATTACCGTAAGGCCCCTCAACTCTTACCTGAATACGGGTCACCGACTCAGGGACATTATTTTCACTGCGACAAGCGACATTACACGCTTGGCAGCCAATGCACTTATTTTCATCGTGCACAAGGACATAACGTTTAGTCATAATGAACTCCGATTAAATCTTGGCTATTTTGACGCCGGTAGTATGTAGGTTCATACCTGTTACCGGAGCCGTGACATGAGGAAGTAAGTTACCGCAATGAATACCCTTGCCTGTGGCACGCGCAAGCTCTTTGTTTTTAGAGCCACAACCCATATAAGCAAATACGGTATCAGGACGAATACCTGGCGTGACTAAGGCATAACCCTCTTCGCTGCCTGTATCATTGAAGATACGAATTTTATCGCCGCTCGAAATCCCCATATGTCCCGCTGTTATCGGGTGGATCCACAAGGCATTATCAGACATCAAGTTAGCCAGCATAGGGACATTTTGCGTTGCGCCATTGGTATGTACGGCGACCTTACCTTGGATGAAAAATAGCTCATCAGCTTTTTTCATGGTGACTTCGCGGTATTTAATCACGCCGCGCCCAGGTGCCATTTTTTCCACTTTATCTGAGCTTAATTCAATCTTGCCTGACGGTGTTTTAAAGCTCAGATGGCTGGCATAAGTGCTATCTTCATCTGGCGCTTTTGCATTAGCGTATTCAGTTACAAACGCATTCACCATGCTCGGTTCACGTAACATTAATGGTTTGCCGTAGCTTACCCAGCCATCACGCTTAATTTTATCCAGCAAGCTAATATCTTTATTCACTTGGAACATCTGCAAGGTCTGCATATTTTCCCAAGGGAAGTACTCACCTAGGCCTAATTTATCTGCCACCTCTTTCCAAATCTGCCAGCTTGGCTTAGTGTCACCAATGGTATCGACCACCCGCTGGCGCACGTAATAAGCTGGGTTCTTGCCTGACTTATCCTTAATTTCTTCATCACGTTCAAGGTAGGTAGATTCAGGTAGGAACACATCGGCATAAGCTGCGCTTTCGGTGATGTATAAGTCGCATGCGACAACAAAGTCGAGCTTTTTCATCGACTCTACAATCCGTGCTCTGTCGGTCATGGTTTGCATTGGGTTGGTGCGGCTCATAACCCAGCCGTGTAATTGATAAGGCACTGCTTCAAGGGTGGCATCTAAAATGCTTTGATACACCCCGCCTGATGACCACAATAATGCGTATTGCTCATCGACCATATCAATACGTTTAGCATCAATTTTAGGAAGGTTTTTCACCCCTGGCTTTGACAAGGTTGGCGCTACGGTTTCGCCAGCATATTTATTGTAGCTAGACGCTTTTTTACCGAAATATAAGCCACCTTTACGCTCAATATTGCCCACTAACACGTTGGCGGCATATAGCGCACGGCGCATTTCAAACTCTTCAGTTGTAAATGAGGCTCGGTGACCAAAATCCACTAATGCATGAGGCGCTGCAGCAGCGTATTCATGGGTAATACGGCGAATATCTTCAGCGGGGACATCACTTATCGCTTCAGCCCATTCAGGTGTGTAGTTTTTAACTTCTTTGGCAAACTCATCAAAGCCTTCAACGTACTGTGCGACGAAGTCTTTATCGTATAAATCATCATTAATCAGGGTATGACAAATCGCCAAGGCAACCGCTACATCTGTACCTGGTTTAATGGCGTACCACTCATCAGCTTTATCAGCCACGATAGAAAAGCGTGGTTCAAATACCACTAGCTTGGCGCCCTTTTCCATTTGTGCATTCATCATCCCGCGCGTTTCAGACATATTAATGCCTTCATACAAGTTATGACCGAAGTTGATGATGTACTTGGAATTACTTAAATCACGTTTAATTTTGCCACCAAAGATGGCTTTAGCTGCAACCACATAACCAGCTGGACAAGTCGATGCGTGAGTAAAGGTATTTGGGCTGCCAAAGGTTTTGGCGAGATGAAAAAGGTGGCTTTCAAGCGAGCCAGACTTAGAAGAAAATGCAACAGACTCTGCGCCGTGTTTGGCTTTAATTTTATTGAGGTTTTCAGCTATCAGGCTGTAGGCTTCATCCCACTCGATTTCAGCCCATTTGCCTTCGCCACGTTCCCCCACTCGCTTAAGCGGCTTAACAATACGCTGCTTATCGTAAAGTAAACTATGACCAGCGCCACCACGGGCACACACAGCCCCGCCAAATGACTTCGCTTTTTTATTCCCTAAAATAGAAACGTTTTTGCCGTTTACTACTCGAGCAGAAATAGGACAACGTGTTGAACACATCTCGCAGCTACTTGCGACTAGCTCTTCACTCCCTTGCACAGTGACGCTACCCAACGCAGCAATCGAGCCTGGCAGCGCAGCGAGTGCACAACCTGCTGTGCCTGCTCCTGCGCCTTTGATAAAGGTTCGCCGATCTAGTTTCATGGTACTTCTCCCAATTGACAACGATGCCCAAGAACCTTAATCAGCTTGCTTTAATATCCAATCAACTGGATGGCATAACGGTTAAGTAGTTCTAAGGTTTTCATCATTCTCAAACAGAAGAAGCGAATTGAATATTGTGGTAAACCACATATCTTCGGCGGGTATTTCTGCTTTGTGACTGTGTTCACGGTTTAAAAAACCACCAACACATGTCTATTTTTTTCGCTATTGTGGTAAACCACATTTCGAACAGATAATAAAAAAGACTGCCTAAAAGGAAGTCTTTTTGTTATTAAATCAAACTACTAAATTTATATCTGCAGATAAAGTCAGCTTACTTTATCCAATCACTTTTTGCTCAGAGCCTCTTTTCTTCAAACTGATTTTGGCAATGCAACCAGATTGAATATCTTGTCGATTGTTAAGGCTAAAGGCGCCTTCATGCTCCTTGATGACTTCATTACAAATCGCAAGTCCAAGGCCTAAACCATTTTCTTTGGTGGTATAAAAGGTTGCCATTAACGCATCTGATGTTTCAGGTAAGCCTGGGCCATTATCGATTATAGAAACATCCACCTGATGCTCTTTAAAATCCATTGCGATGACAATTTTGGCTCGTTTTACAGCCTCAGCACTATCACTTATCGCATCAATACTGTTTTTAATTAGATTAATCAGCACCTGCAACAGGCCAACTCTATCGGCGGTAATAAAAAATGGCTCACCTTTGATATTGTTTTCAACACTGATATCGTGTCTAGCCAATTCAATTTTGAGTAATGACACACTCTCATCGACCAAACTCAAAATGTTGACATCCACCATGACCGCTTCTTTGCGCTTTAATAAGCCACGAATACGGTGCACCACTTCGCCAGCTCGGGTGGATTGTTGATGGATTTTAGTCAGCAATGCTTTGGCTGATTGTTCATCAAAAGGCTGATTATTTTCCAGCCTCATAATAGCGCCTTCACTGTAACTGGTAATCGCCGCAATGGGCTGATTAATCTCATGTGCGAGCCCTGCGCCAATCTCACCAATAATGGCAGCACTTTGCAGTTTTTCTAACGCCAATTCTTGTTGTTTTAATTGCCGCTCAGACTCAATTAACGATTCACTTTTTTGATGAAATCGATACTCAATCCATAAGTGGTAAACCGTCGCGACGATAAATAACAGCACTGCCAAACCACCCCAATGACGATTATCATTAAGCCATTTTAGTAAAGTGTCCCAGCGGTTTACTTCTGACGCTTCAACATGAAGCTCACTGAATAACTGAATCACTGCCAGCTGGCTAATAGGTGACGTCCACCCTTTTAGTTTTGCTTGTATTGCAGCAGGGTGATCTGAAGGTAAATCCATTAGCGCTTGAGTGATATGTTTACTGAGTTCAATATCCACGCTCTCATTCGCAGCAAACGACCAGTTAGGATAAAGATTAGTACTGCACTGACAGTCGAACCCTTTCGGGCGACTCGGGTTTAATATACGAAACTCATCCGCTTTAATCAGCCCTCGCTCGACCATATCTTCAAAGGTACATAATGGCGTTATCGCCGCATCCACGTTGCCGTCACGCACTTGATACAATAATGGATCGAGTGGGAACCCAAGAAACTTAATCTCTTTAAAGTAATTTTTAGTGTCCATGCCCAATTTATGCATCAGGCCAATGGTAGCTTGATAGCCTCCCAACGCATGAGGATCACTAGCCGCAATGGTTTTTTGCTTTAAGTCGTACAAGGTGCGGTAATCACTGTCAGCCCTAACAATAATGGCAGAGCCAATAGCAGAGGTAGCGCCGTTATGACGCCTTGAACGCATCGTGGCAAGCCAAGATAAAGGGAACTGATTGGATAAATAAAGATATTGCCCAGGGTTGGTAATAATAAACTGGATTTTTCCTGATTCCATTGCCGCATTCAAGGCTTCGAAATTACCTGGATAAACATGAAATCGGGTATCAGGTACCTGTTCATTCAAGTAATCCATCATCGGCGTCCAACGAGCAATCGCCTGTTGATCGCCCCAATTGGCAAGCACACCGACATAAAGCTCTTGCGGTTTAGCCCAAACTGGTGACAAAAAGCTAATAGCGATAAAACAAAGCAATATCCGCAGCACAATAAAACCTTTCATTAGAAAACTATAATAAGCTTACGATGAGCGGCAATCACGCAACGTGATGGATTTCATGGTTTGTATAAAATTAGTTCGCATATCGATTCAAACTGAGATATTTATCAATGATGCATTCAAAACGTTGCAAGGAATACACATGCAAACTGACATTCATTGCCCAGTCTATTTAGTCGATGATGATGAAGCCATTATCGATTCAATATGCTTTTTAATGGAAGGCTTCGGTTATCAGCTAACCTGCTTTAACTCTGGAGACGCCTTTCTCGCTCAGGTTGATTTGTCATTAGCAGGTTGCGTTATTTTAGATGCCAGAATGCCTGGACTTAGCGGCCCAGAAGTACAGCAATTATTGAATGAAGCGAAAAGCCCGTTGTCGATTATCTTCTTAACAGGACATGGCGATGTGCCCATGGCAGTGGATGCCTTCAAACAAGGCGCTTTTGATTTTTTCCAAAAACCAGTACAAGGCAAAGTGCTAGCGCAATCCATAGAAAAAGGGCTGCAATACAGCGTTAAGCAACATTGGAAAATGCACAATTTGGCTTTGATTGATGCCCTATCTGAGCGTGAACATCAAATATTCAAACTGGTCATTGCAGGCAACACCAACAAACAAATGTCTAACGAGTTATGTGTGGCTGTCAGAACTATCGAGGTTCATCGCTCAAAGTTAATGGAAAAACTCGGCGTGCAAAATATTGCCGAGTTAATGAAGCTAGCACCCTTAGTTTAATTAACTTGATATCAAGTTAATTAAACCAGACAGTCAACAAGAAATTGATTAATAGCTTATCGCGGCCAAGCTCGATCGTAGGCATCAAAAGCATTAAATGGTTCTGTTATAGCTGAAATACCTTGTAATTTTTTGATTATTGTATCTGGTAAGTCAGAAAAAGATTTCTCCATTTCAATACTATTCACACTGAATAACAAAGTTTTGTAAGTATTGATCTGATCTTCGACGGCTTGATGAGGATTTTTTCTATTTAAAAGCTCTAGGGATAATAACGTTGTTAGCAGTGCCATATACTCAACACGGGCACACTCTTCTATAGCTTTATAGCGATAAAACCCTAAACCAATACCAGCTTGAGGTGAGAGCATTTTCAACTCATCAATAACTTCATTTGAAAGATAATTATTGTCAGCCTCTTGCATACATGTGTCATGCATCTTTGTATAAGAATTAAATTTTTCTTGTAACGTTAAAGCCCCAAAAGCAACAGTATCATCAGCTAAAGAATGACAAGAAAATACCAACAGAATTATCGTTACATAGATTTTCATTTAACTTTACACCCATTATGAATTGCTCGCCAAAAAGACTGCTGCTTAGGATCATTCCAAGTTCGATAAGCTTCTATACCAGCAATTGTTTCTATTTGCCTTCTAGCATAAACTTCTAAACTTCCAAACGAGGCAAAAAAATATTCCCAATTAGTTTGGGTAATTGCCCACCCAGTTTGCGACGAATCTGATGATACCGTTTTCCAAACTAATGAATCTTCGATTAACCTAATACCGCTTCCACTCGTTCTCACGGTGTTCCCTGCAAAAATAGTTAATAGTTGACCAATTAAAATCGTAATTTTTCCCAGTTTTGTTACATCATGGATGTCATTGATATTATCTATAGCAGCTAGACTTTTTTCATCCAGCTGTAATCCAACTATGGCAGGGCAGTATTTCATTATTCAATCCTTGAATAGTGTGAGTCCAGTAAGGTGTCAATTATTAATCAACATTTTTTTTTTGCAAATATCTCATATAAAACAATAGAATAATTACCAAGATGCAATACTAAAGAGTCATCACCAGTAATCTTTAACTTTAAATAATTAGTTAGTATTAGTTTGAACTTATTAGTAATTAAATCTTTAGAGTTTAAGAACTGACAACATCAATTGATTTCGCCTACGAAAAAACCACTTCACTTTAGGTATGTGGCTTTTAATGTTTAGGTATTAATTAACAGCTAACCAGCTTTAACTCTGGAGACGCCTTTCTCACTCAGGTTGATTTGTCATTAGCAGGTTGCGTTATTTTAGATGCCAGAATGCCAGGCCTTAGCGGCCCAGAAGTACAGCAATTATTGAATGAAGCGAAAACCCGTTGTCGATTATCTTCTTACCAGGACATGGCGATGTGCCCATGGCAGTAGATGCCTTCAAACAAGGCGCTTTTGATTTTTTCCAGAAACCAGTACAAGGCAAAGTGCTAGCGCAATCCATAAATACAGCGTTAAGCAACATTGGAAAATGCACAATTTGGCTTTGATTGATGCCTTATCTGAGCGTGAACATCAAATATTCAAACTGGTCATTGCAGGCAAAACCAACAAACAGATGTCTAACGAGTTATGTGTGGCTGTCAGAACCATCGAAGTTCACCGCTCAAAGTTAATGGAAAAGCTGGGCGTGCAAAATATTGCCGAGTTAATGAAGCTTGCGCCTTTGGTTTAGCTTTATCTGCTAATGTCTTTAATGGGTAAAGTTTGAAACTTATTTTGGACATAGATGTGTTACAACTGACTTGCTTTTGGGAATCTGAAAATTAGCTAATTCTACATAATAAGCGAGGCGAAGCGCCTTACTTTTTATTACTTCCAACACTCAGGACCAAACTGACTGCTAAATGTTGTATCGAAAACACCGTTAAACATGGTTACTTTCTTTCCTTCTATAGTCGTTATCACCCTGATGGGCATTCCATTGAAAGCTGGCATATATTGAGCTGAAGCATCAAGAGGCGATACTGCATATTCCCTAAAACCAATTTTGTGCTGTATAACTTCACCAGCCTCCATTGGATACCAGTCACCTTGACCACCGACATATGCCTTACTAGTCATTTTCGGGTAACTATCAGAAATAGTGAGATTGACTAAATCAATTCCAAATCGATGAGCATCATATTTATCTACTTCCATAAAAGCTGGATCTACCAGCAACTTTTGACCGGAAACATTAGTAATTTGAAAAATCGTTTGTCCCTCACTTGTACATAAAGGCAGAAACTCTAATTTCAAATATTGTTCATCTGTAACTTTTTCATAAAGAGAAGCCGCAGAAAGCATACTTGATACAACACAAAATATTAAAATATTGATTAATATTATTTTTTTACTCATAAACATCCATGATGCCTTCTGGAATTAGTCGTGCCAAAATTAGTCTAGTCAGAGTAAACTTTATATGGGAGTTGTTTAATACATCATTATTAAATGAGCTTTCTTCCCTAGATGCTCCGCTTGGTGATTATCTTCGAGACTACTTAACTCTACCCTTAAGTGGTTTTACTTTAATACAGCCTATGTGCTTAATTCAATGTTTTTACTTCGTTTTTATTGGCTAGGTTATCTTAAATTATCACTTCAACTTAATCCATTGCCTACCGCAGGTGCTGTATAGGATATACGAATGTCGCGATCACATGGATGTGAAAGAGAGACCTTTTATGCAGATACATCCAAGACACGCCGTTAACACATCCATGTGGGCTCTACGAAAACAAATAACATCCATGTTAAGCGGCCAGTTCGGCATCCATGCCTCTCGCTCAGAGTGTTTCACACTGTGAAACTTCGCCTTGTTTTCGAAGGTCTTGAACGCATCTACACTGGAATTATTGTCTCTTCGATTTGACTGTATTCATGACAATTTAAAGAGCTAAAAGGCTCAATTTGAATTGAGGACGTTGAAGAAAATAGCGTGATGCTCACATGGATGTGAGCATAGCTTTCGCGGTGCATGGATGCACCATCGGAAGCGTTAGAATTTTCGAATAAGTCTGAAGTTAGCAACAAACGAATTTAAAATCTGGATCAATCCCCCCGTTGGAAATCTTTCGCTTCCCAGAAAATTTCGTCGGGCTGCTGGGGAGATGCAAGAGGGGTGAGCAGTTTCACCCTTCTTGCTCTGGTGTGGGCGAAGCGCCACGACGTTAACCCAAACGGAGTTTGGAAATAAAAGAAAGAAACCTGCAACCTGGATCTGGTGTGAACTAAGTTCCATGACCTTGATTTGTTCAAAATGGCAGACAAAAAAGCCGCTTACCTCTGCAGATATGCGGCTTTTAAATGTTTAGCGATTAATTAACAGCTCACAATCGTTTGCGCCATCTTACGTCTTAGGTAAGCGATTTGCTGCATATGCGGTAAATCTTTTGGACAAGCGTCTTGGCAACCCAATAAGGTCATACAACCAAATACACCATCTTGATTACCAATCACATGATAGAAATCTTCCGCAGTGCGGGTATCACGGCTGTCCATTTCAAAGCGAGCGATTTTCATCATACCCACAGCGCCAACAAAAGTGTCTTTCATTTGTTTGGTCGCACACGCAGAAACACACACACCACATTCAACGCAGCGCTCTAATTCATATAACTTAGCCGCTTCAGCTGGATCCATTGGGTTTTCTAAGCGGTGAATGTCGATGTCATTACTGTCTGGTTGCAGCCACAGCTGTAAACGCTCTGCCAGCTCACGCATAAACTTGCCCGTATTCACCGATAAATCGCCAATTAGCTCGAATCCTGGTAATGGCATAAGTTTAATTTTTCCATCAGGGAAATTCGCCGTCAGTGTGCGACACGCTAGTGTTGGTTTGCCATTAATCACCATGGCACAGCTGCCACAAATGCCTGCACGACAAACAAAGTCGAACTGCAATGAAGGATCTTGTTGTTCACGTAGCAAGTTTAATGCAATAAACACCGTCATTCCTGGCGCTTCGGTGATCTCGTATGTCACCATTTTTGGCTTATCGTTAGGATCTTGTGGATCATAACGAAAAATATCAAAACTGATAGTACGTGGGCTACTCATTACTTCTCTCCCGACACAAGGCTTGTGTCACTTAATCTTTCATTACGAGGACGTAATGTTTCGGGTAATTCAAAAGGCATGATGGCTGCTTGTTTGTCAAATCGGTCGGCATCATCACCTAATTTGGCAAGAATATCGGCAATTTGGGCTTCACGCGCTGCAGTATCAGGATGCGCCACGGCATTATCATTACCATAGCCACGATATCCTGGTGGCAACTCCATCTTCATCACATCAAGTTGCTCGTAATGTAGTTCTGGCTCAAGTGCATTTTCATCTGGCCACGTTGATAATGTGCGGTTTAGCCACTCTTTATCGTTACGTTGCGGGTAATCTTCACGGGCATGGGCACCACGGCTTTCTGTACGGGCATTAGCACCACATGCAACCGTTAGCGCAACTCGCAGCATACGCGGGACTCTTAATGCTTCGACAAGCTCTGGATTAGCGTGACGTTTTTTACATTTAAGGCCAATATTTTTACTGCGTTTAAGCAAGTCTTTTAACTCGCTGACGGCTTTTTCAAGCTCAGGGCCATTACGGAAAATACCCACGTAATCCATCATAATGCGCTGCATAGCGAGTTTGATATCAAATACGTTTTCAGTACCTTCACCGACTAATAACTCATCAATTTCGCCTTGTAATTTTGACATGGTGTCATCGATGACTTGTGTATTAATCTCTAGGGTATTCTTCTCACAAAAATCAGCCACATACTTACCGATAATCATGCCGCCAACCACGGTTTCTGCTAGTGAGTTACCGCCTAAACGGTTAAAGCCATGCATATCCCAACAGGCTGCCTCACCGACACTGAATAAACCTGCAAGCTGCGGACTTTCACCGGTAGCATTAATACGAATACCGCCCATTGAGTAATGCTGAGTCGGTCTGACTGGGATCCAATCTTTCGCAGGGTCGATACCAAGGAAGTTTTCACAAATCTCTTTGACTTCACGTAAGTTGGTTTCAACGTGTTTACGGCCAAGCAGAGTAATATCGAGCCATAAGTGTGGGCCATAAGGGCTATCAACCCCTTTACCTTTACGCATATGCTCGGTCATGCGCCGTGATACCACATCACGTGATGCGAGCTCTTTCTTTTCAGGCTCATAGTCAGGCATAAAGCGATGACCATCTTTATCACGTAATAAGCCGCCATCACCACGACACCCTTCTGTGGTTAAAATCCCTACTGGCACAATGGCTGTTGGGTGGAACTGCACCGCTTCCATGTTGCCTAAGGCGGCAACGCCCGTATCTAATGCCAATGCTTGGCCTATACCTTCACAGATGATTGCATTGGTAGACACTTCGTAAATACGACCATAGCCGCCAGTAGCAATAGTGGTTGCCTTGCCAATATAGGCACGTAATTCACCTGTAATTAAACAGCGTGCAATCACACCATGACAGCGTTTGCCATCATGGATAAGTGATAAAGCTTCAATACGTTCATGAACAGGAATGTCCATTTCAATGGCTTTATTATCTACTGCATATAACAATGAATGACCTGTACCGTCAGCGGTATAGCAAGTACGCCATTTTTTAGTCCCGCCAAAATCACGGGCATTAATTAAGCCATGGGCTTTTTCAGCTTCAGTAATCGTGACCTTTTCAGCATTCACTACCACTTGGCGATCGCCAGCAGTAATACGTGACCAAGGTACCCCCCAGTTAGCCAGTTCACGCACCGCTTTTGGCGCGCAATGGGCAAACATTCTTGCTACGTCTTGATCGCAGCCCCAATCAGACCCTTTTACAGTATCTTGGAAATGGACATCTTCATCATCACCCATTCCTTTTACAGTGTTACCAAGGCTCGCTTGCATGCCACCTTGAGCCGCTGCAGAGTGAGAGCGCTTAGCAGGGATAAGCGATAACACCACGGTATCTAAACCGCGTTCTTTTGAAGCAATAGCAACGCGCAAACCAGCAAGGCCTGCGCCAACGACTAATGAGTCTGTATAAATTATTTTCACGGGTATTCCTTAAATTCGATACGAGGTTAATGGCATATGTGACTCATTAACCTAAAACTCTTAAGCTTCTAGCTCGGCACAAAAGGAGTCACTGGTAACTCCAACGATTGACCAATCACGATGTAAGTCATCAAACTTGCGATACCAATAATCATCAAGTAAATCACCATAAACTTGGCAAGTTTTAACGCTGCCATACGTTTAGTGGTAATGCCCCACTTAACGGCAACACGGTATAAGCCGAACATGGCATGAATAACTACGGCAGGAAGCAGTAATACATACAGCATCCACACATCTTGGTGGTAAACACGTTCTGCTGATAAATGCGGACCAATTGCAGGGTTAGTGATCATATCGTAGAGATGAACTGGCGCGAGGAAGAATAATAAGAAGCCTGTGATCAGCTGCCAGAACCAAATTTTTGTATCTTGATGAGGCATGATTGTCATTTGACTGCGAAGCGCTCGCCATTGCTGAATCTGGGCAGGAAAACGGCGCAAGGCAAATGCAGCATGAATAATCACCACAATTAACATGAAGGCAGAGATAAATTTGGTTAGTACTGGGAAGCCATGTCCAGTTTCACTGAATATTCCCCCCTCTAAAAAGTGACCGACATGATAAAACGCCTCTTTACTGATTAGGATGCTCGACTCAAAATGCAAATGCATAATGATAAAGAAGCCCAATAGTAATCCAGTGGCACTTTGTAATTTATCCGCTCTGGCAGCCCAAATGGGGTTCAAGTACCCTTTTGACGATACGTCATGTATTTTTTGATTTTGTGTTTGTGATGAAGCTGTCATAGTTCTCATGCCTGTTAATGACATATTGCTGGTGATTTCAGCTTATCAGTTATCACTATTTCTCCTTGTGCTAGAAAATTAAATCGTGATCAAGCTCACCCTGCATTCACCGTCTTTTAGAAGTTGATCACAGTCACAGATTGTTCAAATTTAAGAACTCAAAATTTACCTTATGTTTCATAAATTTATCGTGACATTCAAACAAACGGATAAATATGATGATTTCATCATGGATATTAATAGCTTAAAGATTAACCAGTAGCAAAAGGTGTGAAAATGGCCCTTTCAATGCAATTGAGCAATATTTCACTATCAAATGCTGCTGTTTTACCCGCCAAGCAGGTACAATAGGCCATTAAATTATTCTCATAGGAAAACTCCATGCCTTGGATTCAACTTCGCATTAGTACTCACAGCAACCATGCCGACGCGCTTGGCGACCTCTTAATGGAGCAAGGTTCTGTATCAATTACCTATGAAGATGGTAAAGACACACCGATATTCGAACCCAAATTAGGTGAAACACCACTTTGGCAAGACACTATCGTGATTGCCCTGTTTGATGCTGGCACCGACTTAGCTCCGACAGTGAGCTTTTTAGAAACCCTGCCTTATCTAGGCAAAGGGTTTACACATAAAATCGAACAGATTGAAGATAAAGATTGGGTTCGTGAATGGATGGACAGCTTTCACCCGATTAAATTTGGTAACCGCTTATGGATCTGCCCAAGCTGGCGTGATATTCCTGAGCCTGATGCTGTTAACGTTATTCTTGATCCAGGTCTTGCCTTCGGAACAGGTACCCACCCAACCACAGCATTATGTTTAGAGTGGTTAGATAGCTTAGATTTATCTGATAAAGAAGTGATCGATTTTGGTTGTGGCTCAGGTATTTTAGCCATTGCAGCACTAAAACTTGGCGCTAAAACAGTTACTGGTGTCGATATTGATTATCAAGCGATTGATGCATCAACTGCCAATGCAGAACGTAACGGCGTTGCAGATAAATTAGCGCTATATTTACCAGAGAACCAACCTGACAATCTGCAAGCTGATATCTTGGTTGCTAACATTCTTGCGGGTCCTTTACGTGAATTAGCGCCTTTAATTGCAGAAAAGGTTAAAACAGGCGGTAAATTAGCCCTATCTGGCCTCCTACAAGAGCAAGCAGAAGAAATATCACAATTTTACAGTCAATGGTTCATCATGGATGAAGCGGCTCACAAAGAAGACTGGAGCCGCTTGACAGGTACACGTAAATAACGGTAAAGGCAGTACACCCCTTATGGCAGCTAGATCTCTGCCAAAAGGGGCTATTACGACTCCCCAACTAAAAGTCAAGAAAAAAAGTTACATTTAGTTCATTTATTGACCTTTTCAGCAGCGCAAAAAAGGGCTAATATAGCGCCCCTTTGACGAGCAAGGTGATTAACTCAATGCAAATTGGCCCTTATCAACTGAGCAATCAGCTGATCGTGGCACCAATGGCAGGTGTCACCGATCGCGCTTTTAGAAACCTCTGTTTACGCTATGGCGCAGGCCTAGCAGTATCAGAAATGCTTTCATCGAATCCTGATGTTTGGGATACAGATAAAAGCCGCCAGCGCATGATGCATTCTGGTGAAGAAGGTATTCGCTCAGTACAAATTGCAGGTGCAGATCCTGATTTAATGGCAAATGCCGCCCAGTTCAACGTTGAACAAGGTGCGCATATCATTGATATCAATATGGGCTGTCCGGCAAAAAAAGTGAATAAGAAGCTTGCAGGCTCGGCATTAATGCAAGATCCCCAGCTAGTGAAAGAGATTTTACAGGCTGTTGTTAGTGCAGTTGATGTCCCTGTAACACTTAAGATCCGCACAGGTTGGCAACCTGAACATCGTAATGGTGTTGAAATTGCCCACATTGCTGAAGATTGTGGTATTGCATCGCTCGCCGTTCACGGTAGAACGAGACAATGCATGTATAAAGGCTTTGCCGAGTACGACACGATTAAAGCAATAAAACAAAATGTCTCAATCCCTGTTGTTGCTAACGGAGATATCGACAGTCCTGAAAAGGCTAAGTTTGTCTTAGATTACACAGGCGCCGATGCTTTGATGGTAGGACGAGGAGCCCAAGGCAGACCGTGGATTTTTAGAGAAATTCACCACTACTTGGAAACAGGTAAAAAATTACCGCCAGTTGAGGCGAGCGAGCAACGAGAAATCATGCTCGAACACCTGAACAAATTGTACGAATTGTACGGCGAATACAAAGGTGTCCGATTTGCGAGAAAGCATATGGGATGGTACCTAAACCAAGAAGAACAGCGACAATTCCGTGCTGACTTCAATAGGCTTGAAACCGCTGAACAGCAATATTCCCTTGTGGAATGTTACTTTGATGAATTAGTAAATTTTTAATATAAAGAGCAGAATAGAATGTTTGATCAGACAACTACTAACACAGAAGTTCACCAGCTAACCGTAGGTAAGATTGAAACCGCTAACGGTACAATCAAGCCACAACTATTACGTGACGCAGTAAAGCGTGCAGTAACAAACTTCTTCTCTCAGTTAGACGGTCAAGAAGCGTCTGAAGTATATGAAATGGTTTTAAGCGAAGTTGAAGCACCATTACTAGACATCATCATGCAACACACTCGTGGTAACCAAACACGTGCTGCGAACATGTTAGGTATCAACCGTGGTACTTTACGTAAGAAATTAAAAAAATACGGCATGAACTAAGAAGCGATTCTTAAGTTTGCTGCATTTAAAAAGGCTAATCAGAGATGATTAGCCTTTTTTGTTTTCCATGTTTTACCTACTGCTCGACGAATTAAGTAATCTTAAATCGATACCGCTTCATCACCATATTTTCAATCACCCAATACAAACCTGTAAGCGATAAAGTCAGCATCATTAACCCAAATAGCCAACTAAAAGGATTATTAAAACTGCCTTGGTGCAAGTAGTCCATAAAGTGCAGTTTAAACATTAAGTCAGCGAGTTCAGTCTGATCATTTTTATGACCAACAACTCGGCCATTAATCGCGTTAACATAAATTCGTGTACTCACATCGTCATCAATACTGACTTGCCATAATGGATTACATTCTTTGGGCCATTCATCAAAAGGCGCAGTCATTTTTTGCGTTTGTATAACCTTACCGCGACCTGTGTAGGTATGCTTGGCTAACTGCTCAGCAAGATGCGCGTCAATCATCATTTTTTCGCCGCTCAACGCATCGATGAGAGTTTGCTGTTGGCAGTCATGTGGATAACGCTGCACTTGTTCATCTAACACATATACGGCTCGCTGATTCAAAGTAATCAGACTTACCTGCTCTACAGATTTTACTCTTGCCAATATTGAGGCTAACGGCAAGAGTTCGTTAACGCTAAATGACTGCTTTTCTAATTGTGGTGCCGTTTTAAAATACAACTTACCTTTAAGCGATTCATGGGGCGTGATGTTGAAATAAATACCTGTACCCAACCAAATGAGCAATTGCACACCGACGATCACCCCTAACCAATAATGACCGACTCGTAACCAACGTTTGAGCGCTTTCCCTTTCATTAGCAATACCTCTTTCGGCGTTGCCAAAGTAAAACACACCCTGCAAAAACGGCGATAAATGAGCCTATTGCACTGTAAAACAATAATGCATTATCAATCGCTTCCCCTTCGTCATAATCCATAATGTGCCATTTCCAAAACAGGTCAAACCAACGCCAATATTCATGACGTTTTGTCACCACATCGCCTGTCTGTGCTGATATATACAATGTCGTTTTGGCCATATCATCAAACACCACCTGCCAAACAGGCAAATGCCTTGAAGCTAACTCAGCTGGAGCTTGCTCTACTAATAACTTAGCCGCAACAATGCTGGCTGAAGGTGAAATAGCATTATTATGCTGAAAAGACTGAGCTATCTTTGTTGCCTGCTCATGGGTTATTGCATCGAGTTGCGTACCCGATTGGGCACTAACCAGTATGGTTTTTTCAGTTAGCGTCACGTGATAAACAGCTTGTTGAAGCAATGATTTCACGTTGATGCTTTTAGCGTCAGGGAAGTCTTGATAGAGCTTGGAAATAGGGTAAGACACTGATAGTGGGTTAATTTTATCTGATTTTTCCACGGCAATATGATCGCTTCGGATAAAGCCAATATCCATCAACACGAAATAGCTGCCCGTAAAACCCCAAATCACAATTGGGATAGCCAATATTAACATTAACCAGCGATGGATAAATTGAGCCGAGGTCACTTTACTTACGACACCTCGATAATTTTTTTTATGATTCAAAATAACAATTTGCCTGTGTTCTGCGGTGTTTTATATGATTTTTATATTGGCCGTAAACACTAGTTATATTTACATCGGCACTGATATTAGTAAAAACTAACTTACCGTAAAAACGTCACTATCGCAGCATTTAAATCGCTCAAGATAAACATAATAAATCATGTCATTAACGCTACATTTACTGCAGTTTGGTTACCCCATGAGTGAGCAAATATGATTAAATATCAACAATAAAAAATCAAAAGGATTGATAATGAGCCGATTAACTCAACTCGGTGCGATAGCAATGACGACAATTTCAGCCATGTGCGCTGCGCCATTTGCCTATGCGAGTTACCCACAATTACCTGAAGGCGTGTCTAATAATGCCGTGGCTAAGGTCTCCACCACTAAAGGGGATTACCTTATTAGCTTTACTGGGTTAGCAGCAGAAAAAGACTACCAAGCGGTTCATAATAAAGTGTGGGGCGTTAATCTTTCGACTTCAGACTCACAATGGCAAGCATTAAAACCTGTGCCATTTGTTGCGCCATTAGCAGGTCGCCTCGCATCAATTGCTGTCGGTATTGATGAAAAAGCTTATATATTTGGTGGCTACACAGTTGCTAAAAACCATGAAGAGATCAGCACTGTCGATAATTATCAGTTCGATATATTAACCAATCACTACCAGCGAATTGCTGACATGCCAGTAGCTGTTGATGACACTGCTGCCAGCGTTTATCAACAGCGTTATATCTACTTATTTGGTGGCTGGCATAACGACGGCAATGTTAATTTGGTCCAAGTTTACGACACTAAAACAGATACGTGGGAGCAAGCAAGCCCTATCCCTGCTCCTGCCGTATTTGGTCAAGCTGTCGCCATGAGTGGCAATAAAATCGTATTGTGTGATGGTGTAAAAGTGCAGGCAAATATCGGTAAACGCCGCAACTATCAGTCATCGCCAGTGTGCTTGTTTGGTAAAGTGAATCCCAAAAATCATTTAAGAATAAGCTGGCAATTATTGCCGCATTATTCGATCAGTGAACAGGCTGCCAAGCTTAATAAAGCACCAACAGCCACTGCACATTACCGTATGGCTGCCACAGGAGTCAGTGATTCATCTGAAGGGCAAGCAATCTTTATGGCTGGCAGTAACAACCCATACAATTACAGCGGCATCGGCTATAACGGCGACCCGAGCGCCCCTCATAATGTTCAATACACATTTGATTTTAAATCTATGCAATGGTTAACGCCTGTAACGCTTGATGTACCCAGCATGGATCATCGTGGCTTAATTTGTCACCATGATCAGTTGCTTCGCATCGGTGGCATGCTTGAGCAGCAACAAGTCAGTAAACAGGTGTTAGTGAGTCCACTAATAAATGGGCAAAAGTGTACTCAGTAAGAGATACTCGCCTTAAAATTATGTGATCCAACTAACAATTACTCATCAATATGATTGCTCAACCAAAAGATGCATTTAAAATACAGGTATTAACTTATTGCATCTTTTGGAGCAACCATGCCTTCCACTCGCTTTGAGCAATTACAAGCTTTGCCTATTCCTGCTTTAATTGACCATTTAGAAGCAACGCATCACCAATACGTGCGTGAAACAGCGCCGCTGCTAGTTGAATACTCGCAAAAAATGGTGCAAGCCCATGGCGAAGATTATGCAGAGATTAAACCATTAGCCATGCTAATTGGTGCGCTGATTGCTGATTTGATGCCGCATTTAATGAAAGAAGAACAGATTTTATTCCCTGCGATGAGAAGACTCGCTGCTGGCGAAGAAGTGAATGGTTGCTTTGGCCATATTGGTAATCCAATTAATGCCATGGAGCATGAACATGATCATGCTGGCAGTGTTTTACAACAGTTACGCGAACTCACCAATAACTACCAAGTTCCTGAAGGAGCATGTAGCACTTGGCAAAAATGCTACCAAACCTTGGCTGAATTTGATGCTGATTTACAAGTACATATTCATACTGAAAATGAATTACTGTTTCCAAAAGCACTCGCAATCTAAACCTTAACCCGATTGGTTAAGTAAAAAGTTTCATCAGGTCCTTGGCTCTCGCTCCCCCAGCAGAGCCATTTTTTTGCTTTTATACTAATGCCATTCAACAGCTCCAGCGTAATTTCATTTCTCAAGGCGTTATAACAGCTTTGACTAACGCGCTATAACCGCAAAATATGCCTGTCACCACTGCGAAATCCTCACGGTTTATCTTCAAAGCAATGTGTGCTTAACTAATAAGCAGTATGGTTAACAGTTAAACAGCTTGTTTAAGCGATAAGCCATGCTTATTGTAATAATGGTTCTGGAGAGTCAGCATGGAAAAAGCTGGGGTATTTATTGCCACAGACGGCACAACATACGTAGACAAAAAACGTCACTTTTGGTGGCTGTCATTATTGATCCCCACTATTGCTGTCGCAGGGCCTTTGCTATATCAAACCTATCAGCAAGAAATTTTTCTATGGTTGTTTTTTGCGGTGGTCTATATGTTGTTTCCCTTAATTGATTATGTCATGGGAGAAGACACCAGCAATCCACCTGAATCGGTTATTCCTGCACTCGAATCCGACCCATTTTACGCTCGAATTACACGGTTAAATGTGTTTGTCGTACTGGCAACATTCATCTATTGTGCTTGGTTTGTTGCCAATTATTCCCTTAGTTATTCCGGATACTTAGCCGTTGCCTTGTTGGCAGGCAGCATTGGTGGCCATGGGTTAAATATTGGCCATGAACTCGGACATAAACGTAAAAATATAGACAAATGGTTGGCCAAGATTGTATTGGCTCCTGCAGCTTACGGTCATTTTTTTATTGAGCATAATCGTGGTCATCATAAACATGTGGCCACACCAGAAGATCCCGCTTCAGCTCAAATGGGAGAAAACATCTATCGATTTGCACTGCGAGAGCTCCCTGGAGCCATCATGCGTGCTCACCAAATCGAAAAGTTACGGCTCAACAAGGCAGGAAAATCCTCATTGAGTTTACACAATGAATTTTGGCAGGCCATGCTATTAACATCTTCGCTATTTATTGGTTTGGTGATCTGGTTAGGTGTATCAGTCATTCCCTATCTGCTCATTTGCGCTTTTTGGTCTATGTGGCAGTTAACCTCGGCAAATTATATTGAGCATTATGGCCTATTAAGACGTACGCTACCCAATGGTCGTTATGAGCCTCCGCAGCCTTATCATAGTTGGAACAGTAATCATATTTTCTCCAACTGGGCACTGTTTCATTTACAACGTCATTCTGACCACCACGCCAATGCAACACGCAGTTACCAATCATTACGACATTTCGATGACTTACCGACACTGCCAAGCGGCTACTTTGGTATGTATGGTCTGGCTTATATTCCTTGGTTGTGGTTTAAAGTGATGGATATACGACTATTAGCAACCACTGGTGGCGATGCAAGTAAAATCAATATGCTTGCCAGTAAACGGCAACATCTCATTGAAAAATATAAGATGGTGATACAACATCCTACTGATTAACCGTCAACGCATTGAATTAAAGCAGCTGGCAATGTGGGCAAAGCTAAACCGTTAATATAAAGACTAATCGTAAAGCCCAGCAATCACTGGGCTTTGTCATGTGTAAATACACTTAATCACTTCACGCTTTAGCTCGGCCATGTATCCATTGATACAAAGCAGGTAAAACAAACAAGGTAAGAATAGTCGATGAAATAATACCGCCAATAACCACTGTCGCAAGCGGACGTTGCACTTCCGCACCGGTACCAATATTCAGCGCCATCGGCACAAAGCCCAGTCCGGCAACCAATGCTGTCATTAACACAGGCCTTAGTCTTATCAAAGCACCATCAACAATTGCATTTAATAGTTCGCCTTTTTCTTGGTGAAGTTGACGGATAAAACTCAGTAATACCAATCCATTAAGTACAGCCACACCCGATAAAGCAATAAAGCCTACACCAGCAGAAACAGACAATGGCATGTCTCTTATCCACAATGAAATGACCCCACCAGTTAATGCCAGCGGAATACCGGTAAAAATAATCAACGCATCTTTGACAGAGCTAAACGCCATAACTAATAAACCTAAGATAATAGCTAAGGTCAAAGGCACCACAATTGATAATCGTTGACTGGCTGATTCAAGCTGTTCAAACGTTCCACCATATTCAAGCCAATAACCTGCTGGAATATCCACTTGTGCGGCAATGTCTTTCTTGGCTTCAGCAACAAAAGATCCCAGATCGCGCCCACGTACATTTGCAGTAACCACAATGCGGCGTTTACCATTTTCGCGACTGATCTGATTTGGCGATGGCGCAATAGATAAACTTGCGACTTCCGATAAAGGAACATACTCACCAGAAGGCATCACTATTGGTAAATTGTGTAAGTGCTCGACATCTTTACGGATATTTTCAGGCAATCGAGTCACTATTTTGAAACGGCGATCGCCTTCAAAAATCAATCCGATCTCATCTCCGCCAATCGCTGTCGCCACAAAATTTTGCAATGCTTGTACTGATAAACCATATTGAGCAAGCGCCATTCGGTCAGGTTGAATCGACAACATTGGCAAGCCTGTCACTTGCTCGACTTGTAAATCCGTCACACCGTCTATCTTCTCTAACACTTCATGAATGTCATTAGCTGAAGTTAATAACTGCTGTAAGTCATCACCCACCACTTTAATCCCCAAATCGGCACGCACGCCTGATATGAGCTCATTAAATCGCATCTCAATGGGTTGAGTTAGCTCAAAATTATTACCTGGTTGCCCCGAAACAGACTCCACAATATCAGCCGCTAACATTTCATGGCTCATTTTAGGATCAGGCCATTCATTACGAGGTTTTAGCATGATGAAAGTGTCGGCAATATTGGGCGGCATAGGATCATTCGCCACCTCAGGCGTTCCTATTTTAGAGAACACGTTTAAGACTTCTGGAAAGTGCTTAATACGATCTTCCAATAGTAATTGCATCTCAACAGATTGCTCTAAACCAGTACCTGGAATACGAATAGCCTGCAGCAATATATCCTCTTCATTAAGCTGTGGAATAAACTCTGAGCCTAACGTCGTCGCCAGCCAAATAGAGAAGGCCACAAGGGTTAGTGCTGCACTTAATACCAACCAACGTAATTTCATCGCAAGCAAAAGGAGTGGCTTATAAACCGATTTACTTAATGCCATTACTCGGCTTTCTTTTTCGTTGATTTTACCCGTCATGAACAACGCAACAGCCGCTGGCACTAGGGTTAACGATAAAACCAATGCCGCCAATAACGCCATAACAACCGTAGCAGCCATAGGATGGAACATTTTTCCTTCCACGCCCGTTAAACTAAATAGCGGGATATACACCACAGTGATAATCAATACACCAAATAAGCTTGGACGAATCACTTCGTTAGTGGCTTCGTATACCAGTTGCAACCTTTGTTTACGTGCTAAAACCTGCCCGCCATTTTGCGCCTGAGCTTGACCTAAACGGCGTGTGGCATTTTCTACAATAATCACTGCACCATCGACAATAAGGCCAAAATCTAACGCCCCTAAACTCATTAAGTTTGCCGAAACACCTGCTTGTACCATGCCAGTCATCGTTGCCAGCATTGCCAATGGAATAACTGCAGCAGTGATTAATGCAGCCCTAGCGTTACCAAGTAGGATGAATAGCACCACAATGACCAGCAATGCGCCTTCAACGAGGTTTTTCTGCACTGTATGGACTGCTTTATCAACTAAGGTCGTGCGGTCATAGACCGCTTCTACTTTAATCCCTTCAGGTAATGACGCCTTGATATCCTCAAGCTTACTTGCCACCGCCAAAGACACTTGACGGGAGTTTTCCCCCACCAGCATCATGGCACTACCTAGTACTGTTTCTTTACCATCACGTGTTGCAGCGCCCGTTCTCAGCGCTTTACCGATACCAACATCGGCAACATCACTAATAAACACTGGCGCATTATCAATATGCTTAACAACAACTTGTTCAATATCATTAATCGAAGCAAGTTGCGCCGCTGAACGTACAGTCAGCTGCTGCCCTTCTCGCTCAATAAAACCTGCACCACGGTTACTGTTATTGGTTTCAATGGCTAATTTAATATCAGCAAAAGCGATGCCATAAGACAGCATCTTCATTGGATGCGGTGTAATATGATATTCCTTGTCAAAACCACCGATGGTATTAATTTCTGTCACACCAGAAACTTGGGCTAATTGCGGTTTGATGATCCAATCTTGGATCTCTCGTAGCGCAGTCGCATCATATTCACGGCCATTGGCTTGCTGTGCGTCAGGTAAGGCTTCAATGGTATACATGAAAATCTCGCCAAGGCCGGTAGAAATTGGCCCCATTTCTGGCTCGATATCACTAGGCAATTTTCCTTTAATTGCATTTAATCGTTCACTAATAAGGTTACGGGCAAAATATAGATCCGCGCCCTCATCAAATACCACTGTCACTTGTGATAAACCATATCTCGACAGTGAGCGGGTATAGGCAAGATTCGGTATGCCCATTAAGGCATTTTCAATCGGGTAAGTGATTCTTTGCTCGGTTTCTTGCGGTGAATAACCTTCTGCTCGGGTACTGATTTGCACCTGCACATTGGTAATATCAGGCACCGCGTCAATCGGCAATTTTTGATAACTCCAAAGCCCCACTGCAACTAGTAGCAGCGCTAAAAACATCATCATCCAGCGTCGGCTAATAGCAAGACGCAAAACAGATTCAATCATTTGCATCTCCTTTTAGTGAACGTGGCCAGCACTAGACTTTTCAAGATCGGCTTTTAATAAAAAACTTTTTTCGACCGCATACTCTTCACCTTCTGCTAGACCAGATAACAGCTCTGTCTTCTGACTGTCTTTTTTACCTAATGTTACGATGCGTTTTTCAAAGCCTTCTTCATTTCTGACAAAAACAACCTGCTGACCTTCCATAATTTGTATGGCGCGATTATCAATGGCTAACGCAACGTTGTGCTTACTCAGGGTCACTTCACCCGATAATAAGGCACCAACAGTCCAGTGCCCTTCAGTGTTATCGAGTGGCACACGCGCACGTAAATACGCCTCATTACCCATTGGGTTTAACAAGTATTGAATGGTTGAAGTCGTCAGTAATTGCTCAAAGTTCACGCTGAGTTTTTGTCCAACAGCAACTCGGTTTTTTTGACCATGAAAGACTTGGAACTCTCCCCATAGTTGGCTGCTATCGACAATGCTCACTAATGCTTTATCACTTACCATTTCGCCGACATTGCCGTGACGACTTACTACGACACCACTAATTGGCGCAGTAATCCCATAGCGTTTCAAACTCGCATTAGACTCAATTTCAGCAATCTTTTGCCCTGCTTGTACTTTATCGCCCACCTCGACAGTTAACTTGGTGATTAAGCCCGCAAATCGTGCACTGACATGACTCACATTTTGCTCTGGTAATACAGTGCTGCCATATAAAGTAAGTACTTTTTTGATTTCACCCGCCTGAGCTGAATCAGTCATAATCCCAGAAATGGCCATTTGCTCAGCACTTATGTGCACTTGCCCTTCTTCATGCTCATCATGGCCGTGCTCATCCTCGTGACCATGCTCATCCTCGTGACCATGTTCATCTTTGTGGCCATGGCTGTCTTTATGTCCTTCTTGATGATCATGTTCATCTTGATGTAACTCGTTATGGCCATGATTGGATTCTGAATGTTGTTCTTCATGCTGATGCTCAGTAGACGCCTGGACTGATACTGACAATACTAACGCCATCAATACCGCTAGACTGCGAGCGAATAAGTGTTTAGAAATACTGTGGTTCATGGTTAAAATCCTTGGAAATCACGGAAAAAGGAATGCTGAGATGCGGGTAAGGGTTCGGCAATTAATTGCTCAATATCAACACCAAACCGTAAAGCTGATGCCGCAGCGTCTATCATTGCTCGTCGTGAGAACAATAATTCCTCTCTTGCAGTTAAATAATCAAGGTAACTGTAGAGCCCCTGCTCGTAAGCGACTTGCGTATCTTCTAAGGCCAAAGTTAAGGTAGGGATAATACGGGTTTGTAAGCGGTTAACCGTCATAATAGCTTGCTTGCGGCTGGCATAAGCGCGATACAGCTGTGCATACAATTCTCGCAAAGCGATATCTCGATTAATCAGTACCTCATCTTTTGCGGCTTGCGCTACTATTACAGCTCCGGTATTTCGATCGCCACTGAATAAAGGCACACTAAACCCTGCTGATAGAGCCGTATCATTGGTTTGTTGCATTTGTTTAACGCCAACAGACCAACTGACATCCGTGCTAGATTGCGACTGAGCAAAACGCAACTCAGCTTGTTTCAATTGCGCCTGAGTTAAATACGCCTCAATCGCAGGGCTGTATTTCACTTTTTCAAATAACGGCGTTAATGCCACGTCATCGGTAAACTCAAATAAACTGCCTTCGAGGCTGGCATAATTCACCTGAGATTCACCCCACATCATACTGAGTGCTAACTTAGCGTACTCAAGTTGATGCAACTGTGTTTCAGCAACTAATTGGTTATTAAACACAGCGGCTTGCGCTCGTTTCACTTCAGCATCTGGCGTCAAACCTGTTTGAGCTCTAAGCTCAACAACGGTTAATGTTTCTTCTGCCAGTGCAAGTGCATCGTCAGCAAGTTGTAATCTTGATTGCGCAGCTAACACATCAATGTAGCGACGCGTTGCTTCAGCAAGAATACCTAAGCCTGCAATTTTCTGTTCGGCATCCAGTAAGGCACGTTTTTTAGTCACTATGCCTGAACGCGCATCCAGTTTATCGCCTAGCTCGATGACAGACGATAAGGACACTGTCATTTCAGCACTATCGACACCTTGGAATTCGCCTGTTCCAGCGACATTCTCAAGTTCGAAACCTAACTCGAACCCTGGTGCTAACGCCTGAGTTTGCGCTTCACCATCTAATGCTTGTTGTCTAAATTGAAAAACCTTCAGCGAAGGATGCTGTAATTGAACTCGCTCTATTACGGTTTGTAACGTCAACTTTTCAGGCGCTGCACTCGGTTCAGCATAGACTGTTACGGGTAATAACACCGACAAGCCAAGTAAGCTGCAACACAAAATAGGAAACAGCACAGCACGCTGTTTAAAGCTACTTGTATTATAAAACATCAAAGATAAGCCTCGATTTAATACAAAAAATAACCCTAACTGAGTGTTCCTAAGTCATAGGAAAACGCAGTTGGCTTGAGCAAATTTAAGGGTTACATTTGCTCACTAGAATAATATTTTTGATTAAAAGCTCAGGCTTGAGGAGGTCGTAAAAAGCTAAAGTATGGGGATTCAGCGGCAGTAGAAGTAAACGTAAATGCCACATAATCAGAATGGACTAGCTCATTTGCTATTGTGTTTGTAGGTTGCATCAAGGTCATGCAACAAGAGCAGCAATTATCAGTACACTCGGCACAATCATCATCAACATGAATAACAACAGTGCCATCATCACACAACTCTGTATCGCTGTAGCCAAGAGGATTATCTATATCAAGAGCATCATGATTAATAACTGCTAATTCAGTTACTTGACCCTTACTGTTATCGTCTGAACTATTGCCACAATCCTGATGCTCTAGCGCACAGTTGTCTGACATCGCTGCCACGGATTGCATCGCAAAAATCATGATCAACAAAACACGCGCCAGCATAGCTGGAGACCTAGTGATGATGGTTTTTAGCTTACGATAAAAACTTAACATGAGCGCTTAGGCGATAACCTGTATGAAGTTATTAACAATTAGGTGAATTGGTAACACCTGTAACGTGCAAGTGTAAGCGAAACAATGATAAAACACTATGAGGTTTACCCACACAATGTCAGATTTGGAATAAAAAGAGTCAGAAACCTCGTTGACCGCACAATATTGATTATGATTTATCCATAAACATATTAGTTAACTTAAGCGATAATATAGGTAACTAATTAAAATTATTAAATTAATTTTCTTATTTCTTGTAACTGCTCAATTTCAATATGAGGTAATATGTGTCGAGCCTGACCTTGCTCATTTGGATTCAGGTTTAACCACAAGCTTTGACAACCAGCTGCACGAGCGCCCAAAACATCGCTAATTGGATGATCGCCAATATGCAATAAATCCCCATGTAGTATCTCAAGATGTTGGCAACTCAAATCGAATAAATCACTGTATGGCTTCATCTTCACACCGTGTCCGGGATGCACAACAAACTTGAGCACGTCATCTAACCCAACGCGACTTGCATCGACATTACCATTGGTGATCCCAATCAGCGGATAATGGTTCCCTAACTCTGCCAGTAGAGTGATAACACTGTCGTCTACTTTAAAATCACTACGATGGAAACGAAAACATTCCAAACCTTGTTGCGCACCTTGGCTGGCTTCTAGCTCAGTGTAATCCCATTGAATGAGCGCCTGACGAAGCACTTCATACCTTGCAGCGGTCGTATCATGGGCTAGCTCTTCATGGCCAGCTATCACTTGCGATTTCAGTTCTCGCCACTGAGTAATCCCCCAACCTTCAGGGACGTTAAAGTGCTCTTGCATGAACAATGATAATGCGGATTCTGCTTTAATAATGTGGGGCGCGTTATGGTACAAGGTGTCATCTAAGTCAAAACTGATTGCCTTAAAAGGCCTAAGTCGCAAATATTGTTTCATTATTTCTCCTTAGCTTTTTTTGCCCTAGGGTGAGCTCCATCATAAACCTTCGCTAAATGCTGAAAATCAAGGCTGGTATAGATTTGGGTAGTGGATAAGTTAGCGTGCCCTAATAGTTCTTGCACGGCTCGTAAATCTGCACTTGATTCAAGCATATGCGTTGCAAAGGAATGTCGCAATTTATGAGGGTGAACTTTTGCCGATAAAGATTGTGTTTGGCCCCATTTTTTCATTCTGAGTTGGATGCTGCGATGGGACAATCGCTTGCCTTGCTGACTAACAAACAAAGCATCACCAGTATCAGCTTTGACCAAATCATGACGACACTCGCACCAAACATTGATTGCAGCTAGCGCCATTTTTCCTATCGGTACCACGCGCTGCTTACTGCCTTTACCCATCACTTTGACTTCGTTTTGGCTTAAATCGATATCTGCCACATTTAAACTTGCAAGTTCAGCTAAACGTAAGCCACTGGAATAAAACAATTCCATAATGGCTTTATCTCGTTTACTTAACGGGTCATCAGCATCAATATCCAATAAATGGCTGACGGCGTCTAAATCCATGTTCTTAGGTAAGGGCTTAGCCTGTTTAGGAGCATGCAATGTTTTAGCTGGATTGGTTTTTATCACTTGTTCACGAACAAGAAACTCAAAAAATTGTTTAAGTGATGATAAACACAATGATAGAGAGCGTGGGCTTAATCCTTTGCGATGCAAAGATGATATTACTCGTTGAAGCTCGTCTCTGGAGACAGTTAACCAGCCGTCATCAAATGCCTCTAATGACGTCCCTTGAGGCTGTTTAAAAAGAATCTCACCTGCTCGCACAAGTTCGTAACGGTAATTTCTAATGGTATGAGGAGACAACTGTCTTTCAGAATGAAGGTAACGTTCAAAACTGGCTAACCAACTCGGTTGTTGTGCCATTATGCTACCTCCATTCTTTTTATAGCGTTTATCCAAACAAACACGGGGGTGCCCCTATAATCATAAGGGACTGATTTAAAACTTTGGCAGCATATGATCAAGCAAATCTCTGATTTGTTTAAAAAACAAATGATCCATTTCAGGATGAAAATGAGCAGCATCAGCTGACGCTACGCCAAAAATCACCTGACCATTTTCATCAGACAGTTTAGTTAATGCAACGGAGCCCACTTCACTGCCAAACAAACGTTTTGATTCAGATTGAGTCAGCCGGCCAAAATAAAAACCTTGTTGGATACGTTGACGCCAAATATTTGCTAATTCACTGTCGATATCGTGAACCGTAATTAAACGAACATGAGTGAATCCAAACTGGCCTTTTAGCTGCTCAGACAATACTTGCCTTAACTCACCTAGATCTTCGCACTTTAAAATACTCAGCGATAACGCACTGTTGAACCTGAAAATCTTTTCGTTTTCAGTGGCGACTTTCATTAATGACGTAATTTCTTCTTCTAATTGCGTGACTCGAGAACGCAATAAATCTTGGCGCTTCTCGACTAAAGAAACCGTACCACGCTCGTGGTGAGAGACACGCATTGCCAGTAATAATTCTGGGTAACGATTGAAAAACTCTGGATTATCAAGCAAGTATTCGCGGATCATCAATTCATCAATTGGCATAGCTTCTAATGGTAATTCTGTGCCAAGTAATGCGGCAGATTCAGCATTGTCTTCGAGAAGTTTTTTAGTACGGGTTACATCGTTCATAACTGAATTTGTCCATCAAATACATGTTCAGCAGGTCCAGTCATCCACAATGGTTTCCCTTCTCCTTCCCAATTAATGGTAAGGCGACCTCCAGGCAGGTCAACTTTGACCTGTCTATCTAACTTATTCTGTAAAATACCGATAGCCACGGCAGCGCATGCGCCAGTGCCGCAAGCTAATGTTTCTGCTGCGCCACGTTCATAAACTCTTAATTTTATGTGGCCACGATCAACCACTTGCATAAAGCCAACATTCACGCCTTTCGGGAAACGTTCATGCTTTGTCAGCATTTGGCCAATCTCTTCTACATCGGCGGTGTCAACATTATCGACTTCGAGTACGCAATGAGGGTTGCCCATCGAGATTGCGCCACATAAAAATGTTTGCTTAGGGGTTTGCAGTAAATAGGTTTTCTCAGGACGTTTAGCTCTAAATGGGATTTTCCCTGGTTCAGTCACCGGAACACCCATATTAACCGTCACATTTCCATCACGTTCAAGCCGCAGTGTCATTTTACCAGAGCTGGTACTGACACGAATTTTATACTTATTAATTAGCCCTTTATTACGTACAAAGCGGGCAAAACAGCGTGCACCATTGCCACACTGTTCCACTTCACCGCCATCAGCGTTAAAGATTTGATAATGAAAATCTAAATCAGGATCATACGGAGGCTCAACTAATAAAAGTTGATCAAAGCCAATACCGAAATTTCGGTCGGCTAAACGGCGAATTTGATCAGGCGAAAAAAACACATTCTGTGTTACGCCATCAACCACCATAAAATCATTACCCAGCCCATGCATCTTGGTGAATTGGATCAAAAGAATTTCCTTTATCGAACTAAAAAATTAACTGATTTCACTAGTTTAAGGTAGTAAGTGCTCACCTTGCCACAATTGCTCTAATTTTTCACGCTCGCGTATGACTTGATGCAGGTCTTGGTCAACCATGACTTCAGCAACTCTAGGGCGAGAATTGTAATTTGATGCCATGACAAACCCATATGCACCACTTGAGCGAACGGCGAGTAAATCTCCAGCCTGAACATTAAGCTGGCGGTTTTTCCCCAAAAAGTCACCAGTTTCACATACAGGACCTACGACATCATACTCATAGCTTGGTGCAGAAGTGAGTTGAACAGGAATAATATTTTGCCAAGCGCTATAAAGTGATGGGCGAATAAGATCGTTCATCGCGCCATCAACAATGGCAAAGCGCTTATCGCTATTTTCTTTCAAAGAAAGTACTTCAGTGACAAATATACCTGCATTAGCCGCAATCGCACGCCCAGGTTCAAAAATTAATTTAAGTGGTCTATCACCTAGACGTTCAAGTAATGCGGCAGCATATACGTCAGGATGTGGCGGTGTTTCATCATCATAAGGCACGCCTAAGCCGCCGCCAACATCAAAATGTTTAATTTCGATGCCATTAACTGCAAGACGGTCAATTAACGCCAACATTCTATCCATCGCATCTAAGAATGGCTGCATTTCTGTAAGCTGAGAGCCAATATGACAATCGACCCCTTTGATCGCTAAATGAGGGAGTGCTTGCGCACGTGCGAACACTTGCTCAGCTTCATCCATTGCAATACCAAACTTGTTTTCTTTAAGCCCAGTCGAAATGTATGGATGAGTCCCGGCATCGACATCGGGATTAACTCGCAACGATATCGGCGCGACTTTACCTAATTTACCAGCCACGTCATTGAGCAACTCAAGCTCTGCGCTTGATTCTACATTGAAACAATAAATACCAATGTTTAAAGCTTGTTCCATTTCAGCAATGGTTTTACCCACACCCGAGAAAACAACTTTTTTCGGGTCGCCGCCAGCAGCGATAACACGAGCTAATTCACCACCAGAGACAATATCAAAACCACTGCCAAGCCTAGCAAGTACATTTAACACCGCCAGATTAGAGTTGGCTTTTACCGCATAACAAATAAGATGGGGATGATTAGCCACGGCATTGTTAAATGCATTCCAATGACGCTCTAACGTCGCTCTAGAGTAGATATATAGTGGTGTGCCGTGAGTTTTAGCAAGTTCAGCAACAGAACAACCTTCAGCAAATAAACTATCCTGTTGATATGTAAAATGGTCCAAAATGCGTTTCCTTGTAAATCTTATTTATTTTGTGTCGGCTCTTGAGTTTGCTCGAGAGACTGTTGTTGGGTTGATTCAGTAGTAGGCTCTTGCGGTTTTCGCTCTTGCTGATTCGTTTCCACTTCAGAAGATTTATATAAAGGGCCTTTTTGTCCGCAACCTATAGTGAATAGGCTAACAAGCATTACTAATAAAAACAGTCTCATTTTTCTCAACATCTATGCATCTGGGGAGTTATAGCCTTATAATCGCATTCATAACCTAGAAAGCACAAGGATTGAAATACATGGCTATGACAGATACTGAATTTCATCAGTTGGCAGATGAAATGTTTAGCAAGATAGAAAACGCCATAGAAACAGCAATTGATGAGCAAGATGCTGATGTGGATATCAATGCGAGTGGCAACGTGTTGCAACTAGAGTTTGAAGACGGTTCGCAAATTGTCATCAATAAACAAGAGCCTTTACATGAGTTATGGATTGCGACGCGATTTGGTGGCTACCACTTTGCGCTTGTTGATGGTAAATGGTTTGATGAACGTAACGATAATGTATTTATGCCATTTGTTATTGAGTCAATTAAAAAACAAAGCGGCATTGCTTTGTCAATTTAAGCGCTAATTTATCAATGAGGTGAACTGAGCTTAAATATCTGAGCTCAGTTCATTCATTTCTACGCCAAATGGCACCACACTCAACTCGCCATCAATTCGTTCTAATTTAAAAAACTGTGGCACATTGAAATAATGCAATGAAGAGGCATCTCGCTCAAAAGCAAAACTATGGCTTTCTTTCTCAACTAATTCTTTCATCGACACATCTTCATATTCACGCTTTGTGAGCCGATTGGTTTCATCAATAATAAACACATCAAGAACATCGGGTCGCTGCCTTAAAAAGTACTGTTTTGCCCCTTTTGAGATATACAGCTTAATAATGCTGGGAATACTGCGAAAAGGATCAGACTTAATAACAGCTACAGGGGCATTCAACTGCGCTTTTTTATAACGTTCAACTTTGACTGGAGCAACTTTAACCTCATCGCCCGTCAACACCTTATAGACGAGACCCATAGAGTTAAAATACAAACCGTAGCGCTTATTGGATAATTTTATTGGGTGCATCATTGCCGACGATGATCTTGCTTCATGGCAATATTTAACGCACTGATTAAAAATATTAAACAGTGCATCATGAATTTGCTTCTTTAATCGCTCGGCACACACCAACACTTCGATATCGACTTGTTCAGGCGTTGCTTTTAGCCCCAGCGCCACAAAAGACAGCGCTTCTAATAAGCCTTGCTCACCTTTAAAGCGATGACATTGCCACTCTCCCCAACTATTCAGTGAAATCACATCCAGAGTCGACAACATGTTTTGCTGCTTTTTCCCTAAAGAAAACACATTGCCATTCATGTAATCCACCATGATTTCCTGACCTTGCCATTTTAGCGTAGGGTCACCATCAACGTTAGCCACCACAATCAGTTTCTTATAGAAAAAAGGTTGGCATAATTCAGCTTTTGAGACTTTATTATTATGGTTTAGTAGTGGCACTAAATGAGCCGATAGTTGTGTTAGCAACGCTGAACGGTGTTTCTTGCGGCCATACTCTTGCCAACGAGTGGTGGTTCTGGACACATCATTCATCACCGCCCAAGCAATAAGGGCCGTTGGAGTATCCGCTTTAATGATTGAGGTTTCGCCTAACAGTTGACCCGACTTCAGTGGTTTACGGTAAAGGTAATAACGGGATTCTTTAATGCTGTGAATGATGGTCATGTTCGGCTCGAATACCGAGTGACTCCACAACTTATTTAATGGCAGCAGTTGATGTTCATCATCACTAAAATAGGTATGTAACTTACGAGCTAACATCCCTAACTCTTCAACTCTAAAGCGATCGCTTAACGCTTGCTTAGAGGCAAATTCAAGTAGTGTTTTATAACTTTTCAATAAGAGTTCATTTAATTGTTTATTGAACCACTTTAGCTGGCCTGAATGCCAGTTTTGACTATTATCTAGGGTTTCTAATAAGCTTGATGGCCAATGCCATTGCTCAACAAGTTGCTGCATCTTATCTCGGCGCCAATCTTGTCCTACACACGCATTGGTTAAATTAACCCCGCATTTTAGGTAAAAACAACGTCTAACAATCTCTAATCGACGAATGTCTTTTTGTTTTAATAAATAGCTTTCGATACGTTGATACAGAATCAAATAGGCGTCATTCGAATCAGAAAAATCATCACGTAGACACTGCTCCCAAATTTGTTCAGTTATAAAATAAGATTTGGGATAGTCCGCCGCATAAGTTTCAAGTAGCAGTACTTTAAGTAGCGCTTTGTGAGGTTTATTCAACCCCTTATACAGTTGCCACAATGAAGCGCCAAAGTACTCAGTCGCAGGCATTGACCTTACGTCACCTAAATGCAACACCGATGGTTCTTTTAAAGCTTCAGGCCACCACCCCACTGGTTTACCCGCTAGGCGAATGTGCGAACGATAAAACTCTTCTAGTAATAACCAGTGCTGCGTACTACCACTGTGCTCTTCACCGAGTGAACTAAAACAGTTATCAAATGCACTGCACTCTCGAAACTGCAACGGATGGACTAAGTAAAAATTCACTTCAAAATCAAATGAAGCAAACCACTCCGTTAATGCCGCCGTTTTGTCTGCGATAAGGGCTAAGTCAGCATTGCCAAGGCTCGACTTATAGACCAACCATACATCAACATCACTTTTGGGGTTCTGGCCAAAACTGGCAGTACTCCCCATAGAGTAAACACCTTCGAAGGCACTTGGTTGGTTATTGTTGGTTTCAATAAAGGGTAAATCAAATACTTCACACGCGAGCACGACTTCTGGAAGGGTTGCAAAGTCACTCACGCCAAATGGGGTTAATGCAGAGGTGCCACCGGGTAATTGGGGATGGTGATGGTGTATGAGGTAAGGAATCAAATCGAATAAGCGTTGCTGTTTTGGTGACAATAACGATTTGACTCGTTCGTAACGAACAAGGTTTAATCGATTAGCTATTTTGACTGGCCGACAACTGTTTTCAATCAAGGCTTCCATCCCTGTGCAACCATCTACTATCGTTTTGATACCAATTTGACAAGCAATTGCTTGCAATATTAGCGCTCAATTAATTAGCAACAACATGATCATATTATCACTTTTGGATAATTACGCCAGTAAATGAGATCTGCGTCACAAAAATTTTATGTGCATAGGTCAAACAATCACTATCAGTTTGTTACATAAGCTCGATGGCAATGTTAGCATTGACGCAATTAAGTCTATTGATGGAACTCTCTGGCATGTCTCAAAATGTTATTCGTATCGCTACTCGTAAAAGTCCACTGGCTATGTGGCAAGCTGAATTCGTAAAAGCAGAGCTTGAACGCATTCATTCTGATTTAACGGTTGAGTTATTACCAATGAGCACTAAAGGAGACGTTATTTTAGATACGCCTCTGGCTAAAGTGGGTGGTAAAGGGTTATTTGTAAAAGAGCTGGAAGTTGCCATGCTTGAAGACCGTGCAGACATCGCTGTTCATTCAATGAAAGATGTACCGGTAGATTTTCCTGAAGGCTTAGGTTTGCAAGTGATTTGTGAGCGTGAAGATCCTCGTGATGCATTTGTATCTAATACATACAAAACCATTGCTGAATTACCTCAAGGCGCTGTAGTGGGTACATCAAGCCTACGTCGTCAATGTCAGATCCGTGCAGCTCGTCCTGATCTAGTGATTAAAGACTTACGTGGTAATGTCGGAACACGTCTAGCTAAGTTAGATAGCGGTGATTACGATGCCATTATTCTTGCTGCTGCGGGCTTAATTCGCCTTAAACTGGATGAACGTATTGCAAGCTTTATCTCAGCAGAAGATTCACTTCCAGCAAATGGTCAAGGCGCTGTAGGAATTGAATGTCGTACTGATGATGAGCGTGTTAAAGCATTACTCGCTCCACTAGAACACCTTGAGACGCGTTACCGTGTATTTGCCGAGCGTGCTATGAATACCCGCCTTGAAGGTGGTTGTCAGGTACCTATTGGTGCTTACGCTGAAATCGAAGGTGATACATTAAGTTTACGTGGTTTAGTGGGTAACCCTGATGGCAGCCAAGTCATTGAAGGTGCTGTATCTGGTCCTAAAACGGATGCAGTCGCTTTAGGTGAAGCACTGGCTGATGACTTACTTAGCCGTGGCGCTAAAACTATTTTAGATGCTGTTTACAACAAGTAATTAGGCGAAAGCTTACATGAAAGTCTTGTTAACGCGCCCTGAGGGGCGCAATCAAGCAATGATAGAACAGCTCAATGCAAAAGGAGTGGACTATATTGTCACTCCTTTGTTAGCTGTTGCTCCAACTCAACACCCTTTCTCTCTTCAGCAACTTTCTGATGCTGATGCCATCATTTTTATCAGTACCAATGCGGTAAAGTACGCTGCAGAAATGCTTAATAACCATTTTCCTGCAAGTCGATATTACGCTGTTGGAAAAGCGACAGCTGCGGCACTGGCCGAGCTCGGTGTATTTGCAGAAACCGCACCAGAAGAAAGCCAAGATAGTGAAGGATTATTATCGCTAACCTCGTTAAGCGATATCGCTCAACAACAAGTCGTCATCATTAGAGGCGTTGGCGGTAGAGAAACCATCGCCGAACAACTTAGCTTAAGACAGGCAAGTGTCAGCTATTGGGAAGTTTACCAGCGAGTCACGCCACAACTCGATTCACAATACATTTGCAACTATTGGGCAAGCGCTCAAATAGACACTATCGTCGTGACCAGTGGCGAAGTCCTAGATAATCTAATTAAACTTGTTCCAAAAGAGTTATTTGCATGGTTGCAATCATGTCATATCATAGTACCTAGTCATCGAGTGGAACAAAGGGCTAAAACGGCAGGTATTCATCACGTCACCAATGCTAACGGCGCGAACACTGAAGCTGTTTTACGAGCGTTATCTATTTAAACAATAAAGTAAACTTGCTTATTTGCCATATTGTATAATGCTGCCAAACTTGTACCCTATCACTCTACATTTTTGTCGCGCAGTAAATGGTCGCACTAATTGTTAACCGCAATTAGTTACTCAAGGACAGCTCATGGAACACAAAAAGCAAGCTTCAACGTCTACTCCAGAAAGTAATGAAGCACCTTCAGAATCTGTAAATGAAGTCAATTCTGTTACTGAAAATCAAACTAGTTCTCACACTGATGCTGACTCAACAGACTTGCCTACGAACAAAGTGCCATCTTCAATACATTCTGATGCGCCAAGCGATAAACCTAAACACAATAAGAGTTCATGGTGGGTAAGATTAAGTATTTTACTCTGCCTGATTATCGCTCTTGCAGGCATTGGCATTAGCTATTTATTGTTAATTGAACTCGAAAGTCAAAAAATTGAGTTACAAACTCAGTATCAACAAACACAAGCTATCAGTAATGAAGTGACTGAAGCGTTAATTGAACCTAAGCGTCGTATTGCAGAATTAGAAGTACAGCAACAAAACGATACCTTGGCCTACCAACAACAAAATCAGTTGGCAAAATCACACCAACAACTTCAAGAGCGAGTTGCAACCTTAGCTCAACGAAATCCAAACCATTGGATGGCATCTGAAGCTGAATACTTGGTGAGAATGGCAGGACGTAAATTATGGTTAGAGAATGACCCTAAAACTGCAGCCGGATTGCTAAAGTCTGCCGATGATCGTATTGAAGCAATGAAAGACCCTGCTTTGTTACCTATTCGACGTGCATTAGCCCACGATTTAGCTCAAACGAATGCCATTAAAACAACAGATGTTGCCGGTACCATCTATACGATTGATGGTATTTTAAATCAGTTAGATAGCTTGCCGTTAAACCGTGCCAAAGCGCAATCAGCTGAAGACTTAGCAGAACAACACGTCATTACAGACTCGTTAGATGACTGGCAAAGTAATCTTGCTAAAACATGGCATTCAGTTACTGACGGCTTTATTACCATCCGTAAACGTACAACAGATATAGAGCCGTTATTAGCACCAGATCAACAATGGTATTTAATTGAAAATATTAGAAATAAATTACTACAGGCTCAGTTGGCTCTGTATCAACATGATGAAGTAAATTATCGTCAATCGATCGGCTTTGCTCGCACATGGATTCAACAGTATTTCGATTTAGATGAAGACTTAACTCAAGACACCATGACAGCACTTGATGCGTTAATTACAGTTAAAATTGACCAAGTGAAGCACACCAACTTTGAATCGACCCGGTTACTACAGCAATTAATCACTTATGGTTCATTGGTTCCAGCAGAGGAACCACAGCTATGATTAAAATTCTTGCTTATGTCATCATCATTTTAATCGGTTTCTGCATTAGCCCATTCATTATTGGCAATACTGGCTATATCTATATTGCGGCGGGCGAGTATCAAATAGAAACCAGCTTAGTCTTTGGTTTATTAGGGTTAGTGCTCTTTTATTGCGCGCTCCAATTAACTGAATGGCTCATCATATTTTTGCTTAATATTGTTATCAATAGCCGTTACTTACCAGAACGTTGGCGTAAAGAAGCTGCGAAGAAGCACACGCTTCAAGGCGCGTTAGCATTAGCAGAAGAAGATTGGCCTAGTGCAGAAAAAGCCATGGCAAAAGGTGCAGCTAAAGGGGAGCTGCCTGCGCTCAATTTATTTGCAGCGGCAAGAGCTGCGCATCATCAAAAAAACACTGATAGCCGAGATAAATACTTAGCAGAGGCTGCAAAAGACCCTTTGGCTAAAACCGCCGTTAAAACCTCAAAAACAAGGTATCTAATTCAGCAAGGAAAGCTGACTGAAGCAAGAGCTGAGCTTGATGCATTAAATCCAACCAGTAAAAGTAAATCACCTGTATTAAAACTAGCCCTTGACCTTTATCAACTTCAAGATGATTGGCAAGCACTTAAAATCTTATTACCTGCGATTAAAAAACGTCAGATTATTAGTGAAAAGCAGTATGCAGAGGTTGAACACACAACCAATACGGCATTATTAACGGCAGCGTCTCAACATGGCGAACAAGAGCTAGAAAAGTGCTGGCATTGGCTAAGTAAAACGGAACGTAATCAGCCACACCTTATTAGTATCTACGCTCGCGGCCTGTGCCAATATGATCGTAAAAAAGACGCCATAAAAATCATCAATAAAAGCTTAAAGACTGATCTTCATCCAGCACTTTTAGCTGACATCCCCAAAATAATCGATGCGGATGATGAAGATATTAGAAAATTATTAGCTCGATTTGAGCAAAGTCATGAACATGATGTTGATTATCAAATTTGTTTAGCAAAGTTAGCTCAACAAAAACGTGATATTAAAGTGGTTAAAAATCATTGGTATAGTGTTTGCCAGATATCACCTAAGCGTGAGTACTTTTTAGCATTAGCTCAAGCGCAGGAGCAATTAGGCGAAAATGCTGCTGCATTACAAAGCTACCGTAAAGCAGCTAATTGTTCTGACTAATATTCATTAAATCGAATAATTAACTATTTAAAAACCTGCCAATTGGCAGGTTTTTTTATCTATTTTGTAAACTAAACGCCAGTTTGAATCGTATAAAAAATGAACTACACTTGTAGATTCCAGTTTTTAGCACTTTGTTATTAAAAAATTCACATTTCCGCATAATGACTTAGTTGCATTGATTTACTAAGTAAATCTTAATTTTAAAACATTTTCATTATCTTAAAGGCATTTAAGGCCACGCCAAAAAATTGACCAAGCATACTTATAACGCTAAAATTGTTATATTGCGGTTAATCTTTCTCGCTAATTAAATAACGACAAATATAGCAATGTGATTTTTTATGCATCGAATGTAAATACATTGCTAAAATAGGGTTTGGAGCTAAATATGAGTTCTGTTGTAACGACTAAAAATGGTGTCTTAAGTTCAGCCAACGGCGAGATCACTCTCACGTTAAATGGGCAATCCAAAAATATTCTTCCAGGGGAACAAATTCCTGCTGGTGCAGAACTCCAATTTGCGAGCGATTTAGCATTTGTTGTTACTTTTGATGACGGCACAGTGCTAAACGGTGATGAGCTTATTGCTGAACAAGCTGACCCTAGCGTCACTGATGATGCAGTGGCTCAATTTTCAACAGATATGAGCCCAGAAGAATTAGCTGAGATTGAAGCGCTACAAGCATTAATTCTTTCGGGTGAAGACCCTACCGAAGAATTACCAGAGACCGCTGCGGGTGAAGCATCTGGTAACGAAGGTGGCAGTGACTTTGCTTCTCTTGCCCGTGATGGCGCCGAAACTATTGCCATTGCTGGTTTTGATACTTCTTTCGATGCTCCTGAAACATTAACAGCCAACCTGTCGTTAGGTGATGAAGGCGTTAACGCATTAAACAACAATAATTTCAATGTTGCTCAATTCACCGATAACTTTGTCAATGGTGTGTCATTTACTACCTCTTCTGGTTTATCGGGCTTTACGGGAGACTTCGGTGCTCCTGGCTCGTTTGCTTACTTGCCTGGTGATACCATCACCTTCATGGTGGGTGACGTAACAATTGCGACCTTTAGTGCAGATGTAATTCAGGGCGACATTCTATTCTTACAAGATATTGCTGGCACGTTATTGTCTGATACCAACATGGATTATGTTGAGAACATGGCTATTTTTCTTCAAGCCTTAGACAATGATTTATCCGATGGTGTTGATGATGGTGTGTTAAATACCAACAGCTTAGTTAATATTGAAGATAGCTATGCTACCAATATCAATATTCTTCTTTCTGTTCATGAAGCCTTAGCAAACTACATCGACCAAACAACAGGCCAGCCTTTAAATATCGCGACTGCTGGTAAAGAAATGATTTCTCAAGTTTTGGCTGAACTTGGCATCATCTTTACCCGTGATACCGAACGCCAAGAAAACGAACAAAACCTATTTGAAACCATCGCAATGGAGCATGTTGCAGGTACTATTGATGAGCTTGCAGGTGACAGAGCACCTGATGAGCATGATGCTCGTACTGTTGATGTGCTCGATGTGCCAGGTGGCTTAGTAACCTATAACTACAACGAGCTAGATGGCCAAATAACTTTTTCTGTCAATGATTTGCTTGAAGGTGCTGTTGGGCAACAAGTTGTCGATCAAAACTTACTCGTCACTAATGTTAGATTGAGCGCCGCTTTTGAAAATATCGGAACATTGCAGGATTTAGGTGATGGTAACTACGCGATTATCTTGAATGAAGGCATTGATCAATATGATCTTGAGGGACTCAGTATTGATTACCGCGTTGAAGATTGGACGGTATTTAAAGACGTTACCTCGTCTACGCAAGATCAGTACAAATCACACTTATCAGCTGATATTCCCGATGTATTAGAGGATGTAGGTTTTAACCAATTCACCTTAAACAGTGAATTGACCTTTGAAGATGATCAAGCCTTATCGATTACATTTACCAGTGAGCTATTAAGCGAACAGCTTGGTTATCCTATCGCTGAGTATGCTGATGATTATTTAGTCCCTCTGGAGTATTCCAATGATGGTGGCTTAACCTGGCAGACAATGACTGTAACAGGAATCGATACGAGTGGTGACTTAGCACGCCCTATCTTTGGGTTCACACTCGCAGCGGGTAGTGACAGTGTCATGATCCGCGTGCCGATTTTTGATGACGCAATAATCGAACCCACTGAGTATTTCAACGCCATTGTTAGTGGCGAGAATGTTTATGATGAAGAATTAGTATTTGCCATTATTGATAATGATGGAGAAGGCTCTGACTTACCTGTCGTCGATATTGATTACGCTGTAGTTGTTGAGGGCATGGAATTTGCCGTGTTCACATTAACGTTAAGTGAACCTAGCACTGAAACCATTACCTTGGATTATAGCTCTGAAGAACTGACAGCATTGTTCGGTGAAGATTTTACTAACGTAAGTGGAACTGTCACTTTCCTTCCTGGTGAAACGACTGCCTATATTACAGTACCTATTACCGATGATTTAATTGTTGAAGATAGTCCTGAATTTGCATTAATAAATCTATCTAATGTGACTAATGCCGTACTGGGTGATACCCAAGCCACCCTGCGTATTTATGATAACGATTCGCCTGATAATACAGCGATAACTTTGGATATCGATCCTGTTACTGGTGATAACGTATTAACGCCAGATGAATCTACAGGTACAGTGACAATTACTGGTACTGTTACAGCCGATGCATCGATCACAACGGGTATTATCATGCTGACCATTAATGGTCAGGAATACCAAGCCATTATGCAATCTGATGGCACCTTCTCTGTGGAAGTGGATGCCCAAGATTTATTAAACGATCCTGATACTGTTATTGACGGAATTGTATATGGCTATGGTGATAATGGCGCCAAAGGCACAGCAACATCAACCGAAGATTACGACATTCCAACTGAAGTGGTAAATGACAGTATCATTATCGCTGAAGACGCTGTTGCAGAAGGTAATGTTCTTGATAATGATAGTGACACCGATGATGTATTAACTGTCGTTAGTTTTGAAGTTAATGGCCAAACCTACTCTGCGGGCGATTCTGTCACGCTAGATGAAGGTGTATTAACGCTTAATGAAGATGGTAGTTATACCTTTACTCCTAATACTGATTGGAATGGTCAGGTTCCAGTTATCACCTATACGACTAACACTAACGTCACCGCAACTCTAACCATTGAGGTTACGCCTGTTGCAGATGGTGCACCTGGCGTCATTATCAACACTGATGCCAATAATGACGGTATTATCAGTGAAGATGAATTAGCAGGTAACACTGAAGTTTCGGTCACGATAGATTTAACAACTACTGGTGCTCAACCTGGTGACACCTTGGTTGTTAATGGTCAAGAGATCATCTTAACTCAAGAAGATATTGATAATGGATCAGTAGATTTAACATTACCAGCACCGCAAGAAGGCGGCACAATTGAAGTTGTGGCAACCGTTATCGACTCTGTTGGAAACATTAGCCCCGAAGGATCTGATAGTGCAACCCTAGATACTACAGCTCCTGTTATTTCAGTTGTTGCACCAGATAACAGTAACGATGACACACCACTTATTTCAGGCACTACGGATGCTGAACCTGGTAGCACTGTTACTTTGGTCGTTACAGACAGTGAAGGTAATGAGCAAATTTTAGAAGCCATTGTCAGTGAAGATGGTAGCTTTGAAGTTGAGGTCAATGATCCTTTAGCCGAAGGCGATTATACCGTTGTTGCTGAAGTCACAGATCCTGCTGGGAATACTGCTACAGACAATGATAATGGTTCTGTGGATACCACAGCTCCAACTATCACTGTTAGTGCACCCGATAGTAATCTTGATTCAACCCCTACAATTACCGGCACAACAGATGCTGCACCAGGCAGTACTGTGATCATTACAGTCGTCGATGCTGAAGGAAATGAGCAAACTCTCGAAGCTATAGTCAATCCTGATGGAAGTTATGAAGTTGATGTAGTTGAGCCATTAGTTGAAGGTGATTATACCGTCAATGCTGCTGTAACTGATCCTTCAGGTAATACAGCAACGGCAAATGATGAAGGTGCAATTGATACCGTAGCGCCTGAAATTACAGTTAACGCACCTGACAACTCATCTGATAGCACGCCAATTATCACTGGTACTACGGATGTAGAGCCTGGGACTACAGTGACAATTATAGTGACTGATAGTGAAGGTACCGAACAAATTATAGAAGCTGTTGTTTCTCCTGATGGAACCTATGAAGTTGAAGTACCAGAACCTTTAGCTGAGGGAGATTACACTGCAGTTGCTGGGGTATCTGATCCAGCAGGTAATGGCGCTATGGCTGAAGATACGGGTGACGTTGATACAACAGCACCAACCATCACAGTCGCAGCACCAGAAGGAACCGGTGATAATACCCCATTAATCATAGGCTCAACTGATGCAGCTCCTGGCAGCACTGTGACCCTTACCGTCACGGATAGTGAAGGTAATGAACAAATTCTAGAAGCTGAAGTAAACCCAGATGGTACATATCAACTAGAAGTCCCTTCTCCACTTTCTGAAGGCGATTATACCGTTACAGCTTCTGTTACTGACGCCGCTGGTAATACAGCGACAGCAAATGATAATGGTGAAATTGATGCTGTAGCAGGTCAATTGACCGTCGATTTAGTCATCGATGGCGATAATAACGGTGACATCACTGGTACTAGTCAGGATATTCCAGCTGGCGGTACGGTCACTCTGGTTATTACCGATATTGCGGGCACTGCAATTACCATCACAGATGTGACAGTAAATGCAGATGGCACTTACTCTGTCGATAATGTTGACCTCTCTACACTTGTGGATGGCGACATCACAGTTGTTGCAACCGCGACTGATTCAAACGGCAATGACCTGTCTGCCAACGACACTGAAAACCTCGATGCTGTTGATGCTGAGCTAACTGTAGACTTAGTGATTGATGCATCGAACCAAGGTGATATCACTGGTACTAGTCAGGATATTCCAGCAGGTGGCACGGTCACTCTGGTTATTACCGATATTGCGGGCACTGCAATTACCATCACAGATGTGGCAGTAAACGCGGACGGCACTTACTCTGTTGATAACGTTGACCTATCTACACTTGTGGATGGCGACATCACAGTGGTTGCAACCGCAACTGACAGCAACGGTAACGACCTGTCTGCCAATGACACTGAAAACCTCGATGCTGTTGATGCACAATTGACCGTAGATTTAGTTATCGATGGCGATAATAACGGTGACATCACTGGTACATCACAAGATATTCCAGCAGGTGGCACGGTCACTCTGGTTATTACCGATATTGCGGGCACAGCAATTACCATCACAGATGTGGCAGTCAATGCAGATGGCACTTACTCTGTTGATAACGTCGACCTATCAACGCTTGTGGATGGCGACATCACAGTTGTGGCGACCGCAACCGACAGCAACGGTAACGACCTGTCTGCCAACGACACTGAAAACCTCGATGCTGTTGATGCTGAGCTAACAGTAGACTTAGTGATTGATGCATCTAACCAAGGTGACATCACTGGTACTAGTCAGGATATTCCAGCAGGTGGCACGGTCACTCTGGTTATCACCGATATTGCGGGCACTGCAATTACCATCACCGATGTGGCAGTCAATGCAGATGGCACTTACTCTGTTGATAATGTTGACCTATCTACACTTGTGGATGGCGACATCACAGTTGTGGCGACCGCAACCGACAGCAACGGTAACGACCTGTCTGCCAACGACACTGAAAACCTCGATGCTGTTGATGCTGAGCTAACAGTAGACTTAGTGATTGATGCATCTAACCAAGGTGACATCACTGGTACTAGTCAGGATATTCCAGCAGGTGGCACGGTCACTCTGGTTATCACCGATATTGCGGGCACTGCAATTACCATCACAGATGTGGCAGTCAATGCAGATGGCACTTACTCTGTTGATAACGTCGACCTATCAACGCTTGTGGATGGCGACATCACAGTTGTGGCGACCGCAACCGACAGCAACGGTAACGACCTGTCTGCCAACGACACTGAAAACCTCGATGCTGTTGATGCTGAGCTAACAGTAGACTTAGTGATTGATGCATCTAACCAAGGTGACATCACTGGTACTAGTCAGGATATTCCAGCAGGTGGCACGGTCACTCTGGTTATCACCGATATTGCGGGCACTGCAATTACCATCACCGATGTGGCAGTCAATGCAGATGGCACTTACTCTGTTGATAATGTTGACCTATCTACACTTGTGGATGGCGACATCACAGTGGTGGCAACTGCAACCGACAGCAACGGCAATGACCTATCTGCCAATGACACTGAAAACCTTGATGCCCTTTCAAGTAACATCACCGTTGATTTAGTTATCGATGGCGATAATAACGGTGACATCACTGGTACTAGTCAGGATATTCAAGCAGGTGGCACGGTCACTCTGGTGATCACCGATATTGCGGGCACTGCAATTACCATCACAGATGTGGCTGTTAATGCAGATGGCACTTACTCTGTTGATAACGTCGACCTATCAACGCTTGTGGATGGCGACATCACAGTTGTTGCAACCGCGACTGATTCAAACGGCAATGACCTGTCTGCCAACGACACTGAAAACCTTGATGCCCTTTCAAGCAACATCACCGTTGATTTAGTTATCGATGGCGATAATAACGGTGACATCACTGGTACTAGTCAGGATATTCCAGCTGGCGGTACGGTCACTCTGGTTATTACTGATATTGCGGGCACTGCAATTACCATCACAGATGTGGCTGTTAATGCAGATGGCACTTATTCTGTTGATAACGTCGACCTATCAACGCTTGTGGATGGCGACATCACAGTTGTGGCGACCGCAACCGACAGCAACGGTAACGACCTGTCTGCCAACGACACTGAAAACCTCGATGCTGTTGATGCTGAGCTAACAGTAGACTTAGTGATTGATGCATCTAACCAAGGTGACATCACTGGTACTAGTCAGGATATTCCAGCAGGTGGCACGGTCACTCTGGTTATCACCGATATTGCGGGCACTGCAATTACCATCACAGATGTGGCTGTTAATGCAGATGGCACTTACTCTGTTGATAATGTTGACCTATCTACACTTGTGGATGGCGACATCACAGTGGTTGCAACCGCGACTGATTCAAACGGCAATGACCTGTCTGCCAACGACACTGAAAACCTTGATGCCCTTTCAAGTAACATCACTGTCGATTTAGTCATCGATGGCGATAATAACGGTGACATCACTGGTACATCACAAGATATTCCAGCAGATGGCACGGTCACTCTGGTTATTACTGATATTGCGGGCGCTGCAATTACCATCACAGATGTGGCTGTTAATGCAGATGGCACTTATTCCGTCGATAACGTCGACCTATCTACACTTGTGGATGGCGACATCACAGTGGTGGCAACCGCAACTGATTCAAACGGCAATGACCTGTCGGCCAACGACACTGAAAACCTTGATGCTGTTGATGCTCAATTGACCGTCGATTTAGTTATCGATGGCGATAATAACGGTGACATCACTGGTACATCACAAGACATTCCAGCAGGCGGCACGGTCACTCTGGTTATTACCGATATTGCGGGCACTGCAATTACCATCACCGATGTGGCAGTCAATGCAGATGGCACTTACTCTATTGATAATGTTGACCTATCTACACTTGTGGATGGCGACATCACAGTTGTGGCAACCGCAACTGACAGCAACGGTAACGATTTATCGGCCAACGACACTGAAAACCTTGATGCTGTTGATGCACAATTGACCGTTGATTTAGTCATCGATGGCGATAATAACGGTGACATCACTGGTACTAGCCAGGATATTCCAGCAGGTGGCACGGTCACTCTGGTTATCACCGATATTGCGGGCACTGCAATTACCATCGCAGATGTGGCTGTTAATGCAGATGGCACTTACTCTGTTGATAATGTTGACCTATCTACACTTGTGGATGGCGACATCACTGTTGTTGCAACCGCGACTGATTCAAACGGCAATGACCTGTCTGCCAACGACACTGAAAACCTTGATGCCCTTTCAAGCAACATCACCGTTGATTTAGTTATCGATGGCGATAATAACGGTGACATCACTGGTACTAGCCAGGATATTCCAGCAGGTGGCACGGTCACTCTGGTTATCACCGATATTGCGGGCACTGCAATTACCATCGCAGATGTGGCTGTTAATGCAGATGGCACTTACTCTGTTGATAATGTTGACCTATCTACACTTGTGGATGGCGACATCACTGTTGTTGCAACCGCGACTGATTCAAACGGCAATGACCTGTCTGCCAACGACACTGAAAACCTTGATGCCCTTTCAAGCAACATCACCGTTGATTTAGTTATCGATGGCGATAATAACGGTGACATCACTGGTACTAGTCAGGATATTCCAGCTGGCGGTACGGTCACTCTGGTTATTACTGATATTGCGGGCACTGCAATTACCATCACAGATGTGGCTGTTAATGCAGATGGCACTTATTCCGTCGATAACGTCGACCTATCTACACTTGTGGATGGCGACATCACAGTTGTGGCAACTGCAACCGACAGCAACGGTAACGATTTATCGGCCAACGACACTGAAAACCTTGATGCTGTTGATGCTGAGCTAACAGTAGACTTAGTGATTGATGCATCTAACCAAGGCGATATCACTGGTACATCACAAGATATTCCAGCAGGTGGCACGGTCACTCTGGTTATTACTGATATTGCGGGCACTGCAATTACCATCACTGATGTAGCAGTAAACGCGGACGGCACTTACTCTGTTGATAATGTTGACCTATCTACGCTTGTGGATGGCGACATCACAGTGGTGGCAACCGCAACTGACAGCAACGGTAACGACCTGTCTGCCAATGACACTGAAAACCTCGATGCTGTTGATGCTGAGCTAACAGTAGACTTAGTGATTGATGCATCAAACCAAGGCGATATCACTGGTACATCACAAGATATTCCAGCAGGTGGCACGGTCACTCTGGTGATCACCGATATTGCTGGCACTGCAATTACCATCACTGATGTGGCAGTAAACGCGGACGGTACTTACTCTGTCGATAATGTTGACCTATCTACACTTGTGGATGGCGACATCACAGTGGTGGCAACCGCGACTGATTCAAACGGCAATGACCTGTCTGCCAACGACACCGAAAGCCTTGATGCTGTTGATGCACAATTGACCGTCGATTTAGTCATCGATGGCGATAATAACGGTGACATCACTGGTACATCACAAGATATTCCAACTGGCGGCACGGTCACTCTGGTTATTACCGATATTGCGGGCACTGCAATTACCATCACCGATGTGGCTGTTAATGCAGATGGCACTTACTCTGTCGATAATGTTGACCTCTCTACACTTGTGGATGGCGACATCACAGTTGTTGCAACTGCGACTGATTCAAACGGTAACGACCTGTCTGCCAACGACACTGAAAACCTTGATGCTGTTGATGCTGAGCTAACAGTAGACTTAGTGATTGATGCATCTAACCAAGGCGACATCACTGGTACATCACAAGATATTCCAGCAGGCGGCACGGTCACTCTGGTTATTACCGATATTGCGGGCACTGCAATTACCATCACCGATGTGGCTGTTAATGCAGATGGCACTTACTCTGTCGATAATGTTGACCTCTCTACACTTGTGGATGGCGACATCACAGTTGTTGCAACTGCGACTGATTCAAACGGTAACGACCTGTCTGCCAATGACACTGAAAACCTCGATGCTGTTGATGCTGAGCTAACAGTAGACTTAGTGATTGATGCATCGAACCAAGGTGATATCACTGGTACTAGTCAGGACATTCCAGCAGGTGGCACGGTCACTCTGGTTTTCACCGATATTGCGGGTACAACAATTACCATTACCGATGTGGCTGTAAACGCTGACGGCACTTACTCTGTTGATAATGTTGACCTATCAACGCTTGTGGATGGCGACATCACAGTGGTGGCAACTGCGACTGATAGCAACGGTAACGATTTATCGGCCAATGACACTGAAAACCTCGATGCTGTTGATGCTGAGCTAACAGTAGACTTAGTGATTGATGCATCGAACCAAGGCGATATCACTGGTACATCACAAGATATTCCAGCAGGCGGTACGGTCACTCTGGTGATCACCGATATTGCGGGCACAACAATTACCATCACCGATGTGGCCGTTAATGCAGATGGCACTTACTCTGTCGATAATGTTGACCTATCAACACTTGTGGATGGCGACATCACAGTGGTGGCAACCGCGACTGATTCAAACGATAACGACCTGTCTGCCAATGACACTGAAAACCTCGATGCTGTTGATGCTGAGCTAACAGTAGACTTAGTGATTGATGCATCTAACCAAGGCGATATCACTGGTACATCACAAGATATTCCAGCAGGTGGTACGGTCACTCTGGTAATTACCGATATTGCGGGCACTGCAATTACCATCACAGATGTGGCTGTTAATGCAGATGGCACTTACTCTGTCGATAACGTTGACCTATCTACACTTGTGGATGGCGACATCACAGTGGTTGCAACCGCAACCGACAGCAACGGTAACGACCTGTCTGCCAACGACACTGAAAACCTTGATGCCCTTTCAAGCAACATCACCGTCGATTTAGTTATCGATGGCGATAATAACGGTGACATCACAGGTACTAGTCAGGATATTCCAGCAGGTGGCACAGTCACCTTGGTGATCACCGATATTGCGGGTACAACAATTACCATCACCGATGTAGCCGTTAATGCAGATGGCACTTACTCTGTTGATAATGTTGACCTATCAACGCTTGTGGATGGCGACATCACAGTTGTTGCAACCGCAACTGACAGCAACGGCAATGACCTGTCTGCCAATGACACTGAAAACCTTGATGCTGTTGATGCTGAGCTAACAGTAGACTTAGTGATTGATGCATCTAACCAAGGTGATATCACTGGTACATCACAAGATATTCCAGCAGGTGGCACGGTCACTCTGGTGATCACCGATATTGCGGGCACTGCAATTACCATCACAGATGTGGCTGTTAATGCAGATGGCACTTACTCTGTTGATAATGTTGACCTATCTACACTTGTGGATGGCGACATCACTGTTGTTGCAACCGCGACTGATTCAAACGGCAATGACCTGTCTGCCAACGACACTGAAAACCTTGATGCCCTTTCAAGCAACATCACCGTTGATTTAGTTATCGATGGCGATAATAACGGTGACATCACTGGTACTAGTCAGGATATTCCAGCTGGCGGTACGGTCACTCTGGTTATTACCGATATTGCGGGCACAGCAATTACCATCACAGATGTGGCAGTCAATGCAGATGGCACTTACTCTGTTGATAACGTCGACCTATCAACGCTTGTGGATGGCGACATCACAGTTGTGGCGACCGCAACCGACAGCAACGGTAACGACCTGTCTGCCAACGACACTGAAAACCTCGATGCTGTTGATGCTGAGCTAACAGTAGACTTAGTGATTGATGCATCTAACCAAGGCGATATCACTGGTACATCACAAGATATTCCAGCAGGTGGCACGGTCACTCTGGTTATTACTGATATTGCGGGCACTGCAATTACCATCACTGATGTAGCAGTAAACGCGGACGGCACTTACTCTGTTGATAATGTTGACCTATCTACGCTTGTGGATGGCGACATCACAGTGGTGGCAACCGCAACTGACAGCAACGGTAACGACCTGTCTGCCAATGACACTGAAAACCTCGATGCTGTTGATGCTGAGCTAACAGTAGACTTAGTGATTGATGCATCAAACCAAGGCGATATCACTGGTACATCACAAGATATTCCAGCAGGTGGCACGGTCACTCTGGTGATCACCGATATTGCTGGCACTGCAATTACCATCACTGATGTGGCAGTAAACGCGGACGGTACTTACTCTGTCGATAATGTTGACCTATCTACACTTGTGGATGGCGACATCACAGTGGTGGCAACCGCGACTGATTCAAACGGCAATGACCTGTCTGCCAACGACACCGAAAGCCTTGATGCTGTTGATGCACAATTGACCGTCGATTTAGTCATCGATGGCGATAATAACGGTGACATCACTGGTACATCACAAGATATTCCAACTGGCGGCACGGTCACTCTGGTTATTACCGATATTGCGGGCACTGCAATTACCATCACCGATGTGGCTGTTAATGCAGATGGCACTTACTCTGTCGATAATGTTGACCTCTCTACACTTGTGGATGGCGACATCACAGTTGTTGCAACTGCGACTGATTCAAACGGTAACGACCTGTCTGCCAACGACACTGAAAACCTTGATGCTGTTGATGCTGAGCTAACAGTAGACTTAGTGATTGATGCATCTAACCAAGGCGACATCACTGGTACATCACAAGATATTCCAGCAGGCGGCACGGTCACTCTGGTTATTACCGATATTGCGGGCACTGCAATTACCATCACCGATGTGGCTGTTAATGCAGATGGCACTTACTCTGTCGATAATGTTGACCTCTCTACACTTGTGGATGGCGACATCACAGTTGTTGCAACTGCGACTGATTCAAACGGTAACGACCTGTCTGCCAATGACACTGAAAACCTCGATGCTGTTGATGCTGAGCTAACAGTAGACTTAGTGATTGATGCATCGAACCAAGGTGATATCACTGGTACTAGTCAGGACATTCCAGCAGGTGGCACGGTCACTCTGGTTTTCACCGATATTGCGGGTACAACAATTACCATTACCGATGTGGCTGTAAACGCTGACGGCACTTACTCTGTTGATAATGTTGACCTATCTACACTTGTGGATGGCGACATCACTGTTGTTGCAACCGCGACTGATTCAAACGGCAATGACCTGTCTGCCAACGACACTGAAAACCTTGATGCCCTTTCAAGCAACATCACCGTTGATTTAGTTATCGATGGCGATAATAACGGTGACATCACTGGTACTAGTCAGGATATTCCAGCTGGCGGTACGGTCACTCTGGTTATTACCGATATTGCGGGCACAGCAATTACCATCACAGATGTGGCAGTCAATGCAGATGGCACTTACTCTGTTGATAACGTCGACCTATCAACGCTTGTGGATGGCGACATCACAGTTGTGGCGACCGCAACCGACAGCAACGGTAACGACCTGTCTGCCAACGACACTGAAAACCTCGATGCTGTTGATGCTGAGCTAACAGTAGACTTAGTGATTGATGCATCTAACCAAGGTGACATCACTGGTACTAGTCAGGATATTCCAGCAGGTGGCACGGTCACTCTGGTTATCACCGATATTGCTGGCACTGCAATTACCATCACCGATGTGGCAGTCAATGCAGATGGCACTTACTCTGTTGATAATGTTGACCTATCTACACTTGTGGATGGCGACATCACAGTTGTGGCAACCGCAACTGACAGCAACGGTAACGACCTGTCTGCCAATGACACTGAAAACCTCGATGCTGTTGATGCACAATTGACCGTAGATTTAGTTATCGATGGCGATAATAACGGTGACATCACTGGTACATCACAAGATATTCCAGCAGGTGGCACGGTCACTCTGGTTATTACCGATATTGCGGGCACAGCAATTACCATCACAGATGTGGCAGTCAATGCAGATGGCACTTACTCTGTTGATAACGTCGACCTATCAACGCTTGTGGATGGCGACATCACAGTTGTGGCGACCGCAACCGACAGCAACGGTAACGACCTGTCTGCCAACGACACTGAAAACCTCGATGCTGTTGATGCTGAGCTAACAGTAGACTTAGTGATTGATGCATCTAACCAAGGTGACATCACTGGTACTAGTCAGGATATTCCAGCAGGTGGCACGGTCACTCTGGTTATCACCGATATTGCGGGCACTGCAATTACCATCACCGATGTGGCAGTCAATGCAGATGGCACTTACTCTGTTGATAATGTTGACCTATCTACACTTGTGGATGGCGACATCACAGTTGTGGCAACCGCGACTGATTCAAACGGCAATGACCTGTCTGCCAACGACACTGAAAACCTTGATGCCTTTCAAGTAACATCACCGTCGATTTAGTCATCGATGGCGATAATAACGGTGACATCACTGGTACATCACAAGACATTCCAGCAGGCGGCACGGTCACTCTGGTTATTACCGATATTGCTGGCACTGCAATTACCATCACCGATGTGGCAGTCAATGCAGATGGCACTTACTCTGTTGATAATGTTGACCTATCTACACTTGTGGATGGCGACATCACAGTTGTGGCAACCGCAACTGACAGCAACGGTAACGATTTATCGGCCAACGACACTGAAAACCTTGATGCTGTTGATGCACAATTGACCGTTGATTTAGTCATCGATGGCGATAATAACGGTGACATCACTGGTACTAGCCAGGATATTCCAGCAGGTGGCACGGTCACTCTGGTTATTACCGATATTGCGGGCACTGCAATTACCATCACAGATGTGGCTGTTAATGCAGATGGCACTTACTCTGTTGATAATGTTGACCTATCACGCTTGTGGATGGCGACATCACAGTTGTGGCAACCGCAACTGACAGCAACGGCAATGACCTGTCTGCCAACGACACTGAAAACCTTGATGCCCTTTCAAGTAACATCACTGTCGATTTAGTCATCGATGGCGATAATAACGGTGACATCACTGGTACTAGTCAGGATATTCCAGCAGGTGGCACGGTCACTCTGGTTATCACCGATATTGCGGGCACATCAATTACCATCACAGATGTGGCTGTTAATGCAGATGGCACTTACTCTGTCGATAATGTTGACCTATCAACCTTGGTGATGGCGACATCACAGTGGTTGCAACCGCAACTGATAGCAACGGTAACGATTATCGGCCAATGACACTGAAAACCTTGATGCCTTTCAAGCAACATCACCGTCGATTTAGTTATCGATGGCGATAATAACGGTGACATCACAGGTACTAGTCAGGATATTCCAGCAGGTGGCACGGTCACTCTGGTTATTACGATATTGCGGGCACATCAATTACCATCACAGATGTGGCTGTTAATGCAGATGGCACTTACTCTGTTGATAATGTTGACCTCTCTACACTTGTGGATGGCGACATCACAGTCGTTGCAACCGCGACTGATTCAAACGGTAACGATTTATCGGCCAATGACACTGAAAACCTTGATGCCTTTCAAGCAACATCACCGTCGATTTAGTTATCGATGGCGATAATAACGGTGACATCACAGGTACATCACAAGACATTCCAGCTGGCGGCACGGTCACTCTGGTGATCACCGATATTGCGGGCACATCAATTACCATCGCAGATGTGGCTGTTAATGCAGATGGCACTTACTCTGTCGATAATGTTGACCTATCAACCTTGGTTGATGGCGACATCACAGTGGTTGCAACCGCAACTGATAGCAACGGTAACGATTTATCGCCAATGACACTGAAAACCTTGATGCCTTTCAAGCAACATCACCGTCGATTTAGTTATCGATGGCGATAATAACGGTGACATCACAGGTACTAGTCAGGATATTCCAGCAGGTGGCACGGTCACTCTGGTTATTACTGATATTGCGGGCACATCAATTACCATCACAGATGTGGCTGTTAATGCAGATGGCACTTACTCTGTTGATAATGTTGACCTCTCTACACTTGTGGATGGCGACATCACAGTCGTTGCAACCGCGACTGATCAAACGGTAACGATTTATCGGCCAATGACACTGAAAACCTTGATGCCTTTCAGCAACTACCGTCGATTTAGTTATCGATGGCGATAATAACGGTGACATCACAGGTACATCACAAGACATTCCACAGGCGGCACGGTCACTCTGGTGATCACCGATATTGCGGGCACTGCAATTACCATCACAGATGTGGCAGTAACGCAGAGGCACTTACTCTGTTGATAATGTTGACCTATCTACACTTGTGGATGGCGACATCACAGTGTTGCAACGCAACTGACAGCAACGGCAATGACCTGTCTGCCAACGACACTGAAAACCTTGATGCCCTTTCAAGTAACATCACCGTCGATTTAGTATCGATGGCGATAATAACGGTGACATCACTGGTACTAGTCAGGATATTCCAGCTGGCGGTACGGTCACTCTGGTGATCACCGATATTGCGGGCACTGCAATTACCATCACAGATGTGGCTGTTAATGCAGATGGCACTTACTCTGTTGATAATGTTGACCTATCAACGCTTGTGGATGGCGACATCACAGTGGTTGCAACTGCAACTGACAGCAACGGCAATGACCTGTCTGCCAACGACACTGAAAACCTTGATGCCTTTCAGTAACATACCGTGATTTAGTATCGATGGCGATAATAACGGTGACATCACAGGTACATCACAAGAATTCCAGCTGGCGGCACGGTCACTCTGGTTATCACCGATATTGCTGGCACCAATTACCATCACAGATGTAGCGTTAATGCAGATGGCACTTACTCTGTTGATAACGTTGACCTATCACACTTGTGGATGGCGACATCACAGTTGTGGCAACCGCGACTGACAAACGGAAGACCTGTCTGCCAACGACACTGAAAACCTCGATGCTTTCAGTACATCACCGTGATTTAGTATCGATGGCGATAATAACGGTGACATCACTGGTACATCAGGATATTCCAGCTGGCGGCACGGTCACTCTGGTTATCACCGATATTGCTGGCACACAATTACCATCACGATGTGCGTAATGCAGATGGCACTTACTCTGTTGATAATGTTGACCTATCAACGCTTGTGGATGGCGACATCACAGTTGTGGCACCGCAACTGACAGCAACGGCAATGACCTGTCTGCCAACGACACTGAAAACCTGATGCTGTTGATGCTGAGCTAACAGTAGACTTAGTGATTGATGCATCTAACCAAGGTGACATCACTGGTACATCAAGATATTCCAGCAGGTGGCACGGTCACTCTGGTATCACCGATATTGCGGGCACTGCAATTACCATCACGATGTGGCAGTCAATGCAGATGGCACTTACTCTGTTGATAATGTTGACCTATCTACACTTGTGGATGGCGACATCACAGTTGTGGCAACCGCGACTGATTCAAACGGAACGACCTGTCTGCCAACGACACTGAAAACCTTGATGCTGTTGATGCTAGCTAACAGTAGACTTAGTGATGATGCATCTAACAAGGTGACATCACTGGTACATCAAGATATTCCAGCAGGCGGCACGGTCACTCTGGTTATTACCGATATTGCGGGCACTGCAATTACCATCACCGATGTGGCAGTCAATGCAGATGGCACTTACTCTGTTGATAATGTTGACCTATCTACACTTGTGGATGGCGACATCACAGTTGTGGCAACCGCAACTGACAGCAACGGTAACGATTTATCGGCCAACGACACTGAAAACCTTGATGCTGTTGATGCACAATTGACCGTTGATTTAGTCATCGATGGCGATAATAACGGTGACATCACTGGTACTAGCCAGGATATTCCAGCAGGTGGCACGGTCACTCTGGTTATCACCGATATTGCGGGCACTGCAATTACCATCCAGATGTGGCTGTTAATGCAGATGGCACTTACTCTGTTGATAATGTTGACCTATCTACACTTGTGGATGGCGACATCACAGTGGTGGCAACTGCGACTGATAGCAACGGTAACGATTTATCGGCCAATGACACTGAAAACCTCGATGCTGTTGATGCTGAGCTAACAGTAGACTTAGTGATTGATGCATCGAACCAAGGCGATATCACTGGTACATCACAAGATATTCCAGCAGGCGGTACGGTCACTCTGGTGATCACCGATATTGCGGGCACAACAATTACCATCACCGATGTGGCCGTTAATGCAGATGGCACTTACTCTGTCGATAATGTTGACCTATCAACACTTGTGGATGGCGACATCACAGTGGTGGCAACCGCGACTGATTCAAACGATAACGACCTGTCTGCCAATGACACTGAAAACCTCGATGCTGTTGATGCTGAGCTAACAGTAGACTTAGTGATTGATGCATCTAACCAAGGCGATATCACTGGTACATCACAAGATATTCCAGCAGGTGGTACGGTCACTCTGGTAATTACCGATATTGCGGGCACTGCAATTACCATCACAGATGTGGCTGTTAATGCAGATGGCACTTACTCTGTCGATAACGTTGACCTATCTACACTTGTGGATGGCGACATCACAGTGGTTGCAACCGCAACCGACAGCAACGGTAACGACCTGTCTGCCAACGACACTGAAAACCTTGATGCCCTTTCAAGCAACATCACCGTCGATTTAGTTATCGATGGCGATAATAACGGTGACATCACAGGTACTAGTCAGGATATTCCAGCAGGTGGCACAGTCACCTTGGTGATCACCGATATTGCTGGCACAACAATTACCATCACCGATGTAGCCGTTAATGCAGATGGCACTTACTCTGTTGATAATGTTGACCTATCAACGCTTGTGGATGGCGACATCACAGTTGTTGCAACCGCAACTGACAGCAACGGCAATGACCTGTCTGCCAATGACACTGAAAACCTTGATGCTGTTGATGCTGAGCTAACAGTAGACTTAGTGATTGATGCATCTAACCAAGGTGATATCACTGGTACATCACAAGATATTCCAGCAGGTGGCACGGTCACTCTGGTGATCACCGATATTGCTGGCACTGCAATTACCATCGCAGATGTGGCAGTCAATGCAGATGGCACTTACTCTGTTGATAATGTTGACCTATCTACACTTGTGGATGGCGACATCACTGTTGTTGCAACCGCGACTGATTCAAACGGCAATGACCTGTCTGCCAACGACACTGAAAACCTTGATGCCCTTTCAAGCAACATCACCGTTGATTTAGTTATCGATGGCGATAATAACGGTGACATCACTGGTACTAGTCAGGATATTCCAGCTGGCGGTACGGTCACTCTGGTTATTACCGATATTGCGGGCACAGCAATTACCATCACAGATGTGGCAGTCAATGCAGATGGCACTTACTCTGTTGATAACGTCGACCTATCAACGCTTGTGGATGGCGACATCACAGTTGTGGCGACCGCAACCGACAGCAACGGTAACGACCTGTCTGCCAACGACACTGAAAACCTCGATGCTGTTGATGCTGAGCTAACAGTAGACTTAGTGATTGATGCATCTAACCAAGGTGACATCACTGGTACATCACAAGATATTCCAGCAGGTGGCACGGTCACTCTGGTGATCACCGATATTGCGGGCACTGCAATTACCATCACCGATGTGGCAGTCAATGCAGATGGCACTTACTCTGTTGATAATGTTGACCTATCTACACTTGTGGATGGCGACATCACAGTTGTGGCAACCGCAACTGACAGCAACGGTAACGATTTATCGGCCAACGACACTGAAAACCTCGATGCTGTTGATGCTGAGCTAACAGTAGACTTAGTGATTGATGCATCTAACCAATGTGACATCACTGGTACTAGTCAGGATATTCCAGCAGGTGGCACGGTCACTCTGGTTATCACCGATATTGCGGGCACTGCAATTACCATCACAGATGTGGCTGTTAATGCAGATGGCACTTACTCTGTTGATAATGTTGACCTATCTACACTTGTGGATGGCGACATCACAGTGGTTGCAACCGCAACCGACAGCAACGGCAATGACCTGTCTGCCAATGACACTGAAAACCTCGATGTCACTGACGGCTCTATCACTGTCGCCTTAACGGTTAATGATGGAACTGAAACAGCAAATATTTCTGGCAGCACTGTCGATGTTGCCCCTGGAAGCACTGTAACGCTGACTCTCACAGATATCACTGGCGCAGTGCAAGTAGTGACTGGTGTAACTGTTAACAATGACGGTAACTATACAATTTCAGGTGTAGATATCTCTGGTTTAGCAGATGGTGATATCACCGTCGATGCTTCTGCTGAAGATCGTAATGGCAATACTGTTAGTGCAGATGATACTGACGAATTAGATTCGACCGCACCAACATTAGACATCACTGTCGCAGACGCCACTCTTGAGTTTGGTGTTTCAACCCTGGTTACATTTACATTTAGTGAGGCAGTCACTAACTTTAACTTAGTTGATGATGTCGTTGTTTCGGGTGGTACACTTACTAATCTCGTTACAAATGATGGCGGTGAAACTTGGACAGCCACATTCACTCCAACTGATGGCTACAGCGGCCCTGCTAGCATCACAGTGAATGACGATACCTACACAGATTTATCAGGTAACTTAGGTTCCGGTGATAGTGAAAACCTCACCATTGCAGACAACACGGTTGATGCCGTTGATGATGCTGTTGGCACCATATTCATAACGTCAGCAGATTCAGACAATAACTGGGTAAGCCCAGTAAATGCAGATGGAGAAGCTGACTTTACTATCAGCGCAAGAAATGCTGATGGCAGCGTTGGCGCAATCTCAGTCAATGCCGCTGATAACCACATAGGCGTTGCTGGCTCGCCACGATCTGCTGGTCAAATTTCAGGACAAATTGAATATGACTCTGAAACAGGCACATCTGAAGCCATAATCATTGATTTCAATGGTCTTGTTAATCAAGCAGAATTTAGCGTTTCACGTATGTTCGCTGATGAAAATAGTGGTGAACAAGGCACATGGTACGCTTACTATAATGGCCAATTAGTGGCTTCTGAAACCTTCACAACCTCAACCGGTACAACAGGTAGTTTTACCATCAATACCGGTAACCTGGTATTTGACCAATTAGTCTTTGAGGCAGCGCCAACAATTAGCGAAGCCAACGGCGGCGCAGCACTCGCAGACTCATCTGATTACTACTTAGATTCTGTTACTGTTACAGGCCCTGCATTAGTCGATGCGTACGTTGTGCAAGAAGATTCAACCTTGGTCATTAGCGATGTTTCTGAAGGGTTATTTGCTAATGATAGTGATGCGCAAAACCATGACTTTGACATCAGTCATGTCAACGGTAACGCATACGTCTACGGGCAAGAGATTACGCTTACTAGCGGTGCTAAACTCATTATTAATGCTGACGGGACATACACCTATGATGTTAATGGTGCATTCGACAGTCTAACTGCAGGTGAATTAGATACTGATACATTTACATATACGCTAACTGATGAATATGGCGCTGTCGACACCGCCACAGTTACCATCAACATTGTTGGTGTTAACTTAGTGCCAGAAACAGTTGCAGATCAATTAGCAGTACTTGAAGGTGAATCGCTATTATTTAGTGCATCAGATCTACTCATCAATGACACAGATCCTGAAGGTGACAGCTTATCAGTAACTCGATTTGCTCCTGGCAACTCTGACGTCGATAGCATTGATGCGACACAAGCAGGACAAAGCTTCACCACCACACTGGGTGGCACCATCACAATTAATAGCGATGGAAGCTATACGTATGAAGCACCACAAAACCTCGACCATACAAGTAGCGATACACTAGTTGATAGTTTCTATTACCAAGCTACCGATGGAACTGGTGCCTCCTCTTGGACCCAAGTATCAATTGATGTAAATGATACAGCTCCTGTAGCTGAAGATGATACAGACCATGTTGGCTTTGGTGGTTTAGCATTTGGTGATGTCATAACGGCAGCAGGAACCGATGGCTCCGGAATTGATAACCTTGGCGCTGATAGTGCACAGATAACAAGTGTGACGTTTGGTGACGTGACTTATAACGGTTTTGATGCTGATGGAAACCTGACTATCACCACAGATAAAGGTGTACTCACCATCAACCAAGATGGTAGTTATCAATACCAGTCAACTCAAACTGATACGATTATTGATAGCTTATCATTCAATGACTTGGTCAATAATAATGGGGTTTCATTATATGGCTTTGGTAGTGGAGCATCGTTTAACTTCGATAGCTTAGGAGTGCCTGGTAATAACGTCGGAGATAATGGCTCTAGAATTGGGGTCAGCAACTCTACCATTAGCAATGGCGAACAACTTGTTATTGACCTTGGCTCTGAAGCTCCTTTCAATGCGTTAGACATTAGCTTAACCAATGTCGGTAACTCTGAAAGCGTCATTTGGACCGTTTATGATGCAGATGGCAATCTAGTAGAGACAGGTACAACGAATAGTAATAGCCTTAATATCTCTACCAGCTCGCCGTTCCAATATTTGGTACTTTCAGCAAATTCAGGTACAACATATGGCCTTAATGCAATCACAGCTTCTTCCATTGGTGATGGTGTAATTTCTAGTGAGGAGTTTACTTACCAGCTCACAGATATTGATGGTGATTCAAGTACAGCGATATTAACTGTAAACCAAGATTCGACCCCACTTGCTGAAAATAATGCCGCTATTGTATCCGAAGCAGGTTTGGCAGGCGGTACTGAAGAAGGAACCAATTCGCACATTGCAACCGGAAACTTACTTGATAATGACTCTGGTGTTAGTAGTAGCACAGTCATTACGAGTATTGAAGGTGTCGTACCTGTCAATGGCATTATCTCAATAACGACGGCAGATGGTGTATTAACCGTTTACACCGATGATAGCAACGGCTTTAGAGCGGGTGACTATCAGTATGAATTAACGTCTACAAATACAACCAGTAACGATGTTTTAGAGAACTTCAATTACGTCATCGAAAACGGTGTTGGTGACACGAGCAGTGCCACTTTAACGGTATCAATTACTGATGATAAGCCGATGGTGAATGATATTGAGCAGAACTTGCAAGCAAGTGCTGCACCTATCACAACAAACTTGACCTTAGTATTAGATGTGTCAGGCAGTATGGACAACAGTGCAGGTAATGGTAAAACTTACCTAGAAACAGCAATAGAATCATTAACAGCACTTATCAATGAAGTCGACTCAACGGGTAATGTGAATGTTCAAATTGTTGCTTACTCAGATTCTGTTAGTAATTCTAGCTGGCTAATTGATGATATCGATGGCGCCATTAATTACTTAAATGCATTACAAGCTGGCGGTGGTACATATTACGATAGCGCCTTGAATGAAGTGATGTCGAATGTTGTCTTACCACCAGCAGACCAAAGCTTTGTTTACTTTATCTCTGACGGTGTGCCTTCAAGTGGACACAATATTGATGGAACTTTACAGAGTAACTGGGAAAGCTACCTTGATACTTATTATGATATTTCATTCGGTATCGGTATTGGCAATGCAGATTTAGATGAAATTTACCCAATTTCTTACCCTCAAACGACTGAAATAACAGAAGAAGAGCATGCGATCAAAGTTAACGATGCTGACGATTTAACGAATACAATTCTTGATTATTTCGAGTCCAATGCCGTTAGTGGCAGTTTAGGTATTCTCGGTACTAGCTCTACGGGTGTATTAGTTGGTGCCGATGGCGGTTATGTTAACCAAATCGTTGTCGATAACACGACTTACTCGATTAATATGGCAGATCCGATCCAAGTTATCACCACTGCGCTTGGCGCGACATTCACCATTGATTTCTCAACTGGTGAATATAGTTACTTTATTGATTCGACAGAAAACATTCTTAATGAGCAAGAAAATATCGAAGTCACAATTATCGATAATGATGGTGACTCAGATACATTGAACCTAGCTATCAATATCGATTACTACGCTTCACTCGATGCCAATGTAAATAATGTCATTACTAACCAAGCTCAAGGCAGTAATATCACGATTGCAACTGAGTATTTAACCCATGGAGATGCAACGCCAAGCGATGCTCAGGTAACAAGTGTCAACGGAACCAATGCTTCATTAGCAAACGACGCTGTCACTGTTACTGCCGCAAATGATGAAGATTCTTTTGAATATACTTTAACAGGCAATGGTGCCAGTGACACAGCTGAAGTGTCCATTGATTATCAAAATTCCAATGTCCTCACAGGTACAGCAGAAAACGATATTATCATTGCGACGTCAACTGCTGTTAATCCGGCATCTTCTTTGATTAAAGCAACAGTGAAATCAGGAGATACCTATAATGCTTCCAACCAGTTCGGTTTTGAAGCAGCATTGCTCGCTGCAGGAATATCTATCACCCAAATAGAAATTAATCTCAGAGGTGGAGGTGATACCAATGCGATAGTAGACGTCAGTCAGTCTAATTTAGTAAAAGGAACTGACTCCGTTGGCATTAATGACAGTAATTCAAATATCTTTGCCAATATGACGCAAGATAGCGGAACACTGACCGCAGTATTTACGGCAGGAGACTTCACGAACGGAGATGAATTCTGGTTTGCGTTTGATACCGATAATTTAGGTAGTGACACTGGCGCAAGTTTAGTTGGTGCGACATTCACGATTACCTTAAGTGACGGAACCATCCAAACTGGTACGTATATTTCCGATGGAAACTCAGGAGCAACAGGCAGCTTGTACTTTGCTGACGCGATTCTTGAGGGCGGAGCCGGTGATGATGTACTCATTGGCGGTGAAGGTAACGATATGCTTATCGGTGGTTTAGGTGATGATTTACTTATCGGTGGCTTAGGTGATGATGTCTTAAGTGGCGGTGAAGGAAGTAACACCTTCGCATGGAATGCCAATGACACCGGCAGTGACACAATCACTGACTTCGACACCAGTAAAGATAGCTTAGATTTACGCGATTTATTGGTGAATGAAGATCTATCTAACTTAGAAGACATGCTGAGCTTCAGTTACGACGGTAACAATACCACTATTGATGTCGACGTTAATCTAGATGGCACTGCTGATCAAAAAATCGTGCTAAACGGTGTTGATTTAACTGACATCTACGGTAGTTCAGCTAATGGCGAAATCATTAACGGACTGCTAGATGACGGCGCTTTAATCGTCGATACATCAGATAACGCATCCGCACAAAATGCTGCAGCAATCGATCCATTGGAAAATAACCTGGATGGTAATATTATTCCTTAAATACAACAATTTGTTGACGCTACGTAGTAATATGTTAGCGTCTGCACATTGTGCTTAACAAAACTATAATTACAAAGGATAAGTTATAAGTGCCAGCAACTGCGTCTGACCAACAAGAACAGTGGACGATTTCGGCTTCACAGCGAACAACTGTCGATCCTCTGCTTGATTGTCTTGTGTTAATGACTGAACATTTTGGTTCGCCTTGCTCAAGTGATTCACTTGCGGCAGGCTTACCATTGACTAGTGCTGTCATTACTCCAGAGTTACTGCCACAAGCCGCTTCTCGTGGCGGTTTATCCGCAAAATTGACCCGTAAAGATTTAAATCAAATCTCGGATATTTTGCTACCTTGTATTTTATTATTGAAAGATAAAAAAGCCTGTATTTTACGAAAAATTGATATTGATGCGGATCAAGTCACTATTCAATTGCCAGAAACAGGCGGACAAGAAACCCTCACAGTAGAAGAACTCGAAACCCTTTATGTGGGTTATTTATTTCTTGTGAAGCAGGAGTTTCGTGGAGATAACAGCTTTGATGTTCATATCCATGACAATAGCACTCACTGGCTAATTCAAAGTATTAAAGACTCTGCTCCCATTTATCGAGACGCATTAATCGCTTCAGTATTAGTCAACCTGTTTGCACTGGTATCCCCTCTATTTATCATGAATGTCTATGATAAAGTGGTACCCAACCTAGCATTTGAGTCTTTATGGGTATTAGCGATTGGGGCAGGAATCGCCTATTTGTTTGATTTAATTCTACGTCAGCTTCGTAGTTACTTGATTGATATAGCTGGTAAAAAAGTCGACATTATTGTGTCTTCAAAGTTATTTGCCAAAGCCATTGGGATCCCACTATCAAAACGCTCTCCCAGTGTCGGCGGCATGGCTCGACAGCTCAGTGAGTTCGATAGTATTCGTGAAATTTTAACCTCAGCAACCATTACCACATTGGTTGATTTACCTTTTGCACTCTTGTTCGTGACCATTATATATATTGTGGCGGGAGACCTAGCCGTCATTCCAGTAATAGGCGGTATTATCATTATTGGTTTTACGCTCTTTATTCAGCCCAAACTCAAAGCTGCTATTGAAGAAAGTAACCGTTTCTCAAGCCTCAAACATGGTCATTTAATTGAAAGTCTTACAGCTCTTGAATCGATTAAAGCCAATGGTGCTGAAGGGCTTGTTCAAAAAAGCTGGCAGCAGATGATAGGCCATACAGCTAACTGGCAATTAAAATCAAAAAAACTAACAAACTCAGTCAGTAATGTTGCTAATTTTGTTGTACAGCTCACCGTAGTTTGCGTCGTTATATTAGGGGTTTACCGCGTCGCTGATAATGCAATTTCAATGGGGGCATCATTGCAGCGGTGATGCTTTCAAGCAGAGCGATTTCACCCATGGCACAGTTAGCAGGCCTGATTACGCGAGGCAATCAAACAGCCAGCTCATTGCGACAACTTGATGAAGTGATGAATCAAGAAGAAGAATTTGAAAACAAAGGCCATCTCGTTAGCAAACAGCGTTTACAAGGTAAAATTGACGCGGATAATGTCGCATTTACTTTCCCAGAAGCTGAAAAACCGGTTTTACATCCACTTTCTGTGCATATTAAGCCAGGTGAGAGAATTGCCATCATTGGCCGCAATGGTTCAGGTAAAAGTACCTTAGCAAAACTGCTGGTTGGTCTGTATAAACCAACACAGGGTAGCCTTCGATATGACGGATTAGATTCAGGTCAAATTCACCCAAGTGACTTACGCAGTAACTTTGGCTACTTACCGCAAGATGTCACCTTATTTCATGGTTCAATTAAAGACAATATCTTGTTTGGAACCCGTCAAGTCACCGAACATCAACTGATCCGAGCGGTGCAACTATCTGGGGTCAGTATGTTTACCAACCTTGAATCAGAAGGCTTAGATCAACAAGTTGGTGAAGGTGGCTTATCGCTCAGTCGTGGCCAACGACAAACTGTGGCTCTTGCTCGAGCGACACTCAATGACCCGCCAGTATTATTAATGGACGAACCTACTGCAAGCCTAGATGCACGAGCAGAAAAACAATTTATTCGTTCAATGGAACATGTCAGTAAAGACCGTACACTATTACTGATTACCCATAAAATGCATTTATTGCGTTTAGTGGATCGCATTATTGTCTTAGACAAAGGCCATGTAATAGCTGATGGGCCAAAAGACAGCATTTTAGAAAAGCTCAATAATGGATTACTTGCAGGAGGTCGTGCCTCATGAGTAATAAATTATCGAATCACGACTTAGAGATGGTTGATGATGTCTATGGCGCCATGATGACAGACTCCCCTCGTGGCCATAGTCTTATCATATGGTCACTGGCAGCCATGACCTTATGTTTCTTTATTTGGTCTTATTTTTCTGAGTTAGATCAAGTGACATCTGGAATGGGAAAAGTGATCCCCTCCTCTCAAATTCAACTTATTGATAGTCTCGATGGCGGTGTACTGCAAGAGATATATGTTCAAGAAGGAATGATCGTCACTAAAGGGCAACCGCTAGTTAAAATTGATGATATTCGTTTTCGTTCAGACTTTGCCCAACAAGAACAAGAAGTGTATAGCTTACAAACCAATGTTATACGTATGCGCACTGAACTTGATAGCATCGTTATTTCTGATATGTCGTCTAACTGGCGAGAACAAGTCAAAATCACCAAACAACCTTTAGTATTCTCTGATGAAATTATTGAACAAGAACCTGACTTAGTTAAAAACCAGCAAGCAGAATACTCAGGCCGTCTTGACAACCTTACCAATCAACTGGAAATTTTGGTGCGTCAAATACAACAGCGCCAACAAGAAACAGAAGAGCTGACGTCTAAAATCTCTACACTAACTAAAAGTTACCAGCTTATTTCTCGTGAGCTTGAATTAACGAAACCATTAGCCCAAAAAGGGATTGTACCCGAAGTTGAGTTACTTAAACTCGAACGCACGGTCAACGACATCCAAGGTGAATTAAAAACAATGCGCTTATTGCGCCCTAAGCTAAAAGCATCGATGGATGAGGCAATTTTAAAACGACGTGAAGCTGTATTCGTTTATGCTGCTGATTTACGTGCCAGTTTAAACGAGATGCAAACTAAGCTTTCTCGTATGAACCAAGCCCAAATTGGTGCTTTTGACAAAATTAATAAAGCTGTGATTACTTCGCCGGTAAACGGAACCATTAAAACATTACATATCAATACTCTAGGTGGCGTAGTTCAACCAGGAGAAGAGATTATTGAAATCGTACCTTCAGAAGATCAGCTATTAATCGAAACTAAAATTACACCACAAGATATTGCATTTTTGCACCCAGGCTTACCCGCTGTCGTCAAAGTCACTGCTTATGATTTTACCCGTTACGGCGGCCTTAAAGGCACTGTTGAACATATCAGTGCAGACACCAGTCAAGATGAAGAAGGCAATAGCTTCTATACTATACGTGTCAGAACTGAAGAATCGAATTTAACAAAAAGCGATGGCACAAAGATGCCAATTATTCCCGGCATGCTCACATCAGTGGACGTCATTACCGGGCAAAGAACTATCCTTGAGTACATTTTGAACCCGATATTACGGGCAAAAGAAACAGCACTTAGAGAGAATTAGCCAAAAAACCGGGAGGGTTTTTTACATGAAAATTAACATTAACCAATGCAGTAAATTGAGTATCTTCGCATTGGCAATGTCAGCAATTTTTGCAACGCCTTTGCTTAACGCACAATCGTTAGAGCAGGCTGTTGCACACACTCTGGATACCAATCCTGAGCTTCGTATTGCGTTTAACCGTTTTAAAGCACGCGAAGAACAAGTTAACCAAGCCATTGCTGGGTATATGCCAACTGTAGATTTAACAGGGGCCTATGGATGGGAACAAACTGACAGTCCTTCAACTCGTGGTAAAAGACAGCCAGGAAATGACAATCTGGATGAAGGCGTCATGGAACTTGAACGAGGTGAAGCAGGATTTAGTATCAAACAAATGCTGTTTGATGGTTTTTATACAAGTAGTGAAGTTGACCGTTTTTCTTTCGAAGCGAGTTCTGAGCAATGGGCGTTATTCGCCGCTGCAGAAGATATCGCACTCGAAGTTAGTAAAGTGTACATGAATTACATTAAAGCTGAGCAACTGTTGGTGCTTTCAGAGAAAAACTTAAATAGTCATAAAGAAATTTATGAGCAAATTAAGGAACGTACTGATTCAGGTTTAGGCTCGATTGCTGATTTATCGCAAATCTCTGGTCGACTGGCTCGTGCAAATGCCAACCTGATGTCAGCTAAAAACAACCTTTCTGATGCAAGAGCCCAATATATTCGCATCGTTGAAGTTGCACCTGAAAACCTAGTTGTTCCTGTGCCTGATATAGACTTACTCCCTGCTAACATCGCAGAGAGTGTCATCATGGCCCAAGACAACCACCCAATATTAAAATCGGCAAGTAGTGATATCAAAGCCGCCGATAGTGAGCGCAGTTCAGCACAATCTAATTACTATCCAAAATTCTCATTAGAATTAAACGGTAACTGGAATAATAACCTTGATGGTGAAGATGGTTATGGCACAGGAACCACACTTGACCCTTATGTGAATGGTTACAGTAATGATCTGGTTGGTATGGTTCGAGTGAAGTACAACTTATTCTCTGGCGGTAAAGATCTCGCACGAGAAAAGGAAGCCGCCTACAAAATTAACGAAGCGAAAGAAATCCGCCAACGTGCTCATCGTCAAGTCGTTGAAGGTGTGCACCTTTCATGGAATGCTTATGAAATGTTAGCGCCGCAAAAGCGATATATTCGTGATCATGTTATTGCCTCAAAAGATACTCAAGTTGCTTATGCTCAGCAATTTAACCTAGGGCAACGTAGCTTGTTAGATTTACTTGATACTGAAAACGAACTTTATCAAGCCCGTCAGGACTATCTACAAACAGAATATGATGAAACGATTGCAAAATATCGCTTATTGAATGCAACTGGACAGTTACTAGATTCATTACGTGTTACTCGACCAGATATTTGGCAAGGTGAACGTGACTACGAAGGAGGAGTAAAATAATGAAATACCTCATTTTACTACTCAGCATGACACTAACGGTGGGCTGTTCAATGCGTGATATCGTCACCGCAGACAGCCCAACTGAGCAGCAATTCGATTTAAACGATAACGATAAAGACGGCGTTATTGTGGCACGTGAGCGCTGTTTAGATACCGTCATTGGCGCAGGCATAGATAATTATGGCTGCCCGACAATTAGCGAAATCAACGAACGCCAAGAGTTAGAGATTTTATTTGAAAATGACTCAGATCATATCAACACACGCTTTTACCAACAAATAGAAGAAGTGGCTGACTTGATGAAGTTATACCCTAATACGGTTGTGACTATAGAGGGACATTGCAGTAAAACTGGAACATATGAGCACAATTTAACGCTTTCACAAGCACGTGCTGATAATGTTGTGAATGTCTTAGTTGATACCTTCAATATCGATAGATCACGTTTAACGGCAATTGGCTACAGCTATGATCAGCCAATTGATTTAAGTGGTACGCCTGAAGCAAATGAAGCAAACAGACGTGTTATTGCTGAAGTTACAGGCGATGATCAAAGAACAGATATGAAGTGGCACATATACACGGTTGATCAATAAGCTTTTAATGTAAGGAACTGATTTTTGCCAAAGCAGGGTTATTCGCAATTACAAAGTGTTACGCGAGCTTGCCGTTACCCATTATTGGCATCTATTTTCATTGTGTCGGGGCTTTACGCAGCAGCTCCGGCAACAATGGATGCACAGAAAACGATCAGCGCCTTATCAGATCAATACGGTGAACGCGCCGGAAAGCGTGCTAAAGCTTGGTTTAAAATCGTCAATGACGCGCAAAACCTTGACGATATAGCCAAGCTTGAAAAAGTGAATAGCTTTTTTAATTTATTTAAATTTGTCGATGATAATAAAGTCTGGGGGGAGTCGAATTATTGGGCCTCCCCTATGGAGTTTATCGGCGTCAATGCAGGCGACTGTGAAGACTTTTCCATCGCCAAATATTTTACGCTCCTTCAGGTCGGTATTGCTGAAGATAAGTTACGCATTACTATGGTTAAAGCAACATCTGTAAACCAATACCATATGGTCTTAGCTTATTATGAAACCCCTGGGGCAATCCCATTGGTGCTAGATAATTTAGACCCAGTGATTAAGCCTGCTACCAAAAGAAATGATTTGCTGCCTGTTTACAGCTTCAATGGTAAGCAACTATGGCTTAATAAAGAGAAAGGACGAGGTGTGCTTGCGGGCTCTTCCTCGCGTCTTGAAAAATGGAATGATTTAAAATTAAGGTTGGGCATAGACCGGTTACGGCAGCCTAAACAAAAAATGGAGTAGTGGCCAAGATGACCCTTTTTCGTCAAATCTATGCGTTACTGTTTGGTTTATTTTTATTGGTTATAACCAGTCTAGGTTATGTTCAATTTACAGAAACCCAAAGCTTTCTCGTTAAGCAAATGGATTCAGATCTCAACAATGCCAGTCACTCGCTTGGTATTATGCTGGTGCCTGCTTTAGAAAGTGGCGATGACGTTGCGGCTGAAACTTTAGTGAATGTCATTTTTGAAGGCGGTTATTATCAGCAAATCAAATTGACTTGGCTGGTTGACGGTAAACAACAAGTTTGGAATAACGCCATTCGTATCGAAGGCGTGCCTCAATGGTTTATCGACTTAGATTTGTTTACGACCATCACTAAAGAAAGTGTTATCACTTCTGGCTGGTTACAACTCGCTAAAATTGAAATTACCGCCCATCCAGGCTTTGGTTACCATGAGCTTTGGCGCATTATTTCTAATACAATTATCATTTTTTCAATTCTATTTTTACTTGCCATCGTTTGCGCACGTTTTGGCTTAAGCTACATTCTCAAGCCATTACACGCACTATCAGAACATGCTAAAAAGGTCGCAAACCGTCAGTTTGGCCCTGATATGCCAGCGCCAAAAACTAAAGAACTACAAGAGTTAGTCGGCGCATTTAATAGTATGTCTGCACAGCTAAAACAAGTCTTTAGCTCATTAGATGAAGAAGTATCAGCCCTACGTAAAAAGAATTTAGTTGACCAAGTTTCTGGCTTACCGAATCGACAATACATGGTCAGTCGAATAAATGGCTGGTTAGGTGAGCCGAGTAGTGGTGCCATATTTTTAGCTAAGTTTGATTGGCTAGAAGAAGTACACAGTAAGTATGGCTATCAAGTTCGTGATGAAACCATCAAGTTATTATCACAAAAACTTGAGCATCACTTAAACGAGGTATCCCCATCCGTCATTGCCCGAATTGCTGCGTATGAATTTGCTTTTCTAGTAACGGATGTAGAACACGATCAACTCACTAAGTACTTACAGACCTTACTAAGAACCTTGAATAAAGAAATTTCTAAAGCAGGCTGTAAGCCTAATGAAGGTTTCGCAATTGGTGTGGCTGAACGTACAGGGCACATGACGGTCAGTGATATTTTGGCTCAGGCTGATAATGCACTGCAAAAATCATTAAAAGACAACAAGGTATTCCATTGGTTTGAGACCAATGAGCATCAACTATTTAGCCGCGAACAATGGCGAGATAACCTCACTGATGCCATTAAAAACAAAAAATTCCAATTTAGATGGCAGCCCGTTTTACTAACTGAAAACGAAGAAGTCTGTCAGCGTGAGGTATATTGTCAGTTGATGGTTAACGATAAACTTCAACATGCCGGTCAATTTATGCCTTATGTGGAGTTACTGTCTTTAGGTACCTTAATGGATCAATGCCTCATTGAAACCGTGATCGATAACCGCCTGCTTGAGCGAAACTATGAGCCGTTAGCGATTAACCTCACATTCCAGAGTATCAGTGACCCGCATTTCCATTCATGGTTACAAGGTTTACTGCGTAATACCGCATTCCCTGAAAGGATCTGCTTTGAAATCCCTGAGGCCAGTGTGTATAGCGACTTAGATAATTGCGAAAATCTGTGTAACATTATCAGAGATAATGGCGCCAAGTTTGGTATTGACCATTTTGGTCGCCAGTTTGGCTCAATGAGCTACTTACAAAGCCTACGTCCAAGCTATGTAAAACTCGATCAATCTTTTGCTTACATGGAAGATGACCAACATAATACTGAGCTATGTCGCGCCTTAGCAAATGTCGCCAAAGGTTTAGATATCCAAGTTATCGTGACAGGTATACAACAGCAAGAGCAGCTCGAGCGATTTACTTCAATGCGCTTAGATGCTTACCAAGGGTTTATTGCTCCGCCTATCGCAATTACCTTTTAAGCTGTTTACTGCTATTAAAGCCACTCACTGAGTGGTTTTTTTATGACTTTAGCCCGCATGAGATTTAAGCTGACAGAATATCAGACACAAAAAAGCCACTCAAAGAGTGGCTTTTTTGTTTATTTGGTCGGTGATAGAGGATTCGAACCTCTGACCCTCTGCTCCCAAAGCAGATGCGCTACCGGGCTGCGCTAATCACCGGAAATCGTATTGATATGTTGAGTCTAACAAGGCAAGCCTTAGCTCCACTCTAATAGAGTGAGTGATACGTAATCAATAAACGCTAATCACTAAGTTGTAAATTAATACGGTAGGCCAATTTGAAAGGATCAAAAATAAATCACTAATTGGAATACAAAAATTTGGTCGGTGATAGAGGATTCGAACCTCTGACCCTCTGCTCCCAAAGCAGATGCGCTACCGGGCTGCGCTAATCACCGAGATATTCTATAAATAGAATGTAGATTGAATGGGGTGACTGATGGGGCTCGAACCCACGACAACCGGAATCACAATCCGGGGCTCTACCAACTGAGCTACAATCACCACTGATTTCAATCTTGCTAACAAACGACCTTACCGAATGGTGCGCCCAGAAGGATTCGAACCTTCGGCCTTACCCTCCGGAGGGGTACGCTCTATCCAGCTGAGCTATGGGCGCTCGTCTTGGTTAGCGACGCACATAATAGGGATAAATCACCTTCACGTCCACCTTTGTTTAAAACTTTTTTGTTCGTTTGCTCAAGTTTTGAGTAAATTGTGAGGTTTTTAAGCAATTTTCAAAATAAACGTCTAATACTTAGCTGCTAAAAAGAGATATTTTCATATTTCAGCCTAAAGGACTAACTAATAGTTCCCTTTGTTGCTCAAGCTTCATATACTCAAGTGTGGGTAGTTAGCATAAAAGGATTGAAGGAGTCATATGGAAAAGGGAGCCTTCCCTAATCACTCTAATAATATCGAACATCTACAAAGAAGGGTGTCGAGGCTTAGACGTTTAGCGACAAAATATAAGCGCGCAGAAATCATTCAAAATGCGCTATTAGAAATTTCCAATATTGCTACCCAAGCGATCTCACTTGACGCTTTCTATAAAGGTGTCCACAGTCATCTGCAAAGCTTGATCCATGCCGATAACTTTTTCATTGCCTTTTTCGATAATCAAACTGGCACCATATCCTTACCTTTTTTTGCTGATGAGAAAGATCCCCACCCATCAGAGCTATATCCAGATGAAGAAATATCATCATTATTAGAGCGTGGCATTACAGGTTATGTGCTAAAAACCGGTGAACCACTTTTTTGTAATGAGCGACGTTTTAATGAATTGGTCGAAGAAGGAAAAATTGATGGCTTAGGTTCACCTTGCCTTCAATGGCTCGGCGTTCCCATCAAACACAATAACCATGTCTCAGGAGTATTGGTCGTTCAAAGCTACAGCGACGATATTATCTATGGTGAGCTCGAACTCGAATTAATGGGCTTTATTTGCCACCATATTTCAGGTGTTATGGAGCGACTGCGTCACAATGAAGAGCTTGAAATAGCAATTATTGAACGTACTAAAGAACTCAGCGAAGCGTATGACAAAGTAAAACTTGAAGTTACTGAGCGTGTTAAAGCAGAGAAACTGCAAAAGTCATTATTTCAAATCGCTGATTTATCCGCATCTGATGTGACTCAAGCCGAGTTTTACCCACAAATCCATCAAGTCATCAGCCAATTACTGCCTGCTGACAACTGTTTTATCGCATTAGTACACAAGCCATCACAAACCTTATCTTTTCCTTTTTATGTCTCGCAGATGAACGCCGAAGCGCCTAAACCAAGGGCGTTAAAGGATGGCTTAACAGAGTATATTTTAAAGCACCAGCAACCACTATTGTTAAATCAGCAAGACATTAAAAGGATGATTACTGCGGGTGAGATTTATGGCAGTAATCCCGATTTAAACCACACTCAAACTATGAAGCAATGGATTGGTATTCCGTTATTCATTCACGGGGAAATAGCCGGTGGATTAACGATTTACAGTCTGACCGACAAAAACTCCTTTGCCACTAAAGATTTAGAGCTACTCACCTTTGTCTCGCAGCATATTGCCAATGCAATTGAGCGTAAACTTGCCGCTGAGCAGTTAAAGCGAAGCTATGAGCAACTTGAGGATAAGGTCGAAAAACGCACCAAAGCGATTGCTGAGATCAATGACAACTTACAACGTCAAATCATGCAACGTAAAAAAATCGAAGCTCAATTGGTTTACGATGCTAAACATGACAATTTAACCGGTTTACCTAACCGTAGCTTTTTCATGGAGCGCTTATCACAAGCCATTAAGCATGTTCGACGTCATCAAAACGAGCAGTTTTCTCTGTTATTTATTGATTTAGATGGCTTCAAGCAAATCAATGACACCTTAGGTCACCTTGAAGGTGATCGTTTTTTGATTGAAACATCAACTCGGCTAAAAATGTGTATTCGAGACAATGACACTTTAGCTCGCTTGGGCGGTGATGAATTTGTCATTTTACTCGACTCCATCCACCAGCACCGAGATGCCGAAGATGTATGTGAGCGCATCTTGCAAGCTATTGCAGAGCCATACACATTAGCTCAACAGCAAGTGATTTCTGGTGCCAGTATTGGCGTGGCTTACAGTTCTGTTAACACTTCAGATAACAGTGAGTCAGTATTGCGTAATGCCGATACTGCAATGTATCAAGCAAAGTCAAAAGGCAAAGGCTGTTATGTTGTTTTTGACCAGAAAACCGAATACAGCTTCAATCAACGTATCGCGCTGGAGCAAGACTTTTTACACGCCCTAGAGCGCAATGAAATCATAGTAGAGCTAACGCCCATCGTCACTTTCGATCAAAGCCATATTTTAGCCTATGAGCCAATTAGCTACTGGCACCATCCTAATGAAGGGAAGATTGATAACCATCAGTTAAAAGCGCTTGCCGAGCAAACGCAAAGCATGATGATGTTAGAAGATTATATTTTTCAATATATTGATCAACACTACCAAGCTTTAGCAAATGGATTAGGTGACAACATTCACTTTCATATTCCACTATCAAGTCAGCACATTAAGCATAAGTACGGCCTTCGCAGCTTAAAGAACACCATTAAGCGCAGTCGTATCTGTGCCACAAAGCTATGGGTATTCTTTCACGAGAAGTCATTTGTGCAAGACAGCACTAACCATATCAGTGCCTTTGAGTCTTTAACCGAAATGGGTGTCAATATTGGAATAAATGGTTATGGAACAGGTTATAGTTCACTGAGTAGCTTAAGCTTTTTACCGATTAAAGCGTTAAAACTCGATGCCGATGTTAGCCAACACTTACTCAATGAAAAACAACTGCAACTGGCTAAAGCCTATCAGCTTATCGCTCAAACATTGGGGTTTGATATGTATGCAGAAGGTATAAATACTTCAGAGCAGAAGCAAAGTTTATCAAAACTGGGCTATAGCCAAGGGCAAGGTAACGTTTTTTCTATCGTTAATATTGTCCTAACAGATCATAATGACGTTAAAGAAGCCGTAAGCTAACCTCGCACTCAACCTTGGCATTACCGTTTACTTTTTAAACATATCTCTTAGGTTAGCAATATTCGCTTTAGCAGATTGCACCTTCTCTTGTTCAGTTTGTTTAGGCTTGCGGTTTTCCCAAATCAAATCGTCTTGAGGTAACTCCATTAAGAAGCGACTCGGCTCACAACGCATAGTCTCACCAAACTGACGACGTTCACGGCACATAGTAAACCACAACTCTTTTTGCGCACGTGTAATTCCTACATAGGCGAGACGACGTTCTTCATCGACATTATCTTCATCAATACTCGATTGATGAGGCAAAATTCGTTCTTCAGTACCTACCATAAAGACATAGGGATATTCCAACCCCTTTGAAGCGTGTAACGTCATCAACTGAACTTGGTCACCGCCTTCATCTTCTTGGTTTCGTTCCATCATGTCTCGCAACGTAAGACGTGTTACCACCTCAGGTAGCGTCATCGGTTCATCAAGCTCATCACCTTCCAGCATTTCCGTCACCCAACGATAAAGCTCAGAAATATTCTTCATCCGCATTTCTGCAGCTTTGGCGCTGGTACTGGTTTCGTACAAGTAATCTTCGTAATTAATTTTACGAATTAACTGCTTGATCGCATCTACCGGCTCACCACGAGTTGCTATCTCTCCAGTATCGACAATAAATTTTCCGAATTGATACAAAGATGACATCGCCGCTGGCGCTAAATGGTGATTAAGCTCAGCTTGAAAAATCGCTTCAAACATCGAAATATGTTTTTGGTTCGCATAGTTGCCTAAGCGCTCTAAGGTAGCTGGGCCGATTCCACGCTTAGGCAAGTTCACTACACGTAAAAACGCATTATCATCATCTGGATTAACGACCAGACGCAAATATGCCATGATATCTTTAATTTCAGCCCGAGCGAAAAATGATGTGCCACCAGATAATTTATAAGGGATACGGTTGGTCATCAATGCCCGTTCGAGTAAACGAGACTGGTGATTTCCTCGATATAATATGGCGTAATCACCAAATTTAGTTTTGCCGACAAACTTATGACGAACAATTTCAGCAACGACTCGCTCAGCTTCTTGCTCTTCATTCGCGGCAAACAACACACGCAGTGGCTCACCATAAGCAAGTTCACTGAACAGCGTTTTATCGTACACATGGGGGTTGTTAGCAATGAGAATGTTGGCTGCTCTTAAAATCCGCTGACTTGAGCGGTAATTTTGCTCCAACTTAATCAGTTTAAGTTTAGGGAAATCTTTACCCAGTAAGACTAAGTTCTGCGGTTTTGCTCCCCGCCATGAATAGATGGATTGATCATCATCCCCTACCACGGTAAAGCGAGCACGTTCACCCACTAACAGCTTCACTAGCTCATATTGACTGGTATTTGTGTCTTGGTATTCATCGACTAGCAAGTATTGAATACGGGTTTGCCAGCGTGTTCTGACTTCTTCGTTATGACGCAATAAAAGCGTTGGCAATAAAATCAAATCATCAAAATCAAGCGCATTATAGGCTTTCATATGTTGGGCATAACGTTGATAAAGCTTGGCAAACAATTGTGTTTGCTCATCTCCACCTCGTTTAATTGCCACATCAGGCACGACTAAGTCGCCTTTCCAATTTGAAATAGCACCGGCTAGCGCTTTAATTAAATCTTTGTCTTCTTCAAGTTCATCTTCAGTCAGCTCTTTTAACAGCGCAAAGGTATCTTGATCATCAAATAATGAAAAGCCAGCCTTTAGACCAACCACTTTATGTTCACGCTTAATGATCTCAAGCCCTAATGTATGGAACGTCGAGATCCATAATCCTCTGGCTTCTTTGCGTCCCATGGACTGAGCCACACGCTCTTTCATCTCTCGTGCCGCTTTATTAGTAAAAGTCACCGCAGCAATATTGCGTGCTTTATAGCCGCACTTTTCAACTAAGTATGCAATTTTGTTAATAATTACCCGAGTTTTACCACTGCCTGCACCCGCTAATACTAAACAAGGTCCAGAAACATAGTGAACGGCATCATTTTGCCCAGGATTTAACTTCATGCTGACGACTTTACCAATAACCAAAATAAACGGAGTGCGATCATACCAGAAAGCCACGATCGACAATCAATAAATTTAAATGTCTGCTGTGATCAAAAAACCAATGACGATCGTATCACTCGACTAAGGTGAACCCACCCACAGGCTTAATCGATAACTTTGGACATGGCCGGTTGCTGAGGTACAATTACCCCATAGACTAGAAACCTAATTTAATATGGAATTGATGATGATTAATCCAAAAAAACTTGAAGAAGTGGCTAAGCAGTTAAGTGAAAACCTTCCTAGCGGCGTTAAGCAATTCGCTGGCGAATTTGAAGAGCGTTCTAAGCAGGTGCTTCAAAGCCAACTGATGAAGTTAGACGTGGTTTCTCGAGAAGAATTTGAAGTACAACAGCACGTGTTATTAAAAACTCGTGAAAAGCTCGAAGCACTGCAAGCACAAGTGGACGAATTAGAAAAAAAATTGTCTGCTGACGCTTAATACATAATGATCTAACAAAAATGGCATCCTTTGGGATGCCATTCTTTTAACCTTATTTTATCTCAACTGACTGCATTAAGATTAGTTAAGCACTTCATCTAGCGCTCGTAGACATAAGGCTACGTTTTCGCGGCGAGCCCCAAAACCCATCAAGCCGATACGCCATGCTTTACCAGCTAATGCACCGAGTCCAGCACCAATCTCTAAATTATAAGTATTGAGTAACTGCTGACGCACTGCAGCATCATCAACCCCTTCAGGAATATAAACCGCATTTAATTGCGGTAAACGGCACGTTTCATCCACGACGAAAGTCAGCCCTAACTGCTCAAGTCCATCACGTAATATTTGATGCATATCCTGATGACGTTTCCACGCATTTTCCAAGCCTTCATTAGCCAGTAAACGCAGTGATTCATGTAATGCATATAAGGCATTCACTGGTGCAGTATGATGATAACTGCGTTTAGCGCCGGTATCTTTATTACCCCAATAACCCATCACTAAGGTTTGATCTAAAAACCAGCTTTGGACAGGGGTCTTGCGACTTTTAATCTTTTCTACTGCTTTGGCTGAAAATGACACTGGAGAAATACCAGGAACACATGAAAGACATTTCTGACTGCCCGAATAAATCGCATCAATGCCCCATTCATCCACACGCAGCTCTACCCCACCTAGTGATGTCACAGCGTCAACAATGGAAATACAATCATGTTGTTGAGCCAAGGCACATAAGCTTTTGGCATCTGATAAAGCACCGGTTGAGGTTTCAGCATGAACAAAAGCTAAAAACTTAGCGTCAGGATTTGCATTTAACGCAGCTTCTACTGCTGAAACAGATACAGGTTCGCCCCATTCATTATCAACAACAACCGCTGTAGCACCTACACGCTCAACATTTTGGCGCATGCGCTCACCGAACACACCATTACGGCAAACAATGACTTTTTCACCCGGCTCGACCAAATTAACAAAACACGTTTCCATTCCCGCACTCCCTGGTGCAGAAACAGCTAAAGTCATTTCATTATTGGTTTGAAAAGCATATTGAATTAAGGATTTCAGCTCATCCATCATCGCAACAAACAATGGATCTAAGTGGCCTATTGTTGGCCTAGCTTGGGCGGCTAACACTTCAGGATACACATCCGAAGGGCCTGGTCCCATAAGGGTACGGCGAGGTGGCATAAAGGCATTTATGCCAGATACAGAATTAGTGGGTACAGATAACATCAAAGTCTCCTTGGCTCGAGGTCAGTTGTAATAGCTCAATGAAACCTACATTTTTTATTTTACTTAACGCCACCGAATATCATTTCGTTTGTGGCTATCTCGCCTCTTTGGGCAGAAATGACAATAACACAGACTATGTATTGAATCTGTATCCTATTGAAATTTATTAGCTTGAAATCGCCTTGTTATCTAAAAGGCTCCCTATGTAGGAAGCCTTTATTCGCGATTTAATTTAGTGACCAGAGTTCAAAAACAATTGATAAGCAGGGCTATCAGTTTCCTCTTGGTAAACAAAACCGAGCTCTGTTAAAAAACGAGCAAACGCCGCTTCGTCAGAAGATGGGACTTCAAACCCAGCTAGCACACGCCCAAATGCAGCGCCGTGGTTGCGATAATGGAATAAACTGATATTCCATTGGCTTTGTAAGGTGGTCAAAAACTTCAACAGTGCACCAGGGTGCTCAGGAAACTCAAAGCTAAATAGACGCTCATCTAATGGCTCTGGTGGTCTGCCACCAACCATATAACGCACATGCAGTTTGGCCGTTTCATCTTCTGATAAATCTTGCACCTGAAAGTCTTCCGACTCTAGGTTAGCAATAATCTCATCTAATTCAGCTTGACCTTGGCTTATACGAATGCCGGCAAATACCACCGCACTGTCACGACTGCTAAAGCGATAATTAAACTCGGTCATTGCACGTTTATTTAAAATTTGGCAAAAACGTAAAAAGCTCCCTGGTTTCTCAGGCACTTTAACCGCTAAAACAGCCTCTTTTTGCTCGCCTAATTCACAGCGTTCAGACACATAACGTAAGCTATGAAAGTTCACATTCGCACCACTTAAAATGGCGGCTACCCGCTCACCTTTACCAGCCTCTTTAGGGTGTAGTTGCAAGTATTTCTTTAATCCTGCAATAGACAATGCTCCAGCCGGTTCTGAAATTGCACGGGTATCTTCAAAAATATCTTTAACTGCGGCGCAGATTTCATCAGAGGTGACAGTAACAACATCATCAACATAATGTTTTGCGATTCTAAATGGCTCTTCACCGATACGTTTAACTGCAACTCCATCTGCAAATAGTCCAACTTGAGATAGAGACACTGGCTCGCCTGCATCTAACGCCGCTTTTAAGCAAGCGGCATCTTCTGGCTCAACACCAATAATCTTAACTTGTGGCATCACAGCTTTATAATAAGCAGCGATGCCAGCAATCAGTCCACCACCACCGACAGGAACAAACACGGTATCGATATCACGTTGCTGTTGTAGCATTTCTTGTGCAACAGTGCCTTGACCTGCAATGACATGTTCATCATCAAATGGGGCAATGTAAGTGCGCATTTCACGCTCAGCAAGTTGCTTTGCATGTTCGTTTGCTTGATCAAAACCTTCACCAAACAACACCACATTGCCACCAAGGCGCTTTACCGCATCAATTTTAATATCAGGCGTGGTACCTGGCATAACAATCACGGCATCAATACCACGGCTTGCCGCCGACATAGCCACACCTTGCGCATGATTACCAGCTGACGCACAAACCACCCCATTCTTACATTGCTCAGGAGTCAGTTGCGCCATACAGTTATACGCGCCACGTAGTTTAAAAGAGTGTACCGGCTGCATGCCTTCACGCTTTAAGTAAACTTGACACCCCAATCTGGCTGACAGTTTATTTAAGCTCGATAACGGCGTTACTTTGGCCACATCATAAACTGATGATAACAGCGTTTTTTGCAAATATTCTTGTGCTAAAGACATAGGCCTCATTCCATCAGTTTTAGGTTAACGCTCATGTTTACACTAGCCTTCTAGCTTACTGCGATCTCTTACCGCACCTTTATCAGCACTGGTTGCCAATAATGCATAAGCTTTGAGTGCTAATGACACATAACGCTCACGAGCTAGTGGTTTCCAAGCTTGTAGCCCTTTGGCTTCCATCGCTGCTTTACGCTGCGCTAATACATCATCAGATACCGCAAGTTTGATCGAGCGTGAAGGAATATCAATTTCTATTTGGTCGCCATTCTCAACCAAGGCAATGGTGCCACCCGCAGCAGCTTCAGGAGAAATATGACCAATAGACAATCCTGACGTCCCACCAGAGAATCGGCCATCAGTAATCAATGCACAGGCTTTACCTAAACCTCGAGATTTAAGGTATGTGGTTGGATACAGCATTTCTTGCATGCCTGGGCCACCTTTAGGACCTTCATAGCGGATAACAACCACATCACCAGCAACCACTTCGCCACCTAAAATGCCGTCAACAGCATCATCTTGGCTTTCATAAATACGTGCCGTCCCGACAAAAGTCAGGTTTTCTTCATCCACACCGGCCGTTTTAACAATACAGCCATTCTCAGCAACGTTGCCTGACAACACCGCTAAACCACCTTCTTGGCTAAAGGCATTTTCACGAGTACGAATACACCCTTCTTGACGGTCATCATCCACACTATCCCAATAACAGTCTTGGCTAAATGCAGTTTGTGTTGGAATGCCTGCTGGACCTGCACTATAAAAGCGGCGAATCGTTTCATCTTGAGTTTGGGCAATATCATACTTTGCTAGAACAGACTTTAAATCGCCATTATCAGCAGCAACATGTGGCACATCCGTATGCAGTAAGCCAGCTCTATCTAGCTCACCTAGAATGCCCATGACACCACCCGCACGATGCACATCTTCCATATGATATTTTGGTGTAGAAGGCGCAACCTTACATAAATGAGGCACAAGGCGTGACATTCTATCGATGTCGGCCATCGTAAAGTCCACTTCACCTTCTTGAGCCGCTGCAATCAAATGTAAAACGGTATTAGATGAACCGCCCATCGCAATATCGAGTGCCATAGCATTTTCAAATGATTTAAAAGACGCAATATTACGAGGTAATACGCTGTCATCATCGTCACGGTAATAACGTGTCGCAAGATCCATGATACGGCGACCCGCTTCTAAAAATAAATTACGACGAGCTGCATGCGTTGCTAAAAGAGAACCATTACCCGGTAAAGATAAGCCGAGGGCTTCGGTTAAACAATTCATCGAGTTAGCAGTAAACATACCTGAACATGAACCACATGTAGGACAAGCACTACGCTCAATTTGCTTACTGTCTTCATCACTGACATTGGTATCAGCACCTGCAACCATAGCATCAACTAAATCAAGCTTGATGATTTGATCTGAAAGCTTAGTTTTACCCGCTTCCATCGGGCCACCTGATACAAATATCACCGGGATATTCAATCTTAATGCCGCCATCAACATGCCAGGAGTGATTTTGTCACAGTTAGAAATACACACTAAGGCATCGGCGCAATGGGCATTCACCATGTATTCAACGCTGTCGGCAATCAACTCTCGGGACGGCAAACTATACAACATGCCGCCGTGACCCATTGCGATACCATCATCAACAGCAATAGTGTTAAATTCTTTAGCAATACCACCAGCCTCTTCAATCGCGCCAGCAACTAATTGCCCCATGTCTTTTAAATGCACATGACCTGGAACAAATTGGGTAAATGAATTCGAGATCGCAATAATCGGCTTACCGAAGTCTTTCTCTTTTACACCCGTCGCTCGCCAAAGTGCACGTGCGCCAGCCATGTTACGACCTTCGGTACTGGTTGCTGAACGTAGTTTAGGCATTGTCTTTTCCTTCCTGTGTCGCTTTACTGGGATGAAGCCATCAGTAAAACCTTAAAAATATTCATTATGAGTTATTGTTGTGTATATCAGTCTTATATTGACTGCTTAACGATGCTTAAATCGCTTAGTCTGATGCGACTAATGGCTCTAACCAGCCCCATTTATCTTCAGTTTCTCCGTTAAACAAACCAAAGAAAGACTGTTGAACTTGCTGGGTAACGGCACCACGCTTTCCTGAGCCAACTTCAATTCTATCGACACTTCTGACTGGAACAATTTCAGCCGCTGTTCCTGTCATGAAAATTTCATCTGCTACGTATAAAAACTCTCGTGCCATGGCTTCTTCAATAACCTCGTAGCCTAAGTCTCTTGCCAACACCATGATGGTGTCGCGGGTAATGCCTTTCAAAATAGCAGCGGTAGCCGGCGGGGTATAAATCTTATTATTTTTAACAACAAAAAGATTAGCCCCTGCACCTTCACTCACTAAGCCATTGGTATCGAGTGCGATACCTTCATCAAAGCCATTACGTTTAGCTTCTGTCGAAATTTGTAATGATGATAGGTAATTACCACCAGCTTTAGCGCCAGTCGGAATCGTATTTGGTGCTAAACGTTGCCATGAGGTAACGGCTACATCAACACCAGCATCCATACTATCAGCTCCTAGGTACGCTCCCCACTCAAATGCTGCTACCACTAATTCACATTGTGCATCGCTAGGCGGTGTTATCCCCATTCCGACATTTCCCATAAAGATAAGCGGACGAATGTAGGCACTTTGCAGATTATTCTTAAGGACTGAGTCACTGCACGCTTGCATGACTTGCTCAAAATCATATGGCACATTCATGCGATAAATTTTGGCTGAATCAAATAAACGCTGTACATGATCGGTTAACCGGAATCCTGCTGGGCCAAGGTGCGTATCGTAAATACGAATGCCTTCAAAGACAGACGTGCCGTAATGCATTGCGTGTGTCATCACGTGTACCGTAGCATTTTGCCAAGGCATGATTTCACCATTAAACCATATCAGTTCTGATTGAGTCGCAGCCATTTTCTTTCCCTTCTATCGAATATTGATGAAATGCATTAAGCAGTTGCGCAAGTAGAAGCCGTTTGAGGCTTAGATGGCATAACCACTTGGCAATTAATCACATCAAATAATTTACCTAATTGATGCGTTAATAATTCAATGACTCTGTCACTATTAACGGTAAAGTTAACCTTAAACTCACCCGATTCTGTGACTGTCATGTTCAGTTCACTGATTGTAAAACCACGATGACGAGTTACTCGTAATACTCGTTCTAACACTTCAGGTTGCGGCGATAGCAACAGCTCTATTGAATGCATCATGTTTGCTTCTCCATTTGGTCCATCATGTCACTATTGCACGCTCCTGGCGGCACTAAAGGCCAGACGTTAAATGCATCATCAATGGCTACGTGCAGCATAAAAGGTCCAGGTGCAGCAAGCATTTCATCGAGTGCAGCTTCTACTTCTTCTGCACGATGTATGGTGCGGCCCGGAATATCAAATGCCGATGCCATTAACACAAAATCAGGATTGTCAGATAAATCGGTTTCGCTGTATCGCTGTTCAAAAAACAATTGCTGCCATTGCTTCACCATGCCTAACTTTTGGTTATCGATAAGCAAAATTTTCACAGGTAACTTGCGGCGCTTAATGGTTGTCAGCTCTTGCACATTCATCATGAATGAGCCATCACCCGATACCGTCACGACTGTTGCATCTGGGCGAGCAACTTGTGCACCAATTGCTGCAGGCAAGCCAAATCCCATTGTGCCAAGACCAGCACTAGACAAGTGATCTTCTGGACGGCGGAACCACATATGCTGAGCTACCCACATTTGATGCTGACCGACATCACAGCTCACAACACTGTCTTCAGGTAATTTATTCGCTAAGCGGCGTAACATTGCTGGCGCATAGATTAAATCGCCAGGATGTTGATAATCCCATTGATGCTCACGATAAAGCTCTTCCACCTCTTGTTGCCACAGTGCTAACTCATGTGATTTAAGTTCAAGTGAGTTAGACAATGCGGGTAATACTTGACGAAAGTCAGCTGAAATAGCCACATCCGCTTGGCGTAATTTATTGATTTCAGCGATATCAATATCTAGATGCAACACCTTGGCGTTGCCTGCAAACGTAGCTAAACGTCCGGTAACACGGTCATCAAAGCGCGCACCGACCACTATCAATAAATCACAGTTTTGCACAGCGAGGTTAGCGGCTTTGCCGCCGTGCATACCTAACATACCCAAATAGCCTTTGGTGCCATGCTCAATCGCCCCCAAGCCCTTTAAGGTTGCAACCGAAGGTATGCCTGTTTCATTGATAAATTGACGCAAATGATCAACTGCGCCAGCCATACCTACACCACCACCAACATAAAGGATAGGTTTACTCGCTTGTTGTAATAGTGCTCGTGCTGCCTCGATATCGGTTAATGCCGGAGCTGGCTCTTCAACCACTGAAAGTAGAGGTGTTTTATATTCAAGCTCAGCGATTTGAATATCTTTTGGGATATCAACCAATACAGGGCCTGGACGACCAGATGCAGCGATTTCAAACGCTTTATAAAGTGTAGGAATTAATTCATTAATGTCTGTCACCATAAAGCTGTGTTTGGTGCATGACAGCGACATCCCGAGTACATCTATTTCTTGAAAAGCATCGGTACCAATTACAGCGGTAGAGACTTGCCCCGTTATCGCAACCACTGGGACCGAATCGAGTAAGGCGTCCGATAATGACGTTATCAAGTTCGTCGCACCAGGCCCTGATGTTGCAAAGCACACGCCTGTTTTGCCACTGGCTCTGGCATAGCCTACAGCCGCAAAGGCCGCGCCTTGTTCATGACGACTCAGTAAGTGCTCAACAGGATGACCATATAGCGCATCATAAATCGGCATGATTGCCCCACCAGGGTAACCAAAAATCGTCGTCACACCATGTGCCGCTAATACTTTGATAACGGCATCGGCGCCGCGCATTGTCTGTCCTGATTCCATATTGATAGTCTCGTATTTCATCTGCATTTACTGAGCTAAGGTCAGTGCGTCTGATAAATCGTTATTGCCACTTATTGGCTCTCATTTAACCTTGCTTATGTGAAACAAAATAAACCCTAGAAAACAAAAAACCCCCGGTCCTTTCGGAGCGGGGGTTTTGCAAATTCTGACGATTAACTCTGTCTCTTTGCCAAACGCCACCCCCGCGGTGACTTAATAATCACGACGGTAATAATCACAATAATGAGCTGGGCAGCTTGGTTAAACATGGTTAACTGATTCCTAAAAAATAATTGTTTATTTTTGTTGAGTCAGGCTCCATGCCGGACTTGTTTATAATTTATCCTCTATAGGAGTACCATAAAGTGATTTATAAACACAACAAAAAATCATGTGTTGTAAAAAAAATTCAGCTTCCCTGCCGAGACAATGCAAACAACAACAAAATCTAAAGCTATGATGATTAGGACATAATCCGTCTTTATCATCCTAATTTTCTATAGATTGTTTCTTCTACGCATTTAGCAAATGGTAGATAGATGCCTGCTCGATAGCTTAGCTGAACAGGTATTTCACAACACAATCAACAAATATTAGCTAGCTTCAACAATACCTTTCATGTCAGTCATGTAACCGCGTAACTCTGCACCAATGAACTCAACATCGGTATGACGAATCGCTTCATTTACTTCAATCAAACGCTTGTTATCAACACTGTTTGAGCCTTCTTTTAGACCAGCTCCTAACAATTCTGAAGACATGCCAGCTACATAGTCACGTAATAATGGCACTGCAGCATGGTTAAATAGGTAACAACCGTATTCAGCAGTATCAGAAATAACCACGTTCATTTCATATAAACGTTTACGTGCAATGGTGTTGGCAATAAGAGGCGTCTCATGGAGTGACTCATAGTAAGCCGACTCTTCGATAATGCCCGCAGCAACCATAGTATCGAACGCTAATTCAACACCTGCTTTGATCATAGCAACTAAGAAAATGCCTTTATCAAAGTAAGTTTGCTCGTCGATATACTCATCAGATGCCGGTGCATTTTCAAATGCTGTTTCGTTGGTTTCAGATCTCCAACGCAGTAAATTTGCATCGTCATTAGCCCAGTCTTCCATCATGGTGCGAGAAAACTCACCACTGATAATGTCATCCATGTGCTTTTCAAATAACGGCTTAAGAATCACTTTTAGTTCTTCGGCAACTTCAAACGCTTTCACTTTGGCAGGATTCGATAAACGATCCATCATGTTCGTGATGCCGCCATGTTTCAGCGCTTCAGTTACTGTTTCCCAACCTTGTTGGATTAACTTACCCGCGTAACCTGGCTCAACACCATCAGCAACCATTTTCTCGTAACCAAGGATTGCACCAGTCTGCAACATGCCACAAAGGATGGTTTGCTCGCCCATTAAGTCAGACTTAACTTCGGCAACAAATGAAGATAACAACACACCAGCTCTGTCGCCGCCTGTTGCACTTGCATATGCTTTAGCAATGGCAAGGCCATCACCTTTAGGATCATTCTCAGGGTGGACAGCAATCAATGTCGGTACACCAAAACCACGTTTGTATTCTTCACGAACTTCAGTACCAGGACACTTAGGCGCTACCATCACAACGGTGATATCAGAGCGAACCTGCATACCTTCTTCAACGATGTTAAAACCATGGGAATATGACAAGGTTGAACCTTGCTTCATTAATGGCATAACTGCGTTAACAACATTTGAATGCTGTTTATCTGGAGTTAGATTTAATACCAAATCAGCATCAGGAATAAGCTCTTCAAATGTACCGACTTTAAAGCCGTTATCAGTGGCTTGTTTCCAAGAAGCACGCTTTTCAGCAATCGCTTGTGGGCGAAGTGCAAATGAAATATTCAGTCCTGAGTCACGCATATTGAGACCTTGGTTCAGGCCCTGTGCCCCACAACCTAAAATCACAATGTTCCAATCTTTAATAAAATTACAACCGTCACTAAACTCATTACGGTCCATAAAGCGGCATTGAGCTAATTGAGCTAATTGTTGACGTAAATTCAGAGAGTTAAAATAGTTAGCCATCTGAGATACCACCTTTAATTCAGAAATTTGAGACACAACATTTTGGCAATCTCACGGCACAAAAGTTGTGATTGGGATCACTATAGCGTAAGCTGATCATTGCTTAAAATGATATATTCGGGATGCTATATTGCATTTTATGCAATACTAAAAATGATCCATTTCATACTGTTTTTTTACTCATTTATTTAAGGTTGATTCATGGATATTCGTGCGTTAAAACTATACGTACACCTATGTGATAGTCTGCATTTTGGTAAAACTGCAGAACAAACCCATGTGAGTCCATCTACGCTCAGTCGAGCGATGCAGCGATTAGAAGAAGAGGTGGGCTGCAAATTATTTGAACGAGATAACCGCAGTGTCAGTATGACCCATGCGGGAACTGAATTTAGGCGTTTTGCAGAACAAACCTTATCCGAATAGCTCAACCTGAAAGGTCGAATTGACCCGGACCAACCTCTACTGCACGGGCGGATCAATTTATATTGTTCAGTTACAGCAGCATACAGCCACCTTCCAGCCTTGTTAGATCGATTTAGACGTGAACATCCTATGGTAGAAATCACCCTTAATACAGGTGATGCAGCTAATGCTGTAGATGAAATTCAGCATAACCGCGCTGATATTGCCATCATCGCCTTACCTGATTCATTGCCGAGTAGTCTCCACTTTGCAGAAATTGATCAAGTGCCTTTGCATGTTTACGCTCCGACAATTAATTGCCAAGTACAGCAAATGGTTAATACCGTTCCCATTGATTGGGCAAAATTACCCTTCATTGTGCCGGATCATGGCCCTGGGCGACGCCGAGCTGACAACTGGTTTAAAGCAATGGGATTCAAACCTAATATTTATGCTCAAGTATCAGGTCAAGAAGCGATAACTTCTATGGTCGCGTTAGGGTGTGGTGTCAGTATCAGCCCAGAAGCTGTGGTTGAAAATAGTCCAGTAAGAGAACGACTGGTTAAATTAGATACACAGCAAAATATTGCCCCATTTCAGCTTGGCTGTTGTTGTAAACAAAAACGCACCCACGAACCCATTTTACATGCCTTTTTAGAGGTCATTTAATCACTCAGATTATTGATTTAGAGTTGAAGAAGCTGCGCTAATTGACACTGCATACCGCTTTGACTTCTTGCTCAAGAATTTGGTGCCATTGATTGTTAACAATCATACGAAATAAAGGGCATTCAAGTGTTAAGTGACGATAAAAATTATGTTCAAGGCATAGGTCAAATGTTTGTTTTTGCTGATGACGAGCAATATTTAGCCCCACCACACCTGCTAATAAAAATGAGCCTCCTCCTATCGCATTGACGTCACCATTTTTAAGTAACTCATATGACAAGACCGAAGGGTTAATCGCCAATACTTTAATATCTTCACCCGGTTTTCGGTGGGTTTCTTTTAAGGCTTTAACGACCCCAACTGCCATTTCATCATTGCCAATCCATAAGCCGTCTACCCCAGGAAAACGATTCAGCAATATATGCGTTTGTTCGTAGGCTTTATTGGCTTGCCAATCTGCATAAACGACCAGCTCCAATACGGTATTCAAATGCAGGTTAAAATACCCCTCCATTCCTTGTGTGCGTAGTAGCGATGTTTCCCTTACATCATCTCCCGCTACAGCCACCACATGTGCGGGGGTAGTCGTAAATAATTGAGTTAATGCTGCAGCAGACTCACGACCAATATGATAATTGTCTTCAATAACTGCAGGTAATAAGTACTTTTTCCAGTGGGGATCGTTCATTAACTGCAACCTAAGTGGCTGCTCAATATCATTAATCATAAAAATAATGTGAACGGGTTTTTGGTAAAAAGTATCAAGCACTTTTTTAGCAACATCTTTATCGTTAACCATGACAAGATAGTCCGGTAAAGATGCATGATTAGAAATTTCAACCGCCTGATTTAACATCAAATTACGGTCACGGTTTGAATGTAAAACCGTTAAATTAAAATCTTGATCTTGCGCTGTAACTTGCATGACATTATCAATATGGCGCCAAAATGAATCATCGGCTGCACCGGGATTTAAAAACACGACATTAGTACTCGCCAGCACTGAATTTGAAAGCATTAGTAACATAAAAATGAGCAAAGCTCGCATTGTGACATGTCCTTTTTCAACCAATACCTATCGCAGTTATCTGAATAAAGCATAGTCTAACGGCATACAACACAGCCTAACTGTATACAACATAGTCTATTTGAGTAGTGATTCGCCTCCGCAGACTGGAGCTTGAATGTCATTTAACTAAATTATGTCTGTAAAAATCACACCTTGCATGATTATGTGCTGTGAGAAAGCTTACTCACCGTTCAATATGCTACTGATAAAAACCAACCCGCCAAAACCGCTTATTGTGACTCAGTGTAATGCACAAAATAAAGCGACAAAAATATGATTAAAAATATTGATTTATATCACTTTTAACGTTTTAATAACCAGCTCAATTCCAACGGAAGGAAATCTAAATGAGTACCATAGACTCATCACAAGGCAGTACCGCCTCTACAGCTTCGACATCAACAATATCTTCAGACACATCAACAACCAGTACTCCATTTAAATTTCACGGTATTGGCGGTGAATTTTTTGGTATTTGGATAGTCAACGTTTTACTCACCATGGTGACATTCGGCATTTACTCAGCCTGGGCCAAAGTGAGAACCAATAATTACTTTTACGGAAATACTGAATTAGGCGGTGACAGATTCGAGTACCTTGCCAAGCCAATGCAAATCTTAATTGGCCGAATTATTGCCGTATTCTTATTGATTACATGGTCAGTGCTCAGTAGCACTATGCCTCCTGTCGCTGTCGCATTAGCCATCATATTCATGTTAGCAGTACCATTTCTAGCCGTTAGAAATGCCCGTTTTGATGCTCGTATGACACGTTTTCGCAATGTTAGATTTGATTTTGCTGGCTCTTATGGCGGTGCATATATCAATCTACTGCTAAAACCCATTGCGGCATATATTATTGTTGTCGCGGGTGGATTTGGTATTGGTGTTGTTACAAGATTAATGACAGATAACCCCATTGCTATCGGCATTGCAATTACCGCAGGCGTGGTATTTTTCTTTGTTGCTGCTATTTATTCTTACGCTTGGGTTAGCGCTGGAATGGCGCAATACTTAATCAATGGTTATCGCTATGGTGATAAGGCATTTAATGCCAAACTTGAAATCAATCAGTATGCCAAAATTGCCGTCACCGCCATTGGGTTATTCTTCGGTGCAGGCTTACTTTTTTCAGTTTTTGCATTTGCTTTTGGCATGATGGGGTCGATTGTTGAGCTAATTCAAAGTGGCGCCTCTGAAGAAGCATTTAAAAATAATGCTTCGTTGATAGGCATGGTGTTCTTCGGATACTTCTTCATGTTTATTCTATCAATGCTCATCGCAGCCTATGTTCAAGTCTGTGTTCGCAATTATGTCTTTAGCCAAACATCTATTAATGATGACTTACAAATGACATCGACAATGAAAACCTCAAGTTTCTTATTCTTAGTTGTCACTAATCTACTGCTTGTTATGTTCACCTTTGGCATGGGTAAAGCTTGGGCTGATGTCCGTTTTGCTAAGTACATGGCAGAAGTCACTGCAGTTGAAGGAAACTTAGATGCTTTCACAGCTCATGACCATAATGAGCAAAGTAGCACCGCTGTGGCAGATGAAGTGGCAGATGCCTTTGATATTAATATTGGCATAGTTTAGCAATGCCAAGGTTTGCTGGAATGAAGCTGTGATAGAACAAGTTAATGGGCATATTCTTGCCCCTAAACAAGCCACAAAATACCCAGCCACATTAGTGCTGGGTAAAAATGGAATGCTGACATTGTCCTCTGACGTTCACCGAGGGCAATTTCAACTAGACCAAACCACTGTTACAGATCCTATAGGTAATATGGCTCGTCATATCACGTTTTCCAGCGGACATGTTTTTGTTTCAACAGATCCTCAACAGCTTAATCAATGGCTCAACATTCATGCTAAAAAAAGCTGGATAGCCCAGCTAGAAAAAAACCTTGGACTGATTATTATTGCAACCTTGGTTTCACTAGCTGCGCTGTATTTTATTGTTGCGCATGGCATACCTGCAGCTTCTAAAACCATCGCCCACTTATTACCGGATGCCGTAGTGGAAGAAGTCGGTGAGCAAACGTTCAGCTTAGTGGAGTCCATGGGATTCACCGAAAGCCAAATCAAGCCACAAAGACAAATTGAACTGCAGCAGTTATTTCAGCAGACATTAGATAAACTGCATCAAGAGCAGATAGTATTTTCAATCCAACCTTCTTTGTTAATCTATAACAGCAAAGATGGTGCTAATGCTTTTGCACTCGCAGACGGTCAAATTATATTAACGGATGACATGATTAACCTCGCGAAAAACGACCAACAACTTGAAGCGGTTATTTTGCATGAGCTGGGTCATGTTCATCACAGGCATGTACTCACAACGTTAATACAATCATCAATCCTCTCTGTTGGAGCAGCGCTAATTGTCGGTGATGCCAGCGGGATCTCAGATATGCTTGTCAGTGTCACGGTATTAGGGACCAGCTTAACCTATTCTCGAAATCATGAACGAGAAGCCGACCAGTTTGCAGCATTGCAACTTCAAACTTGGTACAAAAATACCGACTCTATCGTCGAGCTATACCAGTTATTGCAAGCTGAGCATAATCTCGACATACCAGACTGGGCCAGTACTCACCCCGACATTGATGAACGCATCAAAACCTTACGCTCTGATTCTATTAAATAAATACTCATCCTAACCCACTTATTTTTGTTATAGGTGGGGTTTGGCTACAGCGATTTATTTACCTGCTACACTTAATGGGCTTAATAACCTCATTAAGTGTCATTAAATATCTGTAAACGAAAAACAAAAGGATTTGTTTATGGCGATTGCCTGCGTTGTCACACGTGCTTGCTGCGGCGTTGAAGCCCCTAAAGTCACAGTCGAAGTTCACCTAAGTAATGGATTACCTGCTTTTAATTTAGTCGGATTACCAGAAACCTCAGTAAAAGAAGCCCGTGAACGGGTTAGAAGTGCATTAATCAACGCCGGCTTTGAGTTTCCCATGCAGCGCATTACCGTTAATCTCGCTCCAGCCGACCTCCCCAAACAAGGAGGTCGATATGACTTGCCCATTGCAATCGGTATTTTAGCGGCTTCAGGCCAAGTGCCGTCGGATAAATTGGCTCACAGTGAATTTATTGGAGAGCTGGCGTTATCGGGAGAGGTTCGTCCATGTATTGGCATACTGCCAGCAATCATTGCAGCCAAAAACCAACAACATCAATTATTTATCCCTTTAGAAAACAGACGAGAAGCAGAGTTAGTCGGCTTTGAGCAAACTCACTTTGTTGCCCATTTACAGCACCTTGCCGCCTTTATGCATGGTCAAGCTCAACTACCACTTGTTGACCAGCAACCGCAATGGTTTGAAGATGAAGCAACAGGCCCGCAGTTATGCTTAAGCGAAGTCATAGGCCAATATCAGGCCAAGCAAGGGTTAGAAATCGCTGCAGCAGGTGGGCACAATACTTTATTTTTAGGCCCTCCCGGCACCGGCAAAAGTATGCTCGCTAACCGAATCATTCCGCTATTGCCCAAGCTCAGCTATGAAGAAGCTATTGATGTTGCCGCTATTCATTCTGTCGCAGGGTTAAACATCAAACCAAACGCTTTTCTTGAACGTCCCTTTAGAGCACCACACCACACATGCTCATCAATTTCATTAGTTGGCGGTGGCAGCATCCCAAAGCCAGGTGAGATATCACTAGCCCATAGAGGAATATTGTTTTTAGATGAAATAGCCGAGTTTCCACGTAAAGTATTAGATTGCCTACGTGAACCTATGGAGTCTGGCGAAGTCGTCATTTCTCGCGCAGCAGCAAAAGTAAAATTCTCGAGTCGTTTTCAACTGATTGCAGCCATGAACCCAAGCCCTTGTGGCGATGTAGATAATGCCCGCTCAACCCCCGACCAAATTCAGCGTTATCTATCTAAACTTTCAGGTCCATTTTTAGACCGTTTTGATTTAACAATCGAAGTCCCTAAACTGCCAGCAGGCACTCTCACCCAACCCCAGCAAACTGCTGAAAGCAGTGAAAGTATTGCCAAAAGGGTCAATCAAGCAAGACAGATACAGTTATCGCGCGCAGGTTTGCTTAACAGTGAACTGTCCCCTTCACTGTTAAAACAGCATTTAAACATGAACCAAGCTGACTTAGAGTTTTTAGACGCAAGTGTACAGCAGCTCGGTTTATCTGTGAGAAGCTTTCATCGGATCCAGCGGGTTGCTCGAACCATCGCAGACCTACAACAATCCAAAACAACTGAAAGACGCCATATTGCTCAAGCATTAGGATATCGAGCCATGGATAGGTTGATGCATCGATTGAGTCAGCAGTGAGTACGGACAATCATCATAGTAAGTCAATGATACAGACTGAACAGCGTGTAATTTTTGCGTAAAAATTGCGATATTATTGTCCTTCGGATTGAGCCAAATCATTTCACGGAGTAACATAAGCCTCCATTCACAGGAGAGCTAGATGCCGCTGTTTGCAAAAATTAAAGGATCGATAGCATTTATTTGCTATGTAATAAATACCGTATTCTGGGTAATACCTATACTTATATTTAGTATATTCAAAGTGTTACCAATAAACATCATTCGTAAAATATGCAGTTATATTTTAGATAACTGTGCCAGTGCGTGGATCACTGTTAACGGTGTGATTGAGTCAATATTGCACCCAACGAAGATAAGGTTAACTGGCGATAGTCAGTTTTCAGAAAAAGAATGGTATATGGTCATTGCCAACCACCAATCTTGGGTCGACATCTTAATTTTACAGCGAGTATTTAACCGCAAAATTCCTTTTTTGAAATTTTTCTTAAAGCAGCAACTCATTTATGTTCCAGTATTAGGGCTAGCTTGGTGGGCGTTAGATTTCCCTTTTATGCGCCGTTATTCCACAGCACAACTTAAAAAGAACCCTAAACTTAAAGGGAAAGATATTGAGATAACTCGCAAGTCATGTGAAAAATTCAAGCATAAGCCTGTGAGTGTAATGAACTTTGTCGAGGGAACTCGCTTTCATCCTGGCAAACATACAAAACAAGCCTCACCGTATCGTCATTTATTAAAACCTAAAGCAGGTGGAATGGCATTTGCCCTTGACGCAATGGGCAGCCAGATTAATAAATTAGTCAATGTCACCATTTATTATCCTGATAAAATACCTTCCTACTGGGAATATATTTGTAATGGCCTCGATGAAGTCCATGTTGATATTCAAGTGACGACGATTCCTGACGCAATGCGTGGTGACTACAGTAAAGATCGTGAGTTTAAAATTGAGTTCCAAAATCAACTCAATCAACTATGGCTCGAAAAAGATAACAAAATCAGCGAAATGGCTGACAAAATAACTAGAGGTATTTAGCTCCATGCTAAGTTTTTTACCAGGTCCGATACTGTTCTTTATCAGTTCATTACTTTTAATTATTAACACTGTCGTATGGGCAGGATTAATCAGTATTGGCGGCATCATTAAATTATTCGTGCCAGTGGCTCTAGGTCGTAACCATATTTCACGATTAATGAATCGCTTTATGTGGGCTTGGGCATCATGTAATGGCGGCATTTTAAATTTAATCGCCAAAATTGAATGGGACATTGAGGGACTAGAAGGACTGGATGAAAATGGCTGGTATTTAATTATCAGTAATCATGTCAGTGGATTTGATATTGCTGCACAAACGTATATTTTGCGCAACAACGTACCAATGATGAAGTTCTTTTTAAAACGAGAGCTCATATTTGTCCCATTTTTAGGATTAGGCTGTTGGGCATTGGATATGCCATTTATGAACCGAACCAGCCCAGCCAAACTAAAAAAGAATCCTAAACTCAAAGGCAAAGATTTAGAAACGACTCGCAAAGCATGTGAGAAGTTTATCCATATCCCAACGTCAATCATCAATTATGTTGAAGGTAGCCGTTTCACTGAAGATAAACATCGTCGCCAACAATCACCTTATCGTCATTTATTGCGTCCTAAAGCAGGTGGAATCGCGTTTACTCTTTCAGCTATGGGTGAGCAGTTTACTGGCTTATTGAACATGACATTGGCCTATCCTGATGCTGATGCTAAAGCAAAAGAAGGCATTTTGTACGAAGTCATGTCAGGGCGGGTGAAAAAGATTGTCGTACGTATTGAGCAAATGCCTGTGCCAGAAGTCGATTCTGAAGTGTATTTCTCGCAAGCTGAAACCCGGGTTGAATTTCAACGTTGGTTAAATCAAGTTTGGTTCGATAAAGACCAGCAGCTTGAGGAAATTTTCCAGCAACATGCCCCTGATCAAAAACAAGATAATTAATAGCATTATCGAACATGACTAAAAACACGCTATTCAGCGTGTTTTTTACTTTATAGCGTTAACTTTTAAGTAAATTGTTAACTCTATTAAGCTTTTGCAACATCCACCCTACGTAAAACTGAAATGTAATTTGAAATAAAGCATATAGCTACGTAATATGGTTGCTTATGACGATTTAAATGCTTTTTTTTGTGTATTTAACAAACGGATAGTGTGTTATTTCTCTCCGCTATGACTATTCTTGTTAAGCATTTACATCCTAACTAACAATATGCAACCAACATCACTAGGTGTTTATTCTAATTACTATAGGTGCAGATTGAATTTACGTTTAGCCACATTATTTAGCACGTCTTTTATCATTGCGATGTTTATCATCTCAATGACAATTCAAGCTATCGCAATCACACCTAAAAATGATAATCATTTATTATCGTTTGATCAGTTCGAAGGCTCTAATGAGCTGAACCAAAACTCAGTCACCAAACTGTTTATGGATAAGGCTGGTATGCTATGGGTCGGAACCCAAGATGGACTGCATAGCTATAACGGAATCGAGTTTGATATTTTTCTCAATGACAGTAACGACCCGTCTAGCATTGTCGGTAATTACATTATTGATATCTTGCAATCACCTGACGATAGCTTGTGGGTTGCGACCTTCTCTCAAGGCCTCAGCAAACTAGATTTAGCCACTGGCAAGTTCACCAATTATGGCTTAGAAAGCGGTCTAAATGACTTACGCTTAACCAGCTTAAGTTTAATTGGTGACTCATTATGGATTGGCACCAAAACAGGCCTTTATACCCTCTCGCTAAAAACCAATAAAATCACCAAGATTAGTATCAGTAATAGCATTGACCCCAGCATCAGCTATGTCGCTAATGTCGATGATAAATATATCTTTGTTGGCACTGAGCAAAGCGGCACATTTGCCATTGATAGCAATACCATCATTCGCTTAGATATCCCTGCAGATTTAAGAGTCAATAGCATTCATACTAACGCTCAAGATGACTCTGTTTGGTTCGCGATAGGTAACGAGCTAGTTCGCTATGATCTCATCACCCACGAAAAAACACTCGTATGGACTAATCAGCAGCCAACCATCTTTAACGAAATTCATGATTTTGTCATCAGCAATAGCCAACAAGTATGGGCTATTGGTGCTAATGCAGGATTAATACAACTTGATTTAATCGACGGTCAGTGGCGCAGTAAAATCCATAAATATGACCCTAATAGCCGTCATTCAATCAGCGAAAATAACTTACAAACCATCATGCTCGCGCCCGATGGTACATTGTGGTTAGGCACTCGTTATTCTGGTATTAACAAGCTTAATCTTAACCAAGTCTATTTTAATCATATTTATGAAATGCACCCATCTAAGCCCAAAATGGCTAATATGATCAGAGCTATATTTCGTGATAGCCAAGACAGACTATGGATTGGAACCGAAAGCGCAGGAGTTAAAACCTTTGATGAAAAACAAGGCCAATTTTATTATTACAATGACTTGTTTGCCACAGCATTAAACCTTAATGAATCTGAATTAAACATCACGGTACATGCAATAACTGAAACGCCCGATGGCAACTTATGGTTCGGAACTGATCATGGTTTAGCCAGACTGACACCGGATCAACAGCTCAGTTTTTTACCGGCATTTGACCACCTTATTCCCAACACTTTGCATATACGCTCGCTCGCGTTAGACGACAAACAGCGCTTATGGGTGGGGAGCAGTAATGGACTGTATTTTGTCTTACCTGGCGAAGGGGTACTACATCAATATCAATTTAATTACCAAGAGACATACTCACCTCAAGAGCGCTCAATTCTTTCTCTAAAATATCATCAAAATAACCTTTGGATTGGGACAATGGCAGGCCTAGTAAGGCTAAAGCCAGATGATAAAAAACTCACGTTAAAAGTTCGCCAACCCGCGGACGAATCAACACTGAGTGATAATCGTATCCGTGATTTTATTGCTACCAGCACGGGTGACTTTTTAATGGCAACCCATAGCGGTGTCGACAAAATTATTGAACTGGCAGACGGTAGCATTCACTTTGAAGCCTTAAATAAATCATTAAAGCAACACACGGTCTATGCCATTCTCGAAGATAACCAGCAAAACCTCTGGTTAAGCACGAACTCAGGCATCATTCGTGTCACTCCTGATAATCAACTCGTGGCATTTAATGTCTTTGATGGTGTGCAAGCCAACGAGTTTAATGGTGGCGTCAAGTTTAGGGATGCAGATGGTGACTTATGGTTTGGCGGGATTAATGGCATTAACCAATTTACCCCAAATGAAGTGCCCGCAGAAAGGCCTGATGTCAAATTAGCGCTTACGAGCTATACCATTGGAAATGAGCATCATCAATTGCATGACTTATCTCATCCTCCTGAGCTGACCATGCCATTTGCAAATAATGTCATTCGTTTTGAAGTCAGTGCGCTTGAATACAATTACCCAGGATTTCACCAATTAAGTTATAAATTAGTCGGGCACAATAACGATTGGGTTGAACTTAACAATACCAACAATATTACTTTTACAGGTCTCGCACCTAAAGAGTATGAGTTACTGGTGCGCTTCACGTTAACAGACAACAGTTTTAACCAAGCTCCGTTTAGTATCAAATTTACAATCGTCCCACCGTTTTATTTAAGTAAAGCAGCTTACGTCATTTATGGTATTGCCATCATGCTGGCGATTACTTTCCTGATTTATCTTAAACAGCTAAAGCGTGAACAACAGCGTGAATTTGAGATCAGTATCCGCGCCTCTGAAGAGCGCCTGAAACTGGCGCTATGGGCGTCTGGTGATGGCATGTGGGACTGGAACATACGTGAAAATAAAGTCTACCGAACAGACATGGTGCCACCGCTGCGCCTTGGTAATGAAGATCAAGCTTTGATTAATAATATTCACCCAGAAGATAAACCTAGGGTGTCGAAAATTCTTAATCAACATCTTGAAGGTAAACTTGAGTTCTTTGAAGCTGAATATCGTGTTGAAAAACAAGCGGGAAAATGGATCTGGTTAATCGATCGAGGCAAGGTTGTTGAATGGGATCAACAAGACAGACCGGTCAGAATGGCAGGAACCCATAAAGACATCACTGTCAGAAAAGAAACTGAAAACGAGCTGAAACTCTCCACTCAGGTACTGCACAGTATGAATGAGGCCGTAGTGGTGGGAGAACTAGATTACCGTGTTCGCTCAGTAAACCCTGCTTTCAGTCGAATAACAGGTTTTGAGCCTGATGCCATCGCGGGCAAGCATTTCTTATTCCTCGCCCATGGAAAGCGTTCTCGAGATTTCTACCATAATGTCGAATTACAGCTACTGCGTAAAAAGCATTGGGCCGGTGAAATCAACATTCGAACTAAAGATAAAAAAGGTATTTTGGCTTGGCTAGAAATCAACCAAGTCATTGATACTAAGGGTGAGACCAGCCACTTTGTTGCGGTATTTACTGACATCACGAGCCGTAAAAAAGCGGAAGAAGATTTGCGAATTTTAGCAAACTTTGACCCATTGACAGGCCTGCCGAACCGAACCTTATTCCAAGATAGACTTAATCAAGCTATCACTAAGGCCCATCGTTCGAGATCAATTGTTGCCTTGTTATTCCTTGATTTAGACCGCTTTAAACACATCAATGACTCCATGGGACACCATGTGGGTGATTTACTGCTAAAAGCCGTTGCGAGTCGATTGCAAAATGCTATTCGTGAAGGCGATACCGTTGCCCGTCTAGGCGGGGATGAGTTCACCATTATTTTGGAAGAGGTCGCCAAGTTAAAAGCGGCTACCATCATTGCTGAAAAAGTGCTTAAAGCGTTTAAAGCGCCTTTCTTACTTGAAGATAAAAATATTACTGTCTCGCCTTCTATCGGTATCAGTTTATTCCCTAATGACGCTGACGACAGTACCTCACTGATCAAGTATGCAGATACCGCTATGTATCATGCAAAATCTTTAGGTCGCAATAACTTCCAGTTTTACACCGAAGAGCTAAACCAATATGCCACCCGTCATGTTGAGCTTGAAGCGGGGCTAAAAGAAGCGATTCAAAGTAACGAGCTCTATCTGGTTTATCAGCCTAAATACGATATTAAAACCAAGCAAATTTTAGGCGTTGAAGCGCTACTGCGTTGGGAAAGTAAAACGCTTGGCTTTATTTCACCCGTTGAATTTATTCCATTGGCAGAAGAAACTGGGATGATCAACGCCATTGGGCACTGGGCCATTGATGAAGCGTGTAATCAACTTGCTGAATGGCATAAACAAGGTTTTGAAGATATCTCAGTTGCCGTCAATCTCTCAGCAAGACAATTAAAAGCGGATATCATTTCAACAATTGAAGTCGCATTGGCCGTCTCAGGATTACCTGCTGGAGCATTAGAGCTTGAGTTAACCGAATCTATGATCATGGGTAATCCAAAGGATTCAGTGGAAGTGCTGTCGCAACTTAAAGCCTTAGGACTCACCATTGCTATTGATGACTTTGGGACTGGGTATTCGAGCTTGAGTTACTTAAAACGTTTCCCTATTGATACGTTAAAAGTCGACCGAGAGTTCGTGCGCGATATCATTGAAGATCCTGATGACGCAGCAATAACCAGTGCAATTATTACCTTAGCCCATAGTTTAGAGCTGAATGTCGTTGCCGAAGGGGTAGAAACCCAAGAACAGCTCGACTTCTTGCAGTCAGAAGGCTGTGATCAAGTCCAAGGCTTCTTACTGAGTAAACCTCTGCCAGCCGATGAATGTTTGGCCGTATTACAGCAAGACAAACTTGAAAAAACTAACAGTTAACAGGCATGCGGTAGATACACAAAAGGCTCCCTTAGGAGCCTTTTTAATGGTCAAAACACCTGCACTAGGTATTCTACTAGGTATTAAGGAGCCACTCGCTCAACACGTTTAACCCAGCCTTCAGGGCCTTCAAGTTGACCATTTTGTAGTTCAGTAAAGATTTGGTAGATTCGCTTAATACACGGGCCGACCTCACCATCACCAACGGTTACCACTCGTCCATCTTCAAAAATGTACGATCCCACAGGTGACACAACTGCTGCGGTGCCAAAGCCATCCGCCTCAACAATTTCACCCGCCTCGATATCAGCAATGAACTTATCTAGCATGATCGTCTCTTGACGCACTTCACAGCCTAATAGGTGCCCTAGCTCCAGCATTGATTGCGAGGTGATTGATTTTAAAATCGTATCAGTAAATGTTGGGATCACCACAGTGCCATCTTTTAGCACATGGAAGTGGTTCATTGCGCCCACTTCTTCAATCTGTTGATTATTAGCATCAAGATATAACACTTGAGCAGCGCCATATTCAGCAGCAGCTTGGCCCGCTCGCAGTGACGCAGCGTAGTTACCCGCCGCTTTCGATGCGCCAGTGCCACCCGATACTGCACGGTGGAACTTCTTACTAATAAGCAAACGAATCGCTTTGCTTACCCCATCAGCATAATAAGCGCCACTTGGGCTTAAAATGACGCAAAAGGTAAAATTCAGGCTAGGACTCACCGATAGACGATCTTCGGTGGCAAAAATGAAAGGACGAATATACAAACAAGCGCCATCTTGCATCGGGAACCACAAACGATCCACATCAATAAGCGCATTAATGGCTTCAAGTTGAATCTCTTCATCAAGGTTAGGAATACATAAGATATCTGCAGAGTTGTTTAAACGTTCCGCATTCTTATTCAATCTAAAGGTATAGATTTCACCGTCGTCATGCATAAAGGCCTTTGCGCCTTCAAAAATAGACTGACCGTAATGCAATGAAATTGCACCTGGCGCAATCTCAAAAGGAGCATAAGGTTCGATACGTGGATCGCACCATTGGCCATCTCGATAATCCATTAAAAACATATGATCAGTTCTGAGATTACCAAATCCAACATTACCTTCTGGATGAAATTGCTCAGTACGGCGTGACGATTTTAAATTATATTTGATGTCCATTTGCTACCACCTTGAAAACAGAGCTAGCAGACTATGAATCATCAGTTGTAATGTCAAGCAAATGGACAATGTGGATGACATTTAACCGTCAATCGTTCTGCACAAGATGACAATTCCCAAAAAAGGCCGTTTTAAAACGAGGTTTATCTAATGAGTAAGACTTTCATGGGACACTGAACATCAGGGATTGCTGCTAGATATCAGTAAAAAATTACCTAAATACAGCTCAAGGTGATTAAAGCTTAGAAAATAGTAGTAAAACTGGTACTTTTTTTAACCACTTAACAGATTTGTCTATTCCTTAAACCCCAGTCACTGCTAGAATCAGCATTCCATCCAGAAACTATTAGGACTCCCGATATGAGCCTTGAATTATTGTCCCAACTGGAAGCCAAAATCCAGGCTACTCTTGAAAATGCTGAGCTACTTAAAATGGAGCTTGAAGAAGAGAAGCAAAAGAACGCTCAGTTGACTGAGACTAATCAACAACTACAACAAGACCTCAACTCTTGGAATGACAAAGTTAACGGTCTTGTTGGATTACTTAATAGCGAAAGCTAAATAGCATTAGCTTCATTATGCTGAGCAGCTAATAGCTCATTAAGTTCTGAAACAGCCTGCTTTACTTTTGGCAGGCTTTTTTTTGGCATTAAAAAACGTCCCTTCTTAAACTCTAAGCAACCTAGATCTTTAACCCAAATAACCCCTGTAAGAAAAATACGTGCATGTTTGACAATAAGCTTAGGTGCGTAAACGGGGAACCTTCTCATGAGAACTCCTCAAGCATGTTGTTATTGGTTTTTGATGACTTCACTTTGACAATATAAATCCCCAAAGAGTTTCGTAAAGTTAAACATTTTTCACCTTAAATTCAGCGATTAAGTTCAAATAATGAAATAACACAAAAATGACACTTGCCATTTTTTTGACGCTTTGATAGAGTATTTAACGTTACTCAGGGTAAATAACGAGCCAATTGGCTCAACACCGTATCGTTTTAAAATGAATAATTTTGAAACCTACGGTTTTTTTTTGCTTTTTTTCAGGAGGTTGGACAATTAACCGTACAAAATACAGACATAAAAAAAGAGCCACTGCGGGCTCTATTTTTTTATCAAATTATCGAACAAATACTGCGTCAATAATTCGTCTTAGTTAATCTTAATCGATTACTTATCTTTAGACGTTAAGTAGTAAGCGATATCTAAAAGCTCGTCATAAGACTTAATTGAACCTGTCTCAACACGATATTTACCGTTAACCACTAATGCAGGTACACCTGATAGTTTTGCGTTTTCAGTATCACGCTTCATTTTAGACATTTGTGCATTCACCATGAATGAGTTTGCTGCCGCATCAAAGTCTTTACCATCAACACCGTTAGCAATAAACAGCATACGGATATCATCTTGGCTAGTGAAACGTTGCTTAGTATCGTGAATAGCAACGAAAATTGCATGTTCGATTTTCTTTTCAACATTTAATTGGTGAGCAATCGCAAAAGCACGAGACATTTCAGTGCCCATTTCACGGCCAATAAACTCTACGTGTGCTTGGTTAAACGCAACACCTTCTGGCAATGTTTTCTCAATTTTTGGTACAACTGTTTTTGAAAAGTTATAACAGTGGCCACAGAAGAATGAGAAAAACTCTGTAATTTCAGGCTTAGACGTTGCTGGGCCTTCATTAATCACAGTGTAATGTACACCTTCTTTATAATCTGCAGCAGTTGCCGCCAATGGGGCTAAAAGTAGTGCTGCTGCCATTAATAGTGCTTTTTTCATTTTGCTTCCTTTAGTGTGCAATCTTAAATTATTTTTTAATTTTAAAATTTGCCATCTATTGCCTGCTTTACGCAGAGCTAATGTATGTATTACCTAAACCGTATCATAATTTAGGTTATTGCAATATCTCAAGACCTTATCAAGAACATTTGTAACAATCTACGTTAGTTAACACCTAGTATCCCATCAAGCTTAATGGTGCTTCATCTAACGCTGCAAGTTGTTCTTTAAACGCTAAGGTTTGTTGTTCCCAGTATTTGATATCACCAAACCATGGAAAGTTCATTGGAAATGCGGGATCTTGCCATCTTTTACTTAACCAAGCGTTATAGTGAAGCATGCGCAAGGCCCTTAGAGGCTCAACTAAAGCGAGCTGACCTTGGTCAAAATCGTAAAACTCTTGGTAACCTTCTAGCAAGACGTCTAATTGTAACAGCCGTTGAGATCGATCACCCGTTAGCATCATCCATATGTCTTGTACTGCCGGGCCTTGCCTTGCATCATCTAAATCCACAAAGCCTGGGCCATCGGGCGTCCATAAAATATTACTGGGATGCAGATCTCCATGTAGACGAATCGTTGGAAATTGATGCCCTGACATAGCACTTTTAGCTTTATCTAACACTTGCTCTGCCACGGTAAAAAACTGCTGACTAATGCCATCAGCCACTTGACCAGATTGCTGTAAATACGCCAACGCATCATCACCCAAAATCTTTGATGAAACTGGCTCTCTATATTGGAATGCTTGTTTACTAGCATATTGATGAATACGGCCAATAAAGCGACCAACAGACTCTAATTGGTCGAGATTGTCGACCTCAAAAGCACGCCCACCAATAGAAGGAAATAGCGTAAATTTATAGCCTTGATAGTGGTGTAAAGTCTTACCATCGATAATCGCTGGAACAGCAATAGGAATATCTTCTGCAGCCAATGCCAGCGCATAATCATGTTCTTCTTGAATTTGTTCTTCGGACCAACGATGCGGCCTGTAAAACTTAACCACATATCGATTCCCACGATCACACCGAAATTGGTAAACACGGTTTTCATAGCTATTTAAAGCTAATAAACCGGTTTCTGGGTATACCGCTAAGCTCTCGATAGCATCTAAAATTAAGTCAGGCGTTAAAGCTTGAAAGTCAAATGATGCATCTTGGCTTTTATTCGAATTGGCTTGCTCTGTCGAATCGTTATCTATTTGACGATTACTCATTTGCGCCCTTCACTGTGACTAATGGTGTTAATAACGTCATTAAATACGTTAACACTTCAATATCCGAGGCGACATCGGTCGATATCCAACAAATATCGCCATAAAACTCGTAATGTAACCAAAGCTGGCTGCCTTCGAAATTCAATAGCCATTGATGTCTATCTGCGCCCCATTGTTGCTCACGGATTTCGCAATCTATCGCCGCGGCCAATGGCTCAGCAAATTGTTCAAACTGCTCAAAATCAATATCTGCACGGATTAAAATACTGAGCGACTCTTTATCTAATGCGATTGAATGCAAGCCAATCACGGGCTTTTCGCTATTCATATTGTTAGGTAAACCTGCGTTATTGATAAGCCTACATGTTTACTGTTCGGCTTATCGTATGCTTAAAATAAAAATTAACTGCTACAAGACATAATTAATCCCTGTCCCCACTGCGGCGGACGCTGAGCATAATGTGACATATGTTCTTGCTCGGCATAGGGCTGTGTTAATAACCGGTGTAATTCAACCAATTTACCATTATCTCCATCTTCTGCGGCGACAATGGCTTCCTGTGCAAGATAATTACGCAGAATGTATTTCGGATTGACACTGTTTCTTGCACCTTGCCAAGCCTCAATATCTGTCACTTGTCCCACTCGTTGCTGATAGTCCTTATACCAAGCATCAAATGTTGGCCTATCGATGATTTCATCTGCAATATTGGATTTAGCGCTATTGACATCCAAGTTACCAAAAGCCCTAAAGGTATTGGTATAGTCCAACATATTATGCTGCATCACCCCACAAAATCGGCCTATTAGGTCTAAATCTTGTTTGTCTTGTTCTGCCGAATTGGCGATCTGCTCTGTTATTGATAAGCCCATTTTAGCCCGCATCAATAACAAGTATTGCTTCACTAATTCTGCTTGGTAGGTATTCAGTGCAGCGACCAAATCATCAGATTCGATCACAGGCGTTAATGCTTGCGCTAAACGTTGCAAGTTCCATAACCCAATACCAGGCTGCTGACCGAACGCATAACGCCCTTCTGGATCAGAATGATTGCAGATGAAGTCTTCTTTAAACGTGTCTAAAAAAGCAAAAGGGCCAAAATCAAAGCTGTCGCCCAAAACAGACATATTATCTGTGTTCAACACCCCATGAGCAAAACCAACGGCTTGCCAATGACCAATCAGCACAGCGGTATCTTTAACCACTTGTGTGAACCAGGCTTTGTAACCGTGATAATCTTGCGATAAATGCGGGTAATGTTGGGCAATAGTAAAATTAAGTAACTGAATAAGCTTATCTTTACTTCCTTGTTCGCTATGACAAAAATATTCAAAATGGCCAAAACGAATATGACTTTTTGCCAGCCTTACGGTAATAGCAGCGGTTTCTTGGGATTCACGCCAAACGGGCAAATCAGAACCTATAACGGCTAAAGCACGTGTAGTAGGAACAGATAAAGCTGCGAGCGCTTCCGATGCCAAAAACTCTCTTACTGCAGAGCGCATTACTGCTCGGCCATCGCCATGTCGGGAATACGGGGTTGGGCCTGCACCTTTTAAGGCAATATCCCAAGCTTGTGGATGCGCATCTTGCCCATTAAATGCTTCACCTAGAATAATTGAACGACCATCACCCAATCGTGGTGAATAACCACCAAACTGATGACCGCTATACACTTGCGCATAATAACTCGCACCAGGCATCTGGTGATTTCCTGACATCTGCATCAGTAACTCATCGGTGGGCTTAGTTAGGCCAATTAATGCCGCGGCGTCATCACTCCAAACAAGCCAATGAGGTTGACTAATAGGCAGCGGGTAAACCTGCGAATAAAATCCTTCAAGTTGTTCAAAAAAATCTTGTTTTAGCTGCATTCATCTTCCCTAAAGCAGGCTATTGGCAATGAATCACATTTTCATCATCGACCTGACATAGCTGCTCACATTGATATCCTTTTTCGATAGCTACAGGTATTGCTGTAGCATTTTCCAGAGCCTGCTTGTCTATTTCAACAAGGCTTTTTCCACTAAGGCGTAACATACCATCGCCTTTTAACTGACACTGCTCAAGCGTGTCATAATAACCCGCAATATAATCCGCTTGTATCGGATTAGCCGGCTTTTTAGCTTGATCTGCGTAATAAAAAAGAGTCCATTCAGGTGTACGAATACAGCCTGACAAGCTGAATATTCCTAAGCATAAAACCAACAAAGTCAGTACTTTGGTATTCATAAAAAACCTCTTAATTTCCTCAAAAGTGAAGGGAAGCATTAACTCGCCGAGCAAAAAGTAGCGCGATATTGCAACTCCGTTGGCTCAAACGCGCCCTATAATGGCAAGATCCATCAATATGTCTATAACTAACAAAGATATTAGCAATAAAAAAGCGAACCTAAGTCCGCTTTAATTGAATCTAGGTGAAATAGTATTCACCAACAGGTTAAATAGCCCTTAGCCTGCAGCTTTAGATTTTGCTTTCTCGATACGTTTAATTCGACCTTCAAAACCAGTAACAGTTCCATCGCTTAGCTGATATTGCAGCGCTTGCTCACATAGCATAATGGCTTTATCAAACTGCTTAGTATCATTAAGCATGGTTGATAACTGCATAAAGCCTGGACCTTTTTCATCAGCAGCAACCTTATTCTGTTGCTGGTACTTGGCATAAACAGCTAAATAGTTATCGGCCAATTGCGCACCATATTGGCAATAATCTGCCTGTTTACGCAATTTATAACTATGACCAATAATATTCAGTAACGTTTGATGCTGCGCTGTGACATCTGCACTGGCATCAAAACTGCTAACGAGATTAGCAAACACATCACCCGCCCATGCACCTGTAGCAGGCAAGTTTACATCCGTTTCTTCGTTTTCTTTTTCTTTTACAACTTCTGGCTCTGGCTCTGGCTCTGGCTCTGGCTCTGGCTCTGGCTCTGGCTCTGGCACGACAGTGTTAGCGCCAACGACAACCTCATCAACAGCCTTTTCAGCTGTTTCTTCCACGACTTCTGCTTCTACGTCAATCACATCTTCTGACACTGTCGTTTCTTGCGGTTTTTCTTGTTGAGCAGATGTTTTCTCATCTAATTCGTTCTGAGCAACCTTCTGCGTTCGACGGTACAAATAAACGCCCAACAAGACTAATAAAATAATGACAATATATTTCATTGATAACACCATACCTGTGTCATGTTTGTGTGTATTTAAATAGCTAAGCAGTCAAGCTCAAAGTCTATTCAAGAGAGATTAATTTTCACGCTGCTTTTTTGAGCAGGTTATCTAGTATTAATAAGCTATTGTGCAGCAATAAATCAAGTATTTATCCTGCTTTTGTGCCATTAAATATGATAAGTGGGGATAAATTCAAATTTTGAGATTTTTGTGCTTTAGCTCAAGCTTATAATCACCTAAATTGAACTGAATCATTGAAGCTAGTTACACTACTCATACCCGAGTAAATTACTAAGGTATTTATTGATGTCTGAATCTTCTATTCTCTCAGGAAAATTACTGTTTGAGCTCAACACAATGACAGCCATGGCTGGCATATATTGTCGTGCTCATCATCAACAGACACAAGGTAAAGAGTTGTGTGAGGAATGCCGTTCATTACTTGAATATGCCGAAACTCGATTAGATCGCTGCCCTTACGGTCAAGACAAACCAACATGCAATAAATGCCCAGTTCATTGCTATAAACCCCACATGAAACAAAAAGTCCGAGAGATAATGATCTACTCAGGACCACGAATGCTGATCCCCCATCCCATTATGTCGATTAAGCATTTATTATCAGAAAGAAAACCCGCACCAGGTAAGCCACCTGAAGGCGTTTCAAATCGTCACATAAGAAAGCAAAAAAAAGCTTAGGATACTGGTCGAAATAGTCGCTTAGAGGTATTATCACTTAGAATGAAATAAGGGGTAACTGATCGAACTCGGACCGTTTTTCTCGCAAGCTTATATTTGGTTATCTTTACTCGGCGGTATTCATTGCTTCGGGGTAGGCTTGTATGTGCGCTACATATACGCCAACAGCGATCCTAGCACGACACAAAGTAATCGTTTATTAGGCTCGTTATTTTTGCTCATTGCACTTTTTTTGCCACTGGGGCAATCACCCGTGAAAATGCACCGATTCAAATTCATTTCATTTTGACCTTAATGGTGCCCTTTTACTTTTTATTGATGCCTTTACTTTATTCATACTGTAAAGCTTGCCTGCAAATTCCGGTATCAGATAGTAATATTCTCAAACACCTATCACCGACGTTAATCACTATGATTGCCATTATGTTTGCAGTGTTTTTCAACATTGGGCTGGATCCCACCGCTTCAACACAAGTGGTCAATTCAGTTAGCGAACTCCGTCATATCAACACGATTGCATTAGTCATGCCTGGGTTCATCATTTTACAAAGTGCCATCTACTTTGGGCTGATATTCAATACCATCAATAAACATAAAAAACGCTTTAAATTAACCAACCAACAAAGCTTAAAAGATATTAGATTGCGCTGGTTACTGATACTTACTGCCGGAATATTGCTTAATTGGGTACTGCGCATAGTGATGGTATTAATCCCATTTTATTTCGGTGATACTATTTCAGTTTTAGCTCATACCATTGCACGATTGTCACTGCTGATAACGGTTTATGGTTTTGCCTTATATGGTTTGCATCAAATTACTCGTGCAGCCTACCTCAGAGGTAACAACAATAGCGCCAATCAGAATCAATCACACAAGCCACAAAAAGCCAGTGAGCAGTTATTAAATTCTGAAGAATTGAATTATTTACAAACCATCATCAATGAAGATACGGCCTCAGAAAAGCGACTCCATTAACACACATCAAGAATAAGGAAAGGAGCTCCATGTCAACGTTATTAACCCGCCTTCGCCCAATTGGGCTTATTTCTCTACTCAGTATTTCTTTTCAAGCAACAGCCGAATCTGCACTAGAAAAAATCACTATTGATGACTTTTTTGACATCGCCATGATGAAACAAGTGAGTTTTAGCCCTAATGGTAAAGAAGCGATTTGGGTAGAAAGTCGTTGGGATGAAACGCTCGATAAAGCCCAATCTGACTTATGGAAAGTCAACACTAAAACCCGTCAAACTCAACGCCTCACATTCAGTAATGAAAATGAAGCAAGTCCAGTTTGGAGTCCAGACGGGCAATATATTTACTTTCTCTCAAAACGTACTGACAGCCATGAAAAAGCGCCACTGAATGGCAAAAACCAAGTATTTAGAATGACTAATAGTGGTACGGACTTACAGCCATTGACCAAAGAAACTGAAGGGGTAAATGCGTTTCAGTTAAGCCGTGATGGTAAAAACTTGTACTTTACTGGCAATAAAACCACCGAAGAAACCGATGTCTGGAGTGAGATGCGTAGCCGTCATGATGCGCCTCAATATGGTCATGGTGAACACCAGTCAAATCCACTCTATGTGCTTGATTTAGAACACTACAAACAACAAACTTTAATTGATGACGATAAGGTAGTCTGGCAATTCAGTGTTAATAATGCCCAAACTAAAATTGCCCGAATTACGACCGAAGATAATGAATTAGTAAAACTTGAAGGTTGGTCTGACATTGATATTTATGATGTGAAGCAACAACGTCATCAGGTATTGGCTGATCAACAATGGCGTCAACAAGCTCCATCACCTTACGGTTGGTTATTAGGGTTAGCTTGGCATGATAATAATCAGCAACTGGCCTTTCGCATCGACTTTGACGGTCACCCAGGCAAGTTATTTATCGCTGACACCGCCAAAGGCAACAACAGCATAACCGAGCTCTCTCGCCCGAGTAAGGTCACCTTAAATGGACAAGATATTCAGTGGCGTCCAAACAGTGATGAAATTTGTTATCGAGGTGCAGAGTCTGCTCGAGTAAAAATTTATTGCACAGAATTTATCAAGAACAAGCAAGGTGATAGCCGTAAAGTCATAGATGCTGACATCGTAGTCGGCAGCTATGACTTTAATTCATCAGGTAAACAGCTCGTGCTGAGCCATAATGGCTTAACTCATTTTAGCGACCTTTTTATTGCTGATGCTGATAATCGCCGCGCTAAAATTAAACGTATCACTGACATCAACTCGCAAGTAAAACATTGGCAATTACCACAGATTTCCATCGTGAAATGGCAAGCACCCGATGGCGCTACCGTTGAGGGTATATTAGAACTTCCACATGGCTATAAAGCGTCGCAAGGGAGATTACCACTGATAGTACAAATCCATGGTGGTCCTACATCTGCGACACCTTATGCACTACAACATCGCTCATACGGACGTAGCACATTTTCGGCGGATGGCTGGGCGATCTTATCGCCAAACTATCGTGGTTCAACGGGATTCGGTGATAAGTTTCTCACTGACTTAGTGGGTCAAGAACACGATATTGAAGTCAGCGATATTCTTGCAGGTGTTGATCATTTAATCGCTGAAGGGATCGCTGATGAAGATAAAATGGCAGTGATGGGCTGGAGTAATGGCGGCTACTTAACGAATGCCCTCATCAGCACCACTAATCGCTTTAAAGCAGCAAGTTCTGGTGCAGGCGTTTTCGATCAACGCTTACAGTGGATGTTAGAAGATACCCCAGGTCATGTAGTGAACTTTATGCAGGGATTACCATGGGAACAGCCAGAAGCTTATAAAAAAGCGTCATCACTGACCTATGCCAATAACATTAACACGCCCACATTAATTCATATCGGCGAACACGACCAACGTGTGCCTTTAGGCCATGCTCAAGGGTTATATCGTGCTTTAAAGCACTACCTTAATGTGCCCGTTGAATTAGTTGTGTACCCAGATGAAGGTCATGGATTAAGTCGATATCAGCATCGAAAAGCCAAAATGGAATGGGACAAGAAATGGTTTGATTATTATGTACTAGGTATACAAGACTAGAAAACAGCCTTTCATATCAAGACTGTACCTAAGCGCTTCGCGTCAGTAGGCTGAACCTTAGCTGACAATAAGGGCGTTATTTTTGCCCTTTGACTCACGGCTTTGATATGCTGCTTGCAAACTTGCATCAATTCAGCACATTTTTATTGTGAGTACGAACATGATTTGCCATTAACATTAATGAGCAAGTAGTGAGCCTACATAACAGCTGAAGCCAATCCGATATCGATTAACAGGAGTTAGCATGAAAAATATTTTATCCGTCTTAGCACTGAGCGTTGCGCTGTTAGGGCTTACTTTTTCTACCACTGCCCATGCAGATAAATATGCTGACAAATACGCAAAGACCATTGCTGACTTTAAAAAAGCCCCCGAAGTGCAGAGCTTTTTCAAAGATGCTTATGGATATGCCGTTTATCCAACGGTGGGTAAAGGTGGTGTAGGTATCGGCGCCGCCTATGGTTCAGGTCGAGTCTATCGTGGTGGCAGCCACACTGGTGACTCAACCCTATCTCAGCTGTCTATTGGTTTTCAATTGGGCGGACAAGCATACAGCGAGCTTATCTTCTTCAAAAATAAAGCTGCGTACGACGACTTTACCAGTGGCACATTCGAATTTAGCGCCCAAGCCTCAGCCGTCGCCATTACTGTTGGTGCAAACGCTCAAGTTGGCTCGACTGGTAATTCTGCCGCTGCAGGTAATGCTGGAAATCGCACAGCAGCCAAAGCAAGTTATATGAATGGCATGGCAATTTTTACAGCGGCTAAAGGTGGTTTTATGTATGAAGCGGCCATTGCCGGTCAAGCTTTCAGCTTTGATGCGAAATAAGCTTATTTAAACAATAAAACTGTCACCCATTAAAAAGGCTGCAATAGCAGCCTTTTTACTCTCTAAAATAAGAGCCAAACTCTTTTGAGCTTATTTGTCGCTAAAAGCATAAGTCGACATAAAATATCACTATAAGCTGACAAATTCTAAAAACTAATAAAACTACATGAATCTAACAGGTAGTTTTTTACAAATAAGGGTTAGGTTTATTTCCAAATCATCAAAGCAAATTGAGCAAGAGGACTAGACTTCACCTCTAACTAAGTGACCAATTCACTATGCCACTACAAGACGAACCACGCGGCTAAAGCAATGATAATAAGGTTTTCTCGTTCGCAAGAGTTCAAGACTAATTTGGCTTCTACGAGAGTGCGGCATCATAACCGCCTTGTTTAATGCTCAAATCAAGCTAAGTAGGACGTCGCAATTGATGCCATTAACTATAGGTATCTAAATATATTTTACCTCTATTACCTTTATCACCTTTATATTAGAGGGCAAAAATCCTATGTCAGTAAAGCTCGCTTTAAATAGAGCTCGGCTAGCACTAAAACGCTCTCAAAAAGCTTACGAATAACGAGATGACAGTTATTCCCATTTGATTTCTAACAGGTACTCAGTTCCATTTCCTCGATGCCTCAAACACATTCAACAGCGCTAATTTAACTTAATAGCATTTAACGATTCAACTAATCGATTAATACCGCTGCAAACAATCACTTTTTACGGTTACATTATTAACAGGCAGAAAGAGCGTGAGTTGTTAATTGAGAGAATCCCATGGATATAACAAAAAAAAGCTGTTTAATCTTATCAATGAGTTTGGTATTTAGTGTTCAAGCAGAAACATTAACCCGTGACAATGGTGCTCCTGTAGGAGATAACCAAAACTCAATCACTGCGGGCAGTAATGGCAGCGTACTTCTGCAAGATGTCCATCTGATTCAAAAGTTACAACGTTTCGCTCGCGAAAGAATTCCAGAGCGTGTCGTACACGCAAGAGGAACTGGTGCCCATGGTGAGTTCGTCGCCAGTACTGATTTAAGCAAGCTAACGCAAGCTGCACCTTTTGCAGAGAAAGGTAAAACTACACCTGTTTTTGTACGTTTCTCTACTGTTGTCCATTCTAAAGGCTCGCCAGAAACCTTACGTGACCCACGTGGTTTCGCGACTCGTTTCTATTCAGATCAAGGAAACTGGGATCTTGTAGGTAACAACCTGCCTGTATTTTTCATCCGTGATGCGATTAAATTTCCTGACATGGTTCATTCACTAAAACCATCTCCTGTCACTAATCTTCAAGATCCTAATCGTTTCTTCGATTTTTTCAGCCATGAAGGAACGGCAACTAACATGCTAACGTGGGTTTACACCAACTTAGGTACACCATCTAGCTACCGTAAAATGGATGGTTGGGGTGTTCATGCATACAAATTTATTAATGATGAAAATCAAGTTAACTACGTTAAATTCCATTGGGTAAGCCAACAAGGTGTTGAAGGATTAAGACCTGACGAAGTCACCGCAATGCAAGGGAAAAACTTTAACCACTTAACTGATGACCTTTACAGCGAGATTAGCAAAGGCAACTACCCTAAATGGGATTTAAAAGTAAAAATATTGAATCCGAGTGAGCTCAATAATTTCGATTACAACCCACTTGACGCAACCAAGATGTGGCTTGATGTGCCAGAAACCACTGTTGGCACAATGACCCTAAACCGCGTGCCAGATAACTTTTTCCAAGAAACGGAACAAGTGGCAATGGCACCATCTAACTTAATTCCAGGTATTGAGCCATCAGAAGATAAATTACTTCAAGGGCGTATTTTCTCTTATGCAGATACACAGCTTTACCGTTTAGGCGCTAATTTATCTCAGTTACCGATTAACCAAGCAAAAGTGACTGTGACCAATCACAATCAAGAAGGCGCAGCTAATTACGCTAATACTCAGTCTGATATTAACTATCAACCAAGTAGAAACCTGCCTTTGAGTGACGACGCTAGCTTTAAAGCTGTGAACACGCCTTTATCAGGCACTGTGCAACAAGCCGTGATTGCAAAACAAGATAACTTCACTCAAGCAGGTGTGTTGTATAGAAGTTTAAGCAAACAAGATAAAAGTGATCTTATCACCAACTTGTCAGGCGATTTAGGCAAAGTGGCAGACACAAATGTTAAACATCAAATGCTCAGTTACTTCTATCAAGCAGATAAAGACTTTGGCGAACGTTTAACCAAAGCTGTTGACGGTAACCTTAAAGAGGTGAAAAAAAGAGCCAATATTTAAATTCTCATTGGACTGAATTAACGCTATCGGGCTAGCGTTAAATAACAGAGTAAGTCCTGCAAGACGTAATTGTGCTCTTTTCTGCCCGTTTAGAGTGCGTCTTGCAGGCCATCCCCATTATCCATTTTTATTCGTACCGGTACTTAATATGTCAACCTCATTAAAATCTATCCCGAACTTATTAAAAATCGGCTTTTCAGCCAGTTTTGTTATGGCTTATTTATTATTGTCTTACTCAACAGCTCAACCTGTAGAGACAAGCAATATTGATGATTTGAGCAAGAATGATGCGGCTCAATCTATTACGCCCAGTCAAGATATTGATAAAGAAACACAGCTATTAATGGATTACTTTTTTGCAGCGGCCAGAACGGGCGATGTTGAAGTATTAACCCACTTTATTGAAGCAGGCTTCCCTATAGATCAACGTAATAACCAAAGTTACACCGCCTTAATGGTGTCAGCGTACAACGGCCATCCATCAGCAACATCAGCATTACTTGAAATGGGCGCCAATGCTTGCTTACAGGATAAGCGAGGAAACACTGCAATAATGGGCGCTGTAATTAAGGCAGAATTTACAATAATTAAGCAGCTATATAACCATGAATGCGACGCAAACCTGACGAATAAATCAGGTATGACACTGGAGGATTTTGCAGAATATTGGGGACAAAGTGATAAATTAAGCAGTGCTATTTTGGTTAACAGCCCGATTAAACAATGATGATGTCAGATGGTGCAAGAGTTATCTAATACAGAAACTTGCCGATTGAATTAATATGAACTTAACTTATTGTCGCTGCGAAAATAAGCTGACATAACCCTTATCAGACTTTCAAGCTCTTAGCTTAAATATATAACCATATCCTGATATAAAATATAACCATAAGCTGACAAATTGTAATATTCACTAATAAACGAGAATAGTGTCATGTTCTTTTATTACGATTAAGACATTAGCTCTTTCTAGCTCACTTTTGTACAAAAGTAAGTTAATACAGAAATTATAAAAGTGGGCTGTGAGATTAGAAAATGTATGGTAATAAATTAAAGTTTACACTGACCCTGAGGGATCCCCACGAATTTAATAACATGCTTGTGGTTCCCGAATTAAGCCCTTTAGTGTCTTGATAGCTATCTGCCAATGCGATTTCAACAGCTTTAAGTGCCTATCTTTGTATGCTCTCAAGCCTATAAATTGGTTTGAGAGGACATTGCGGTGCTTTATTGAATTAGCTTGATACTGCCAGTGTTTGTCTGCAGATTTCACCGCTAACCCTAAGAGGTACAGTGTAAATTGAGACAAGGAGGCAATCATTAGTAATACGCTAAGTCTAGTTATTATTCGAGTACCACTATCATTCAATTTTAGGCCTGTTTTAACATCTCTAAAGCTTTCCTCTATCTGCATTCTGGTCGCATAAATTTGAACAACACGCTTAGCGGCAGCCTTCGACTGAGAAAGAGATGTTGCCAATAACCAAGGCTCTTTTTCTCGCTCAGCATTGGCTCGAGAACGCTTGCTACTTCTAGCTTTATCGCCAACAGCATTTTTATCTTTTCGTCCTCTTACTGCTCGCTTAAAAAGCACCAATCGAGATTGAAATGGCGAGTTCTCACCTAATAGAAATTCCCCAAGCCATTTGGCTCTAGAGCTTGCTTGAACATACAGTTTCTTAACTGGATACCAATGCTGCTCTGAGAGTTTTTTGCAGTGTGTTCTATTCCTAAAGCGCCCAACGTAATCCCAGTTAAGCGATAGTATCTGCCTAAACCAAGGTATGCGAAAGCCTGCATCGGTGACGATGATAGGCTTGCAATCACTGGGCAGCATGGTCTTTAATTTTGTCAGAAATAATTGGTGAGTCTTTGGCTTCTCTTTCTTATTAAGAGGATGTATTTCTTCGTAGAGCGTGAGTGAGCGTCCTTGAGCTGCAAGGGATGCGCGGATGAGGAAATTCTGTTTACGATCATCCAAATCAGACCAATCAATATGAATAATTGGCTGTTTAATATTCCCCACTAGCAGATAGGCCATACGGCTATAGATAAACTCAATATCACGATGTAAATGAGTGTTACTACAAAGCCTGTCTACACGCTTAATCTTGTGCTTTTCCATGGCTTTACTATCAATGTCTCGACCAAGACCAGTAACAGAAATAGAGCCCCCATTCATCGAACTTTTGATGGCAGTAAATAGGCTCAGGCGACGAGTTTTGTGCATCATTGGGGTGACAAGTGATAGGCATTTTGATAAAACTTGCTTTGCATTCATGGCATTTGCTCGTGGTAATTTTTGTTTGGCGATAAATTTGATCACCAAATGCCGTGAATGTTCCTCATGTTTTTGCCTATCTCATTATTTCTATTTGTCTTTTTGTGGGGATTCGTCAGACACTGACCCAACATATTCTTGATTTATATGGGAACGACAATCAATAATATTATTGAGATGTTTAAGCATAATGAGATGTTTAAGCATAATGAGTGTAAAAGTAAAGCAAAGCAAATGGGTGGCTATTTAATTACAGTGACGAGATCAATCAAGTTATTACCTAATACTGATCAGTTAACAATTTTGGCCGTTATTTCAGGTACGGCATAAAGGACTCTTTATTGTATAGTTGCCTTTCATTGAATTATCTCAAGCGCTCTAAAAGCTTTATCTAAAATCTGTTATTTCATTCACCTATTTATTAAAATGCTTATAGCTGGATATTTAAAAAACTCGCTAAAGACGAAAAAGATAAAGAGGAAAAATAGATATACTTTGCTATTTATCACTTTTAAAAGAGCGAAAGTCGCATTCAAATAGCACAGTTTGGTCTACAAAATAAGTACAAAAAATGCCGCTATCAATAAGCGGCATTTTTAACACATTATTTAAAACATTAATTTACAACTGCAAGTTAATTAGTCTTCTTGCACTGTTGCTTCGGCAGAACTAGAGTAAGTCGTACTTAGATCGTCACCCACAGCATAACTTTCGAAGTCCTCAGATAGCATTGCAGTATCGTTTGCATCAGCGATAACAATGTCATCAGCGAGTAACTCTTTGGCTGACTCTTTAGAAGAGCTACCTATACGGATTTGGTACGTTTCTGTCGCTGTACCTGTATTGATTGCTTCATAAGGGCCGTAGAAGGTTGTGCCACCATCAATTGAAAGTGAATAACCTGTTGCAGTCCATTCAAGCACTACATCAATATCGGTATCATTTGCATGCGTTAAGCCATCAATGATTTGCTGCGATTTTGCTGCATCACGATATTTAACACTACCATCATTACTAAAGATAATTTCGCCTGTTAGGTTACTTGAAGAGGCTGAGCCACCATAAATACTAATATAAGCGGTATTATCTTCGCTAACCTCTGGTGTTGCAGTAAAGCCAGCAATCGCCTGTAACTTAACGGTTGTTGAAATAGAGCCTTCAGCAAGTGGAGTCGTGGTTAAGCGTAACTCAGCGTCAGCGTCTAGTGATGTGTCGGCCATTCGGGCAACTTTATTTACACTACTTCCCGCTATGGTCTTAACGGTTGCTTCAGCAGAACTTGAATACATTGCACTTAAATCTTCACCTTCAGCATAAGTTTCGAAGTCTTCAGATAGCACTGCCATATCGCTCTCATCAGCAATGACGATATCATCAGCGAGTAATTCTTTTGCTGACTCTTTCGAAGAGCTACCAATACGAATTTGATACGTTTCGGTCGCTGTACCAGTATTGATTGCTTCATAAGGACCGTAGAACGTAGTACCACCATCAATTGAAAGTGAATAACCTGTTGCTGTCCAAGCAAGAACTACATCAATATCTGTATCATCAAAATAAGTTAAGCCATCAATGGTTTGTTGATCTTTATTTGCATCACGATACTTAACAGCACCGTCTTTAGCAAAGACAATTTCACCCGTTAAGTTACTTGAAGAAGCAGAGCCACCATAGATACTGATGTAAGCGGTATTATCTTCAGAAACTTCTGGTGTAGCAGTGAAGCCAGAAATTGCTTGTAGCTTAATGGTTGTAGAAATAGAACCTTCAGCAAGTGGCTCCGTTGTTAAACGTAACTCAGCGTCAGCAGTTAATGATGTATCAGCCATTCTGGCAACATTGTTTGCTCCAGTATCAACAACAATTGTGCCTGTAATTGTGATTGCTAATTCAGCGGTAGTGCCATCAAAAGATTCAATAGTAAAGGTATCGATTTCACTTTCACCCACAACAAGTGCTGCAATAGTGGCATTAGCAGTATCAAGTGTATACGTCCAAGAGCCATCTTCTAAAATTGCTAATGTACCGTATGTACCCATTAAGGTTGTCTGAACAATAAAAGCTTCGCCATCATCTGGGTCAAGTACACTTACAGCACCTGCTGCCGTTGCCTCATCACTTGCAATTCTTCCAGTTAAATCAAAGAATGCTGCTGGCGTAGCTTCTTCTGTGCCATCGCCTGCATCAAATACAGACACTTCAGCGTAAATAGCTAGGCTATATTTGCTGTCTGTACCATCTAAAGTTTCACCTGCATCATAGCCTTCAAAGTCATCTGAAAATATACTTGTAGTGCCAGCGGTATCAGAAAATACTTCAATGTTATCAGCATAGAAAGAACCGAAAGGAATCGTTCTATCATTATCACCGAATCTAAATTGGATAGCTTTAACACCATCAGCGAACCACTGGTCTAAGCCTGTATAATCAGAGTCAACAACTGCTGCAGTAGAGAATGAACCTCCACCAATCACTTCACCATCAATAGTCACGGTGATTTGATCTGCCTGATCTAAGTCCCATGTGATTTCTACATCATAAAACTGCTCTTCAACAAATGGGGCAGTGATTATATTGCCAGGGTAAGCGTCACTGTCAGTATTTCGAACAAAGAAACGAGGGTCAATTACAGTGCCGTCGGCTTGAGTTTGAGTTCCTTGAATACGCAAATCTATAAGCGATTCACTAGAACTACCAGATGAGCCATAAAGCGTAATGTAGGCATCTTTAATATTTCCATCACTACCAAGCGCAACCTCTTTAGATATAGATGCAGTCAGCTTACCTTGACGAAGGTTATCAACGCTAAATCTAATCTCACCCGTATCGCCGCCTGTATCGCTTATTTTTACAACTTGAGTAAGTGAAGCAACACGAATATTAATTTCAGCAGTGGTACCATCAATAGAAGCGATAGTGATTGAATCACTTACAGACTCACCTAGTTCAAGGTTCGCTAAAGTATCATTTGCAGTGTTAACCGTGTAAGACCAGCTACCGTTGGCACTGATACTAAATGTACCATAATCAAGTGCCACATCAGTTTGAGCAACAAAAGCATCTTCTTCGAAGTTTGGATCGATAATGGTTAGTGAACCAGTTAATGGATCCGTAGCTGTATGTTGAACAGTACCGCCAAATTCACCTTCGATGATTGCTGCAACAGGGTCATTGTTATAACCAACAGCGGCTCCAATTCCGTCAAGTAACGCCTCATCAACAGAACTAGCAACTTGTGAAGTCGTTTGCAAATTAATTTGTGCTGTCTCAAGTGTCACTAAAGACTCTTCAGAAAAAGAACCATCAGCGACGTCACTAGCAAGATCTTCCATAACGGTAGATAAATCTGCGTCTGCGTTGTCTGCATCAACTTGTGATAGTAGCGCTAGCACAGAACCATATCTATCAGCATCTTCAGCACCATCAGCACCAAGTTCAACAGTACCAACTAAAGTAGGAAGCACTTCTGTTGTATCAAAACGAATACCAAAACGAGCATTAATTATTTCAGCTGCGTCAGCAAACTGGTTTAAATCACTACCCGCGTTTTGAACAGCCATTTCGGTTAAAGGAGAAACAACATAGGTAGGTGGTGGTAGTATGGTTTCCACACCCTCATCATCAGTCTCAATAATATTTTCAACTACATTCACTACAGATCTTAGTTGAGGAGCATCTAAGGTTAAACCTGTTGATTCGTCCGTATAAGTACCGCCAGTACACGCAATTAAACCCGCACCTTCGAAGTGTATGTCGATAAAAGTAACGCCACCTGAAGTGTCAGAGGTTGCAGTGCCTTGCTCAGGAAGAACCGCAGCACCACTATCATCAACTTCAAATATGTCACAAGTTGCACCATCAATAGGTCCCTTAATAATGCTAGCAGAAACATCTAAGGTCGGGTTGATAGTGGGTGTAGATGCACCTACGCCTTCGGTAAAGCCTGCATCATCGGTATAATTAGCAGAAACAGAAATGACAGTGCCTTCGTCAGCTTCAGTAATTGTGTAAGATGTGCCGATTGTACCTGTTGACCAAACATAGGTAATGGTGTCTGCTTGAATTCCGTCAGCATCAGTAGCTGCTGCAGAGATTGTTTCGCCAGCGATAAAATTGCTTCCGGTTATTGCTATACTACCGCGAGTATTTCCATCTAGTTCAGCACCGTCATCACCGCCACAACCTAATAGGCCTGTCGCAATGATGAGCGATAAAAGAGATTTATTATTCATTTTTATGACTCCAAAAAGATTCTTTTCCAAATTTAGCTTGTTTTATTTAAGTACTAGACTTGGCTAGTACTTAAAGCTGACACCTGCGAACAGGCGAGGACCGTAATCACTTACTTGACCCAAGTTACCTTGGGTATAGAAGTCATCACTGCGAGGCTCACTGAACAAGTTAATTGCTGAAACTTTAATACGAAGGTGTTGATTGATTTTGTAAGCAGCACGAGCTTCCCAAATACCTGCCTCATCAACATAACGCAGTCTTGTGCCGTTAGAAGTGTATGGTTGGAAGTATTCACTACGATACTTGTAGATAAGAGCAGTATCAAAACCGCCTATTTGGTAGTAAACCTGTCCATTGAATACATGCTCAGAAAATCCAGGTACTGAAGCAGGAGGAACAATACCTACGGTTTCCTGAGTAACAACACCATCTAAACCAGTCGTATAGGTATTACCGTAGTTACTGTCTTCAAACTCATAGGTTGTATCGGCGTAGTTATAACCAAGCTTCACACCAATGCCTAAATCCCAACGATACGAGAATGTCGCTTCGAAACCATAAAGGTCACTGTTTTCGTCAGTAGTGACTGAATTAGTAATAGGTAAAGAAACTTCCACACCGTCAACGATAAAATTCTCTAACTGTGTTTGCTGTTGGTAACCGCCATTGAATTGCTTATAGTAAACACCTAGCGCTACCATAGAGTCATCGCTTGGATACCATTCAAAAGCAGCGTCATAGTTCCATGACATTAATGGTTGAAGATCAGGGTTACCTGAACCATTAACACCAACCAACAAGTCTTCAACTGATTCAGGGTCATCCGAGTCATCGGTTACGAATGTGCGGCTATAACTTAGATCAGATGGATCTGCACGTGACATACCTCGGTAAATACCGGCCCTTAGGAGAATATTGTCATCATAATCAACGACTAAGTTAAAGCTTGGTAGTACTTCAGTGTAATCACCACCACTTTCAATCTTTTCAATACTTCCGTTTGGTACTAATTCGACGATACCTGTCGCCGGATCAGTGACAACGTCGAAACCTTCTCGAAAGCCAATAGAGGTAACGTCAGTATCCACTACACGAACACCAAAGTTACCACGAATATATTTACCAAACATTTCAGTGTCGTAATTAAGCATGGCGTAAGCAGAGGTAGTTTGTTCTGTTACGTCAATAGTACCCGCATTCTCGTATGTAACATCTGGGTATGCGAATTCGCCGCCTTGTGATGCTGCTACTGCTTGAGAGAAACACTCGTTATTGTAAGTTGCCCACGAAGCGCCTGTACCGCTTTCTACAACATTACCTGAACTGTCAACATGGGTGATAATATCACCGTCAGAAACACTGGATAAAAAATCAGTCTCAGGGAAGGCTATTTGGCAACCTTCAAGTACATCGATGGCCGATGTTGCAGATTCATCTAAATTATATGTCGTTCTTGAGCCATTACCGTTCGTGCCACCAAATTGAACAAATGTTAACTCAGAAACGCGAACGCCAGCTTGAACGCTACTAAAAAAATCACTGTCTAGAATATAATCAATATCAAGGCGTGCACCCATAATTTCGTTGTCGCGGACATTTTCTCTGTCGATACGAGTACGAAGGCTATCAGTAAAATTGGAAATATCAGTCACATCAAAATCAGTCACTGTGAAATGAGGAATATATTCACCTAAATCCCAAGATAAGAAAGGACGAGAGCTCGTTCTTCCTCGGTTTGTTATTTGTAGTTCTTCACGGCTGGTTTTAGAATAGCCAAGGTCAAGACTAATCTTTAGATCATCAGAGAAAAAATGTTCAACGTTCAAGCCATATCCACGATATTTTTCTTCACGCGAAAATTGCTCGCCCGCAGACTCGATGCGTTCTTCACCTTCCCAATGTAGAATACCGCCAACATCGTTTGTGATCAGATTTTGTCCCGTTACACCCGGTGTAACGCGCTTTTGTAAGAAAATTAAATCATGACGCGCTTCTGCTTGGGTACGATCTGAAATTTGCGCGTCAAAATTGATATCCCATTTATTTGAGGGTTGGTATTGTAGAGCAAAGAATAAAGCGTCTCTTTCATCAGAGGTTTCATTTTGACGGAAGCTTCGGCTTGAGCCAGTCCATGCGTATTCTCTACCATCATCTACTGCAAGACCTGTGTCTGGATCAATATCATTATTATAACCTTGGTTATTTGAGCCAACAATTTCATCTTCACAATCGCCCGCTGAGCTACGGAAAAAACCGGTATTGGTATCGGTTGGATCATTCAAACATGCCCACAAAGATGAACCCGTTGGGCTTGAGCTTCTATATTCAGCTTCTGGCTGGCTAATATCTTGACGCTGCAAACCTACACTCAAACCAAATGCTTGACCGTTATCAAACTCAAATTGATCAACATAACTTAGTGTTCCACGGTAGCCCAAATCACCTTGAAGTGAATTGTCAACGTTTGCTTGGTCTGGGTTGTAGTTACCTTTTACTTCAGCCTGAAAACGTTGCTTACCAAAATCTAAAGGCTTAAGTGTCTCCAGAGTAATAACACCGGCAACCCCACCTTCAATCATGGAAGCGTCTTGTGTTTTATAAATAGCGACTTTCTGCATCAACTCTGATGGGAACTGAGAAAAGTTAACTGAACGGTCACCACTACCGTTGGTCGCTTCACGGCCATTGATGTTAGTGGCACTTAAGAATGGACCTAAACCACGAATACTGATTTCAGTAGCACCACCATTTTCACGGTGAGATGATGCCCCCGTTAATGTTTCTAGCGCCTCACCAATTGAAAGTGCAGGTAAATCACCAATATCTGAAGCAGATAAACCGTCAACAACCGTGGTAGATTCACGCTTTATTGAAATTTGGTCTTGAATTGTTTTACGTGTACCAGTAACGACAACAACTTCTATATCATTATCAACTTTATCTAGATTTTCAGTTTCGGCTTCTTGTGCTATTGCCGAAAATGCAAAAGAACTGGTTACAGAAGTAAATGCAGCAAGCTTCATCCATTTTGCTATAGGTGAAAGCTTGAACTTCCCTATTTTATGGATGGGTTTTGTTTTTTTACTTAACTTCGTCGACATACCGTACTTCCCCTTAGTATTTTAATAAGCATGTTAATGCCATTTATTGGTATATTTATTTTTGCAAGCAGGTTACTGCCATTTACTTCTTATATTTATTATTGCAAGCAGGTAACTGCCTTAAATTCTTATATTTATTATTGCAAGCAGGTTACTGCCATTAAATTCTTATATTTATTATTGCAAGCAGGTTACTGCCATTAAATTCTTATATTTATTATTGCAAGCAGGTGGCTGCCTTAAATTCTTATATTTAAATTAGCGCTATATTAATTTCAACAGACGAAACCCAAACAAAATTTCTAACCTATTAATTTAAATAAAAATATAACCAATAGTTGTAGTTACGAGTTACGAGTTTTAAATTGATGTATTAACTGCGCTAAAATTTATACCCTTTATGCGTGTTATGGATATGATAGAAAGTAGCTTGAACATAATCACCATCAGCGCCGCCATTGTTTTGGTTATAAACACCCGCTTTAAAATACATATACTGGTTACTAGCACTGTAACCACTATCTTTCATATCAAAGTACTTAGTAATATTAGGCTTACCTTCCCTGATTATAGTGACGAACAACACTTCATCTTCGACGGAAATTTTATAAGAGAACTTTTCGTTTAAGGCGATGCCGTCATCAGGATCTGACAAAGTATGTGAACGTGAGCCAATCATATTTATCCAAATATCATCACCATCATTTATTTCATGGGCAAAATAAATAGACCCTTTCGAATTGCCAGGTAATTTTCGGTAATATAAACGGATGGGTTCGTCATCCGTCGCGTGAATTTGGCCGATGATCACGCGTCCGACCTTTTTTTCATCACCAGTGGTAGATACTCGGTTTATTGCCAAAGTCCCTTCCAAACTGCCTTCAACTCCCCCAGACTTAGCTTTCGCCGAACCATGCGCATTGCTGAAAACCCAGTTATTTTTAGTCAGGCCACGCGTTTTTATTCGACTATTACCTCTACGTAGCATTTCGCGTAGTTCGGTTCTCGCATATTTTGTATTTTTTGAGGTCTTGGCACCTACGTTTGGGCAAGCGAATACCAAGCCACCATCATCTGCTGTATAAAAAAATGGCTTTAAGTTAAAGCCTTTACTTAATGATTTCTCATAGACGGTATCAGCTTTTTTATCTTCGTTGAGATCGGTTGGCAACGTTAATGACCAATCGAGTAAGTCAAAATTTTCACCTGGCTTTTTAAGCGGATCGAGTTTTGACAAATCCCCCAGTAAAACACCTTCAGCAAGGCTAGTGTGTGACTTAGGAATAAGCGTATTCCCCTCAATTTCCTGAGCATTGAGTGATGCGCTAAAAACAGCTAAAGCAAAAACTAGCGCAGCAAAAACGTCACACATTTTCCTTTGAAAATGTCGGTAAGATTTATATGTGTTGATATTGGAATCCTTGATAATTTACGATCTCTTTGTTGAATATGTTCGTGTATTGTTCGGCTTAATATTTTCAACGCTTTCTTAGAATACCTATATGCGCAGCATATAGTGGCGCACCTACACATGAACTTAACTAACCCCGAAAAACGTAATAAAAATAGGTAAGACTTTGCTTCTAATTAACACCAAAAATTATCTAATTTCGTTGTAAAAAGAAGCAGAACTCTTTGTTGTATATGATCAAAGAGCTATGATTAATTGCAATGCATAGAATCATAGACAACTTACCTAACACAGTTACACTCTTAACAACTTATTCACACCTATAACTTTGTGTTAAACAAAATATAACCACCACAACATATCGTTGTCAACCAAAATAGTGACCCAAGCATTACCAAAAAACTAAATTGGTAGTAACTAGAGCATAAAAAAAGACTAACGCATTGGCTTGACACATTTTCTATTTGATAAAAATAAATCATATAAACAGCACCTTATATAAAAACCGAGCTGTTGTTGTAGAATAGTTTTTATATTCACTACCAATGGATATGACAACATGACCAAATAACATAACAAACTTAACCAGCGGTCAGGCTGCATTACCAACCCACAAGGGATGATATTACCAATTTACAGGAAGTGTTATTACCAGTTTTGATACAAGAATAACCAATAGATGATGTGATGAGATTACAGTTCAGAACTAATAAGCAGATAATAAGCTGTACGATAATTCGTATGGATTGTGATTTATCATTAATGATCTTGTTGAACGAAGCTACGCTGTCAGGCGCATTAGAGCTTATTTCGATGCATGTCCTGATAACCTTTCAACCGAAGATTTGAAGCGCTACTTTGCCAGTTTGATTGCCTTAAATTCGTGGAGCACCGTGAAACTCGACCGTAATGGGTTGCACATTCACTTGTAAATAGGTCTATCGACATGTCCTTGCCAACAATGGCAGTGGCTTAATATTATTCTGCTGCCAGAAGTCAATAGACTGTCTGATATGCTTACGCCCGCAGAAGTCTCTATCGTTATTAGTCTTACTCATAAGCTGCGATATCAATGGCAAACACATCCGTCAGTTCAAGAATGAGTGATTCAATCCATCCACGTCTGTGGTCATAGTTGTTACCTGTGTATTTATCATCACCACATAAGAAGGCGCGGCGAACCACGCGGCTACAGCAATGATAGTAAGGGGTGTCTTCAAGACTAATTTGGTTTCTACGAGGGCGCGGCATCATAACCTCCTTGTTTAATGCTCAAATCAAGCTTAGTAGGAAGTCACGATTGATGCCATTAACTATGGGTGTCTATTTATTTTTTAACCTCCTTGTTTAATGCTCAAATCAAGCTTAGTAGGAAGTCACGATTGATGCCATTAACTATGGGTGTCTATTTATTTTTGCCTCAAAATGGGAATGTTTTCAGCCGGGTAAATTGCTAGTAATGCTGAAGTTGTGATGATGGATAAAGCGGGTTCCCACCGATCGGAGATCGGTGGGCAATTATTTGAGAGTAAGGTTAGTGATGTTGAGGTGGTGTTGTGGATACCGCTTCAAAATGCCCTGTATTAATCCCGCTCTTTCTTAAAGCATGGTTTACATCGTGCGATATTATTATTCTTGAATCGGAGCCGGGGATGGGGAATATCCCTATGCCATAAGCTTTAGCTGGTTCAATACATGCTTTAACAACAAAACCTCCCTCAGCAAATATAGAGTTCGAAGTGTCAAGAATATCATGTGTTTTTAAAAACTGTGGCACATAACATTCATTTCTGCTACATGGTGATGCAACAATTACTTTATGCCAAATGTAGTGTGACTTATCAGTTACAACTGAGTCTATAACATCCTTTACCCTCTTTGAAACCAATGGCCAGCCAAGGTCATTAGCGAGAATGTCATAGTTTGCATCAGAGTTTATATTAAATAAAATATCATTAGCACTTGTTTGCAATTCATCGATAAAGTCAATGTCGCATTCATCTGAAATAGTTGCTACCACCGAATCGTCAGGTGGCAGCAAATAATAAAAATTCATCAATTATTTCCAACCGCTTTTTCTTAACAGTTCCGGGTTATTAAGTACGGGTTGCTTAATGTACTTATCGAAACCTGATAAAAATGTATCTACATTGCCCCTTGCTTCTTTATGGGAGCGCCTCATGCCGTCTAGTACAAATTGATGATATGCGTTGGGGTGTCGACCTAGGTGTGGTAATGATTGTTTATTCCACATATCATCAAGTTTGAGACCATACTTATCTGCAATCTTTTCCATTGCAGGAGTAAAGGTTTTGCTTTTATTGGTCGCAAAGTGATGAAGTTGCATAGGTAAACTTCGAAGAGTTTTTGTTGCTGTGGCAGCGGCATTACCCGGAAGTATTGCCGTTGCGTACTGCTCCATTCCCGCTTGCTCTTTATAAGCTTCTATGTCTGCACTGTCTATTGGGTCTGCATTCAAGGCTGGGATGGAGCTAATGTCTCCATAAACTATCCCAATGGTTAAGCCATTAACAAGTGACTTCAGGTAGCCTTTGGTCGGGCTACCAATAATAGGTTCAATAGTACCTGTAATCTCAATTGAATAGTTTTGACTTACATTGGTACCACTATCTCCCCCCATTGTTGCGCAATACTCTCCTGCCCACCTATATTACTCACTTTTGCATCAGATTTCGCAGTTTTTTGAGATTTTTTCGCACCAGAGTTTGCTTTCTTTTTACCCATTTCAATTCTGGCACCAAAAGCTGCACCATGCGCACCTGTATCAACACCTTTAATTCTAGAACCGGTCATGGTTTCACTTGCATACCCCGTCGGATCCGTCCCACTTAGCGGATTATTCATAATATACGAATACGGATTCACACTCTGGGTTGATGTCGGTGATTGAATAAACGGGTCCACCGACATAAAGCGACCCATGTTGTAATCGTACACCCGACCGTTCATATGAATTAGCTGCTGTTCATTCAAATGTTCGTGGTCGGTAAAGCCGCGGCGATTACCATTGGCCTCAATCAGATCGCCTAAGCTGCCGGCCACACTCGCCGTGGCAGTTCGGCCAAACGGGTCAAAGTAGCGCTGCGAGATAATATTACCTTGGTGATCGACCATGGTTGTTGCACTACCCAGTCTATCACGCAAGGTGTACAGCAACTGATGACTGCGCTCTGGGGTGTAACTCAATAACGCAATATCACCAATGTAAGCGCGCCAACTACCATCGTTATCAGCTTCAAATAGCTTATCGACATAATGGGTTTTAGTAGTCGTGCCGCTGACGGTACGGGTTTGTAGCGCACGCATATTATCGCTGCCATACACAAAACCAGTGCTGGTGTTGTTCGGCCCACGCCCTACCACAGTTAATGGTTTATCCAGCGCATTGTAGGTCATGGTAAGCCCATCACCACTGATTAAATTACCGCGGCTATCGTAGCTAAATTGCACTCGCGAGCCATTTAACTTAGTAATAGCACATACCGCATTCGGCCCAGCATTACTGCCTGAAGCACAGCTGCTATTGTATTCATAAGCGTTAGCCGTATTGCGACTGTAATCTGTCTTTTTAAGCAAGTTACCCACTGTATCGTAGCCATAATTTACAGTAGCAGCAAACGGAGTTGTATTATCATAAATGGCAAAACCTGCGTTACTATAAGTATATTTTTCGAGACGATTTAGCTCATCGTATTCATAACTTTTAGTTAAGCCTGTAGCACCGTTTCGTTCCTCCATTAAATTCATGAAACTATCATATTGATCATAGTAATGGCTGTGTAACAAGCCCAATGAGCTTGAAACTTCAGTACTTGCCATAGTGCCTTCACTGTTATAATCACTCGTTTGTTCTAACAACGAATTGGCCATTTGGCTTCCAGTAATATGTCCTGCGGCGTCCATTTGAGTAATGTCTCGATATACATACTGTGAAGCAGCATTACGAGTTTGTGCAAGGTACCCTGCATCGTTATATCGATATTCTAGAGTTAAACCATTGGGGTAAGTAAGTCCTTTAGGACGACCATAAAATCCGTCATATTGATGGCTTATGATGCGGGTAACATTATCCCCGCCTACACTGCTCGCTACCTTAACTGAGCTACTGGCTAATTGTAGTACATTGGTGTAGGTATAATTTCGGGTTATTCCATTTTGGGTTTCACTGGTAAGCATACCTTGTTTAAGGGTATCCCATGTGTAACTTGCGCTGCCATCGGCATTACTGCCCGTAATGTTTTTTGCAGTGATACGGCCTAAGGTATCGTGCGAGAATGTTTGCATAACCTCATTGGCATCTGTTTGCTTATCTAGTTCACCTAAAGTGTTATAACCAAAAATGGTGGTACCTTGGTTGGGATCAACAACCTGCGTTTTATGGCCAAAGCCGTTATAACTGGCAACAATTTGACTACCATTAGCATCTTCAATGATAAGCGGTCTGCCTGCACCGTCATAAGTAAACCGGTTACTGCCGCTAGCCGCATCGACAGTCTCATAAAGCTGACCCTGCATGCCGTAAGTGCGCGACATGGTGCGCCCCTCAACGGTGATATCAGTAGTTAAGCCATAATAAGTATACGTTGATACTAAGCCGCCTGATTGACCGTTAGGTAAGCTGCGAGTACTTGGTCTATCAAAGGCATCAAAACCACTGAACACCGTATAATCGGCTTGACTCCCATCATAATAAGGCAAGGATTCATGGGTGAGGCGGCCAAGGCTGTCATAGCGTTTATCCACATATTGATAACTGCTACCATCAAATGCTTGGGTGGCGCTGCGCAACTGACGTCCTAAACTATCAGAGTACACCTCTTGAGTCGGTATCCCCGCTGAAATCATACGCATTAGTAGTTTGGCATGACTTGGGGCGTGACTGCCTTTTTGCGCTAACAAATAACGCAGGTATTGGGTCGGTTTACCCGTTTGTTCAACCTGCACGGGGCGACCAATAGCATCATACTGCGTTTCGGTAATCATGTTGTTTGGCGCAGTAACTTTCGTCGGCACGCCTAACCCCATATCATACTTAGTTGTAGTCGCATGACCCTTTGCGTTAGTCACGGTATAGGGCAAGTAGCCATCGCTCGAAGATGAGCTACCGTCTTTAGTATAAGTAAAGCCAGTTGTTCGCGCGGCCATGGCGCCACAATCACTTGTACTACCGTTAATGGTTACCGAAGTTGGCAAGCCGTAGTCATTCAGCACCGTGGTCTCTTCCCGATCACAGGTGCTGCCGCTGGCAGTATGGATAACCTTAATAGGCTTATGGTGCAATGGATGCCATTCATCAACCGTCATGGTTTGTGACTGCTCAGCATCTGCCCCACTATAAGGGTCACTTGCCCAGTCACGTGAAGTCACTCTATTCTTGGTGGTTTTATCTGCAAACTTACCTAAGAACCAACTATCAATATCAGGTGTGTAATTGGTTTCGACAATCGTTCGATAGCTGTTTGCACCGCCATCGATATAGTCGGTCACGGTTTGGGTGCGCTTTTTAATATTACCGTTTTCAGTAACATCTGTCGCATCCACTGTTTGCAAGGTGCTAGAGCGCTGCTCACTACTACCACTAAGTCCATAATGCTCAATGAGTGACTGAGTATTCACGTTGTGATACACGCCGTTAATACTGTGCTGTGGATTATCAGCCCAAATATTAGTGGTTTGAGCAACGGTCGTGCCACCTACTTTCACCGTTTGCGACTCTAGCAGGCTGACTTCAGGAAACTTTTGCTTAAAGACAGATTGCACAGTTTTATTTCTTGCTATATCTTTTTCAATAATCTCTCTAAAGCCGGTAAAACCACGGCCTTGCAGGTTATACATAGCGCCTTTGTAGCCGTATTCAGTTTTATTGCTGCCGCCGATACCGTTGCTTTGTTCGAAGGACTGTACCACATACATACTAGAACCAAAGTGGATGTAACCATCACCGACATATTCGTGGTCGGTCTGGTACATCTTGGTTTGACCTGCGCTGGCTTCGCCTGTTGAGAGCGGACGATAACGCCACGAGCTTTGATTGCCTATGCCATCGGTAACGGATGCTAAGAAATCTGTAGGCTGATAGCTTGAATCTTGTATCGTTTCTTCAACTGCGCCTCTATTTCTTGAAATATAAGCACCATATTTCGTACCAAACCTAGAGTCTATATCTTCATACCAAAAGGCTGCATTTGGCTTTTGGTAAACAAATAACGAATCAAGTAGTCCATCACCAAAAGCATCTATAAAATTAGTTTGTTGAACTCCGCCAAAAAACTGAGTGCTTTTTCTCGTTGCATTAACATCGTTTAGCTCTGTAACATCAAAAAATATCGCATCGTACTGGTAAATCGATCTGTCAGCTTTATTGGCTTGAATAAGTGATGTCGTATTATCAGGACCTTCTATTGAGCCATATATACTCGCCCCACAAATTGTTCGTAATTTTTGTGTTGGATAACCGTCGTAGATTTCTGTACAAGCTTTAACAACTCGCTCACCAGGCACTAAAAGTTCATTTATCCCATCACCATCTACATCACCAATTCGTAATGCATCATAATACCTTGGATAGGAAATTGTTCTATTGTCTGGCTCTCCATTTGTACTTTTATTCACATCAATATCGTAACTTCTGGTATTGAAAAAAGCCCCTAAGTTAATGACATCTAAGAATTCACCGCGACCATTATTAATATGTGCACCAAGATATCCAGTATCCCAACTCAAAAAATCTTGTCTTCCGTCACCATTTATATCAATCAAATAATGGAAAATTGATTTCTCAAACTTATCTTCATTTATTGGTCTACTCAATCCTAAACGAACAGATTCATTGATTGCTTTCTCTTCAAAAATAATTGACGTTGGAGTACTTTTATTTAATAAAAAGTGAGAGGGTTCACCATTGGGATGACTATGTTTATTTCTTCTATTATCATAAAAAGTCGATTTAGATACGAGAATATCACTCAACCCATTGCCATCTATATCTCCAACAAATGTGGAATAAAAGTCATTTGTTCTATCAAATTGATATAAATTTTGATGTACATGATTAAATGGTTGATTCGGTTCTCCAGTATGAAGATATACAACAGGACTTTCCCAGCCTTTATTATTAAACCTCAGTATAGCTAGATCTACCCAACCGTCCCCATTAAAGTCTTGTGCGGCTAAAATCCTTTCCGATTTTACCCCAACGCTCCCCATCTCCTCTAATTGGATATTAGTATTGACAAGGCCTCTATTATCTTTTGATAAATTAATATATAAATAATCATTTTTTATCTTATAAAGATCTGTAATACCATCATTATCTGCATCGAAAGATATACATGTATACTGTGCAATATCATTTTTATACTTACATGTATTATCAAAACTCAAATTATTTTGATTAACAATCTCTGTCTCGGCATTAGTATTAAAACCTTTCCAATCGAGAACACCGTCACCATTTGTATCACCAATTGGCTCAAACTCATTTAACTCCATCACATTTTCAAACTGTATTTCCTCGCCAAACGTAATAGCTGTTGGCTCTGAGATATACTGATGGTCTTGCCAATTGATGTTATTTGCAGGCAAACACTGTGTTAAACCATCTTTCTTAGCACAATGAATTACCGTATTTAATAATGAACGATTGCTACTTTGACTAGATTTGTAAGCGAGATCATATTGCGAAATCCAGTCATTTGAGTTTTGATAAACTTCTATTGAACTAAGTCGATTTAAAGCACTAATTTTACCGCCACCTAAATAGCTAATTCGGATGTCACCACGCTCCTCATAATTAAACTTTATGCTCCGTGAACCTAATTGCGATTCTGTTCCAGTGTAGTAAATTCTTTCAAGTAAATGCTCCCCATTAGAAGAGTCAGAATACTGATAATCTATTGTATTCAGCCCCTCAGACCAAGATTCTTTAGATAATTTCCAGTTCAATGTTGTACTCAACCCTTGGGGGACAGAGCGACTATTAGCAGTACCACCATAAGTTGCTACAGAACCATCTGGGCGATGTACACTAAAACTGGTTGATGCTGAATTTATCTCTCCTGATTGCACTACTTTAACGAAGGTGTCCATCTCTGTGCGATATTCTGCTCCACTGGTACCATAGTCGTCAGAAGTTATAAGTCGCTGACCATTCAAGCAAAGCCTATCAGTTTCTGAATTAAAGGTAACCGCTCGCGTTAACCCATCTTGCGCATAGGTTGCACCACAACGACTAATAGCAGAGCCAGCGTTAAGTGACCAACCAACACCAGCAATACCATTGCCAGTTTGGGAGTTATAGCTCAGTGATACTTTAGGCTGTATACCATTTCGACCTGGTGGTAAATCAATAGGGATTTGATAACTGGCTTGACCACCAGAAACGCCTGATTTTCCTTTCAACACGGCAGCTGTTAAATCGATAATTTCAGATGGCGCGCGATCACTCCCACCGGCATCAGCTACTGTAGCAGCCTCTGTAGTTCTCCATGCAGGAGGAAGTATGACTGTTATATTCGCCGAAACTCTCCAACCACTACAACCAGATTCATTACAAGCATTAACTTTATACTTATATTCGCCATCAGCTTCTACCTGCTGCTCAAAACTATTCGTTGATTGTGTTGCTATATTTAACCATGCGCCATTATTAATACTTTGCTGTAAGTTATAACTAGTTGCAGAAGTTACATCGCTCCACTGAATACCAATATTCCGATTTGTCACTATAGTTGTAGGTACTGAAATAGTGATTGGAGTAACCGGAGGCAACAACACTGACATCACCGAAGACGTTTTATATAACCCACTCACCGAACCGTATTTGGCTTTGACTCGGTACTGATATTGATTCGAACCTAGACCTGATACTCCCTTACTAAGACCGCTGCCTGTGTAGATACTCGTCCAACTGCCGCCACCAATTTTTTGCTCTAATTGATAACTTGTGGCACCTGAAACCGCAGCCCAACTGACAGAATATGCGCCATCAACATCATTTGCTGGCACTGAAATCGAGCTAGGTGTTTTGACGACATAAGTTGCTGCTGAGGTACGATAACTACCACTCACTGAACCATATTTGGCTTTGACTCGGTACTGATATTGATTCGAACCTAGACCTGATACTCCCTTACTAAGACCGCTGCCTGTGTAGATACTCGTCCAACTGCCGCCACCAATTTTTTGCTCTAATTGATAACTTGTGGCACCTGAAACCGCTGCCCAACTGACAGTATATGCGCCATCAACATCATTTGCTGGCACTGAAATCGAGCTAGGTGTTTTGACGACATAAGTTGCTGCTGAGGTGCGATAACTACCACTAACTGAACCATATTTGGCTTTGACTCGGTACTGATATTGATTCGAACCTAGACCTGATACTCCCTTACTAAGACCGCTGCCTGTGTAGATACTTGTCCAACTACCGCTGCCAATTTTTTGCTCTAATTGATAACTTGTGGCACCTGAAACCGCTGCCCAACTAACGGTATATGCGCCATCAACATCATTTGCTGGCACTGAAATCGAGCTAGGTGTTTTGACGACATAAGTTGCTGCTGAGGTACGATAACCACCACTCAATGAACCATATTTGGCTTTAACTCGGTACTGATACTGATTTGTTCCAAGACCTGAAACGGCTTTACTAAGGCTGGTGCCACTGTAGATACTCGTCCAACTGCCGCTGCCAACTTTTTGCTCTAGTTGATAACTTGTGGCACCTGAAACCGCTGCCCAACTGACAGTATATGCGCCATCAACATCATTTGCTGGCACTGAAATCGAGCTAGGTGTTTTGACGACATAAGTTGCTGAAGATGTTTTATACCCACTACAGCCTGATGAATTACAGGCTTTTACACGATAATTGTACTTGCCAGTAGTTCTAGCTGTTCGGTTATATGAAGTTGTAGTTGATGGAATAGAAGAACTTACAGTAGTCCAGCTCCCCCCACTCTTTAACTCTTGCAATGTATATTTAGTGGTCGTGCTGGAAGCATTCCATCCAATTAATATGCTGCCATTAAAGCTAGTTGAAGATGGTACCGTCACTTGTGAGGGGGCTGCTGGAGGTAAGAAAACAGTTACGTTTCCTGACGTTTTGTAACCACCACAACTACCAGCATTACAACCTCTCACTCGGTACTTATAATTACCATTTCCCCTACCAGTACGAGTATAACTAGTCGCGGTAATTGAGTTACTGACCGTTGCCCAGCTACTGTTATTTTTACTTTCTTGCAAAGTGTACTGTGATGCCTCAGCAACGGCAGTCCAATTAATCACAATGGAACCATTCTTTACTGTTGTAGTAGGAACATTGATGTTAGTTGGGGTACTCGGAGTATGCATAACCGTGACATTTCTTGTATCACTCCATGCACTACAGCCAGAGCTATTACAAGCTCTAACTCTATAACCATTGGTACCTGATTCCCTGCCAGAAATGCGATAAGTCAAACCTGAGTGATTTGTGCCAATACTCCTCCAACTTTGATTACCAAGCTTCTCTTGTAAATTAAAAAATGTCGCTGTAGAAGGCCGCTTCCAACTGACGTCATAAGTACCAGTCGTAATGATATTAGTAGGAACAATGACAGGTGTTGTCTGTGGAGGAAATAAGACTGTAACTGAACTCGATTCCTTCCCAGAACTGCAAATACCTGACTTACAAGCACGAATTAAGTACTTATAAGTACCATTTGTTCGACCTGAAACACTAAATGATAATGCGGTGGTGCTAGACTTGATTAATGACCATGAGCCATTGTTCTTTTTTTCATATAAGTTATACGTTGTTCCAGATACAGATGACCAACTGATGGAGTAAGCTCCATTATTGTCAGATGGAGGAACAGTTATGCTAGTGGGATTAGAAGGGGGCAGGATTACGGTCACAGTTGAAGAAGTTCTCCAACCACTACAAATAGCACTTGAGCAAGCCTTCACTCTATACTTATAGCTTCCTGAATTGGATGGCGTTACCCCGACAGCAATATTATTACCACTATATATATTTACCCAGCCACCATTATTGAATTGCTGCTGCACCTCATATTTAAGGGCTCCAGTGACCTTGCTCAATTTAATTAAAAATTCACCATTAACTGTACCTGTTGGAACAGTTATACTAGCTGGAGTTGGAAATGATAAAGGTGCACCAAGCTGAAGAGGAGAGCTATATTGACTGCATGCGCCCAACAAACAAGCTCGAATTCTGTAATAATATACAGGGCCACTTCTTCCAGAGAGGTATGTTGTACGTGCAATATTACCGGTACCTACACAACCGCCACCTATAAAAGTACTGCTTGATGTTAGGTTTGATGCATTTGATGAACTTGCACTGAAAGCTACGCCATCGGATTTACCTGTACCATTAAAAACTTTTACCCAAGTTGAGTTATTTATAGATTCTTCTATCTCAAAATTAAAAGAACTACAATTATCTGCAGCATTCCAATTTAAACTAATCCCTGAAGATAACTTCGTACCACTAAGCAGAGGCGTAGCTGGCGCCTCCCAGCCTCCAGGTGCAGCAATCACCCCAAACGAAATAAAGTAGAATACAGTAACTAACAGCTTCATCATCCATGATGTATTTTTCATAACAGTTTAACACTTGATATTAAATAAAATTTTGCAACAATATACATTCATTTAACATACTGTCAACAATTAGTTGTAGATATAGGTAATACTTAAAAAGAAAACTTATCAAAATTATTAAGATAACTTTAACTATTGATTTACTGATAATTTATGTACATTAAGCAATGTAAAAAACATAAAAAAACCTTTTCTCATATTATGAAAAAAGGTTTTAACTCTCATCTCTAAACTTGAACCTAATTAGCTCTTATTCGTGTCCCCAAGGCGTTGGCGGTAATGCCACAGGCTTGGTTAAATCAAAGTCGACTCTAAAGTCGCGGTTTTCACGCGTTAAACGATAGGTGAATGTGGTTGGCTCAATATACATGTGCCACACGTTAGTTACTGACGCCGTTAAACCGTTTTCATTAAAGTTATCAATCGACTCTTGGTCAACTGGGAATGACTGCTGAGTCGCACTGCCCATATCAGCAGTATCGCCGCCATACATAGTGACTTTATCTTCAGTACCATCTTCATGACGATGATCATGCTTGAGACGCAAGCCTGTTTCAGTTTTGGTAATCACCCAAGTACGTGAATGGTCATCACCTACATGGAAAGGAATTTTAAGTTCAGTATCGCTGCACTCACGTACGTGCATGATTAACGCTTTATTACTAAAAGCAGAGTCAGCTTCATTACCAGCTGTCACTTCACCGGCAAACGCTTTACCGCAGTATGCGGCGATTGCATCAAAATATTGATGTTGTGGGTTGTCTTTAGGGGCATGTGCCATTGCAATAGCAGGCGCCATGCTGCTGATTACACCAGCGATCAATATTTTTTTCATTATTATTCCTTTTAGTATCGATCTCATTATTTTTATTCACACTAACAGTGATTGTTTAATTAAACCTGAAAAAAAACCGTCTATAAAGACGGTTTTAATGTAACAAGGTTAAGTCATAGAGCTAACAATAGCCATGCCTTATATTATTTCGCTCTCGCAGGGCGTTTTCCTTGTTTTTGGCCTGCACCACCAGTGCCTTTAGCGCTAAACGGCTTTTTCTTTTGTGACCAGCCAGTTTTGCCTTTGCCTGCATTGTTACCCTTATCCGATGACTTCCCGCTCCCACTGGTGCCGCCTTCTGCCTTAGCTTTATTCGCAGGTGTGGGTTTCTTGCCTGATGACTTTCTATCATCAAACTGATTACCAGAAAAACGGGTGAATGCTTTTTTACTGCCGTCACTCTTACTGCCACGGTTTTTAGCACCAAAGCCTTGGCGCTCATTACGCGCTTCTGGCGGAACAATATGTTGGACGCCGTGGCCAATCAAATGCTCTTTACCCATAGCAACAAGTGCTTCACGAATAAGAGGCCAGCCAGCGGGATCATGATAACGTAGCAATGCTTTATGTAAGCGACGTTGACGACCTTTTTTCGGTACGGTCACTTCTTCACTGCTGTGTTTCACATTTTTAAGTGAGTTAAGCTCAGTGTGATAAATGGTAGTCGCATTAGCCATTGGCGATGGATAAAAATTCTGAACTTGGTCTAGCTTAAACTTTTCTGATTTAAGCCATAACGCCAGGTTCAGCATGTCCTCATCTGTAGTCCCTGGATGCGCAGAAATAAAGTACGGGATCAAGTACTGCTTCTTACCCGCTTCTTTAGAGTAAAAATCAAATAACTCTTTAAACTTATGATAACTGCCCATACCCGGCTTCATCATCTTACTGAGTGGGCCATCTTCGGTATGCTCTGGGGCAATTTTTAAATAGCCACCAACATGGTGTTTAGCCAGCTCTTTAACATAGCGTGGATCTTCAGTGGCTAAGTCATAACGTACACCAGAGGCAATCAGTACCTTTTTAATTCCTGGGACGTCACGTGCTGCTCGGTATAAATCAATGGTGTGTTTATGATCTGTCCCTAAATGGCCACAGATACTTGGATAAACACAGGATAAACGACGACACGTTGTTTCCGCTTTTACGCTGGTGCAGCCAAGACGATACATGTTCGCCGTTGGCCCACCAAGATCTGAAATCACCCCAGTAAACCCAGGTACTTTTTCTTGAATATCTTTGATTTCTTTGATGATTGATTCTTGTGAACGACTTTGAATAATGCGCCCTTCGTGTTCTGTAATCGAACAGAACGAACAACCACCAAAACACCCTCGCATAATGTTAATCGAGGTTTTAATCATGTCATATGCAGGAATTTTCGCCTTGCCGTAACTTGGGTGCGGCACTCGTTGATACGGCAAATCAAATACTGCGTCCATTTCGTCAGTATTCAATGGCCAAGCTGGCGGATTGACCCAAACAGAGCGATTTCCTTGGGCTTGAAATAACGCACGCGCACAGCCTGGGTTTTGCTCTTGATGCAAAATACGTGATGCATGAGCGTATAAATATTTATCATCAGCGACTTTTTCATAGGCTGGCAATAGTACGTAAGTTTTTTCCCATGGCTTGGGTCTTGGCGGCTGGACACTGATAGCTTTTGGCGCATCATTATCAAAAATTTTCTTATCAGTTGGCCCTGACAGTTTTTCACAGCCAACATCATCTGCACCATATGGGTTTGGGATCGGGTCAATCTTATGCAATTGATCCAATTTACGTGAGTCCATGCCTTTCCAGCCCGGCAATGGTTCATGACGAATAACTGCGGTACCACGAATATCGTGCAAGTCAGCCATTTTCTCACCGTTAGCAATACGGTGAGCGACTTCCACCAGCGGACGCTCGGCATTACCATAAATTAGGATATCGGCTTTGGCATCAAAAATAACACTACGGCGTACTTTGTCTGACCAATAATCATAATGGGCGATACGGCGTAAGCTTGCCTCAATACCCCCAATAACGACGGGCACTTCTTTAAAGGCTTCTTTACAGCGCTGGGTGTAAACAGTAACCGCGCGATCGGGGCGTTTGCCGCCTTCATCATTAGGCGTATAAGCATCATCACTACGAATACGACGATCTGCGGTGTAGCGGTTAATCATCGAATCCATGTTGCCCGCAGTAACACCAAAGAATAAATTCGGGCGACCTAGCTTCATGAAGTCATTTTTATTCGACCAATCTGGCTGGCAAATAATCCCCACTCGAAACCCTTGCGCTTCGAGCATTCGGCCAATAACAGCCATACCAAAACTTGGATGATCGACATAAGCATCGCCACTGACAATAATAATATCGCAGCTATCCCAACCAAGCTGATCCATCTCTTTACGAGACATAGGAAGAAACGGTGCCGTGCCATAGCATTCGGCCCAGTATCTTGGGTAATTAAATAGCGTGGATTCAACTTGCATGAGATTTGCCTACATTAAACATCATCGATCTGGTGAGTTGCACTTAACCAAGTTTAGTTCAACTCACCCAACTTTTTTCTGGAGGCGGAGTATAGCAGTTACATCACACTAAGTGTGACTAAAAAAGCAGCATAAATAAGGTTTTTAAGCTATTTATAGGTTTCTATAACCTTATTAAAAACAATGACTTTTGTCTTTAAGGCTAAAACTGATTGTTATAAACCAATAAAAAATCCAATATTTACAATCGCTAAGCCAACCATCACAACCCAAGTTAACAATACGCCCCAAACGCGGCCAAAGTGAACACCGCCTTTAGCAGCAGTTAACCCTATGGCATGTAATAATCTCGCCACAATCCACACGGTACCAAAACAATGCGATATTGCTGCAGGTAACCCATTAAACTCAGCCAGCATGAATAAAATCAGTGCAAGAGGAGCATTTTCTAGCAAGTTTTCATGGACACGCTTTGCCAACGCTAAATCAGCATTACCACCAGTGCCAATACCGACTTTATTGACCCTTCGCTGCTTAATCACTCTGATGGACAAACCTATTGCAAGTAGCACGGTTAAGCTGGCGTAGAACCCTGAAATCATCAATGACATGTGTGATATTTCCTTTTTATTATTTTTACGGCATTTAGCCAAATAGTGACTACAATTGAGTATTCATTCTATACACATTGAAACAAAATGGAATTATCAACTTTTTAACAATTTTTTGCTGCTTTTTAGGTATTCAGCCAACCTCATTTCGGTTACTATTCGCGCCATTGACCTACTACCCATGTTAACTAGAGTGACGCACGCCTAATGAACGATGACAACTTCATTGAAAAACGCAGATTTATCATAAAATTAGGCAAAGCCCTGCATAAATTCGGTACGCCCGCTTACCGTCTTGAATCCCACTTACAAACGGTGTCTTCGACCTTAGGAATTGAGGGATACTTTTTAATATCACCCACCTCAATGACCTTTGTCTTGCAGCACGATACCGAACAAGAATATAACCATGTTGCCAGGGTTAAACCCGGTGACTTGGATTTAGGCTCTTTGGCGCGCACCTTTGATTTGGTTGAAGAGCTTAGTACAGGGCAACGTACCCTGAGTGAAGCACTCGAGCGTTTAGAAGAAATTGCCAATAAACCTAACCCTTACGGCCATGGGCTAACGTTATTGTCCTTTGGGGTGAGTGCTGGCGCGTTTGCGATGCTAATGGATACCAGCTGGAACGATGTTTTTTGGTCTGGCATGCTGGGCTTACTAGTTTACGGATTAGTATTTTGGGCAGAAAAATCTAAACGTGTCGCTGAAATGCTTGAACCGTTAGCGGCTGTAGTCTGTGCGATTTTAACCTGTGGTATTGCAGCGGTGGTTGATCCCAGCATCAATATACCCGTGGTCATCTTGTCAGGGATCATTATTTTTATCCCTGGTTTAGCGCTCACACTTGGTTTAGCTGAGCTTGCCGCTCGAGATTTAATATCAGGCACAGCAAGGATCATGGATGCGATCATGCTGCTTTTTAAATTGTATTTTGGTGCTGTACTTGGCATGACTTTGGGTAAAGTGATGTTTGGCGAATCTGTGTATATTGAACCCGATTTACTCCCTCGCTATGCCTCATGGGCAGCCGTTCCATTACTGTCTATGGCGCTGGTTATCATCTTTAAAGCACGTATCAAAGACTCACCTTGGGGAATTTGCGCAGGTATTGTGGCGTATTTCTCGGCTATGTTAGGCGGTCTTTACCTAGGGGAGTCGATTGGTATATTTGTTGGCGCACTGGCTGTTGGCATTTATTCAAACCTTTATGCTCGTTGGATGAAAGCACCCGTATCAATTGCACTGCTTCAAGGTATTGTTATTTTGGTTCCAGGTAGTAAAACTTATATTGGTTTAAATGCAATGATCTCAGGTGAGACCATGCTAAACCAGGCTCATTTAGGCACACAGGTATTTTTAATTTTTATGTCACTTATTGCAGGTTTAATTTTTGCAAACGTGATTGTGCCTCCTAAACGTAGCCTTTAATCTCAGCGTTAAGGTCAAAGCATGTCATCCCTATTAATATAGGAGCACACGGTTTGACCTTCCCTTACCTCAAAGTATGTCTTAATCAGTCAAATACATTACTTATTACGTAATAACATCATGATAAATAATTAATTTTATGTTATTTCGTATTTTTTATTTTCTTTTTATTCTGATTTGTATTACCTTCTGCGCCGCTAGGAAAGCATGCGGCACCGACTATGATGTTAGGCCGTAATTCAGGTTCAATGGATGAATCAACCGACCTTGATATCTCCATGTCCTTATTTGCTTGAATCACCTAGCGATAATAATCAAATAAAGGAATGATTGATGAAAAACGTTACCGCTTTAGCACTACTATCTGGTCTATTCGCACTTCCTGCAATCGCAGCACAAGATGCTCCGTTTCAACACGAAGCAGGTCTTGAATATTCAGCTAATACTGAAGAATTCGGCGATGGTATTTGGGATCTAAACTACCGCTACTACATCAAGCCAGTATCACAAGATAATGGCCCATATGCATTGAATGGTTTTTTAGCGCAAACCACTAATATTGGTGCTGGTTACTCAATGTTTGATGATGCAGATACTGACACTGTTCGTATTGATGGAACTTATGTATTTGACTCAAAATGGTTTGTTGGTGCTGAATACAATCGCTTTGAAATCGGCGATTTCAGTGGCAACCTTTACCAATTCGAAGCGGGTTACTACTTCAATGACAGCTCGAAAGTCGCGGCATTCTATGTCGATGGCAGTGATGATTTTGAGTCATTCTACGGTGCTGAAATTCGCAGCTTTCTAGCCTTTGAAACCACAACAGGCATCGATTTAGGCGCTATGTGGACTCACACTGACAATGACGACATCTTCAATTTGAATGCTGACTGGTATGTGACTAAAGCTTGGTCTGTTGGGCTTGGATATGTTGACGACGGTTCAGATAATGATTTTGCAGCTAAGACAGCGTACTGGTTGCGTATGTCTGACGCTTTCTCTGCAACTTTTGAAGTATCTAAAGTACTTGATTCTGATGTAGATGGCTTTGGCGCAAGTATCGGTATTGTCGGTCGCTTCTAAACCTTGCTTACTATCTCCCCTGATATCAAAAAGGAGCCATGATGAGGCTCCTTTTTTTATTGACTCTCTCAGTCAAACCAATAATTTTTGTAAATAATCTGCGAAATTTCAAATACCCGCCATACTTAATCTTAGCCACTAAACCTTTGCACTAAAAATGATCGTGCAATAATTAATTGCTATTAGGTCAATAACTTAATTAGCTAATTCAATTATACATAGCACTCAAGACTTCTCATTTGTGGCCATTAAAATAAGTATAGGTAACCATAATAAAAACAACGAACGCATCAATAAAGCTTACCCATTGCGCTTGGAGCTTTATGTTAGTCATCATGATGTCTCCCGTGCTTGTATTAGCCTCACAAGCACCGCTAACTGTACCCAATCAAAGCGATAAAGACCGTGAGACAGCAAATCAAAATAACACCATTACTGTTGATAACATTATCGTGCAGAGTAATGCTATTTTTGACGAAAGTGACCCTGATGCCTTTTTTATCCATCATTGGGCGAATTGGCTACACATTAATACCACTGAACCCACTATTCTCGACAAGCTCACTTTTAAAGAGGGTGAACAAGTCACTCAAAAAACGTTTGCTGAAGCACAACGGTTATTACGTGCTGAACCTTACTTACGTGATGCAAAAATATATGTTGCCCAGAAAGCGCCCGATGCGGACTCCGATGAGCAAACCGTGGTGGTTGAAACCTGGGATAACTGGTCGCTACTCCCCACATTTAGTCTAAGTTCAAGTGGCGGTGAAACCAAATATTCAGTCGGGATTAAAGAAGATAACTTAATGGGACTTGGGATTAAAACTCGCCTTAAGTATCAATCTAATGCTGATAGAACGGGTTATAAATTTGGCGTTACCGCCCCACTCAAAATTATTCAACATGCCACTGTATCTGCCAATATTTATGACAACAGTGATGGCCAAGCAACCCACTTGTACTTTACTAAGCCTTTTTACTCATTGGACACAAAGGATCAGTATTTTGCAGAGTACTTAACAGATCAACGTATTGATACTTTGAGACAAAATGGTGAAGACGTTAATGAATTCGAACATAACGTTGATTATGCCGCCTTGTCTTTTGGTTGGTTATTAAATAAAACAGACGCAGATCTTTCAAGAGTAACACTCGGTATTACCCAGGATAAACATCAATTTGCAGCCAGTGACACGTTCCCCGATGGTCCTTTACCTCAAAATAGAGATTTTATTTACCCTTGGATAGGTTATGAATACCTGCAAGATGACTATCAGGTTTTTACCAATATTCACTTGATCAACAATAATGAGGATTTTAATTTAGGCTGGCGCCATTATGCTCGAGTTGGTTTTGAAACCAATGATGTTAGTGAGGGGAATAATATCGGCTACCATTTTAATGTTAGCTCTAGCCGAGGTTATCAACTAGAAAAAGACTTACTGTTACTCAATTTCAGTGGCCAAGCTAGCATCAATACCAGCCAAAAAGACTTTTATAATGTTAGCGCTCAAGCTGAGTACTTTTATAAAATTCATCCTAAATGGACTGCCTACGCTAAAACTCGGCTGGCAACCTCGAAAAACAATTACCTTGATAAACCTTTTGCTTTAGGTGATGACACTGGAGTTAGGGGGTATCCCAATGATTACCAATATGGTGATAATCAATGGTTACTCACAGGTGAAGTTAGGTATTATCCCAACATCAACCTTTACCAATTAGCTGAATTAGGTTGGGCAACCTTTGTTGATATAGGCCAAGCCTTTGGCGGACCTGATGAAAACAACGAGGTCAGCTCCCCTATAGGCAGTGTCGGCATTGGTGCGCGAGTTTTCTCCTCAAAATCAAGCTATGGTAGCGTAGGTCATATTGATTTAGCCGTGCCTTTTACCAGTGGGGAAAAAGTCGATGACTGGGAATGGCGTTTTCAAGTAAAAAACCGTTTTTAATAAGATCTTCACTATTTAACCTCAGCGACTCAACTTGAGTAAACCAGTTCCCTTGTTGAACATTAACAGCTGAAAGGCTTATTTGATGTTTTCAAATCCAGCAATCTTGTCACGAATTTGCTGTTCTTGTTCCTTGCTATCGATTTGATAAATTTTCTTAATTTGACTTTTAAATTGCGGAGCGTCGCCAGTTGATACGGTATCAAACCCAACTGTCACCTTACCCATGCGAGATGTAATAACCAAGGCCTTTGCAAACGTTAAATTCGTATTTACCCCACTTAACACAATGAGATAAGTTTGTTTTGGTCGACTATCAACAAACACTGTGCGATTGTCCATAGTTCGCCAACCGTCCATCCTAAAGTTATCAATACTGGTGACTTCAGTCAGCTCATCAAATTGATAAAGTGCAGCTTTTTGTTTGCTTGCCTCTGACGCACTGCATCCCAATAACATTAACGATACCAACGCAATTATCATTTTATTCAACATAAGCTATCACCCCGTAATATGTTCAGTTAGTTCACGTTTTTAACGGTATAACGTCAGCATAACCAATGAATGAGTGAAAAAGCTAATGAATTTTTGATATCACGGATTGTTCAGCGACTACCTGCCATTGCTCCATTAATCCAGCGTTAATGCTTTCGTTAATGGCGCTATCCAATATAGGAGCCAAATGGGCATATTCGCTGTTCAGATACACATATAAGGGGTAAGTTTGTAGCTCTACAGGCAATATCATCACATTGTCGATATTCATCTTATTCAATGTACTTGCACCATCTAAACGACTGGTCACCGCCACATCAATACGACCTTTAACTAAAAGCTGCATGAGTTGCTCAGTAGACGCCACTTTTAATAACTTATCTGGGTTTACGTCAATTTGTTCGGTATGTTTAACACCACGGATCACTCCCACATTGACATCGACGATATCTTTTAGCGAGTATATATTGAGGCGATTATCACTGCGAACCAGTAATGCCGTTTTTAAGTGGTAATAAGGAGTGGGAACACGAATGAGATCGGGATTATCAATGCCATATTCCCATATGCGCATGATTTCACCGGCACTTTTAGCTTCGCACACATTAAGCTCAGCTCGGCTTGCAGGCAACATTTCAATTTCACAATTTAATTGGTACTTTTTGCAAAATCCATCAAATAATCTGGCCCCGACTTCCTGCTCTGCTAGCCCTTGGATACCAACAAAAGAATAGGGTTTTGCCATCGCACCAGCGACAGGTATTAGCCAAATGAACATACAAAGAAACTGAAATAAGAAAACATTAAGAAACACTTTCATGGCAATAAGTCCTTTTGCCGCGACCGATATACACCGGGATATGATTGTTGCTTTACCTGTACCTATGCCAATTTAACGAGCACTTTCATAGAGGTAGTTGTAGCCAGCCACAACCACATCACCTGAGTTATATCGATAACTCCATTAGTGAGTTTCTATTATAGTAAATTTATCACTCGCAGCTTTTAAATTGGTACTTAAGTGCGACAGTCCTTGAGACTGTTCAGAGACTTCATTAGCAATCATACCCACTTGTTGGCCAACTTCATCTATTTGCGCCAAGCCTTCTGTTAATTCCGACGTTGCTAACGCCTGCTCCTTACTTGCCTGAGCGATAAAATCTTGCTGCTCTGCTGAATAACTCATGTGAGCCACAATATCGTTGAATGCGAGGCCAGTTTGCTCTGCAACGAGATTACCTTCATCCATTTTAGTTAACGACACTTGCACTAATTTCACCGTTTTATCAGCCGCTTCAGCGCTGCGACTTGCTAAGTTTCTTACTTCATCTGCCACCACAGAAAACCCTCGGCCAAACTCTCCTGCCCGTGCCGCTTCAATGGCTGCATTAAGTGCAATTAAGTTAGTTTGTTCAGCAATCTGGGTAATTTCTCGCATGATAGTGGCAATTTGTTCACCTGAAACATGAATATCTTGTAAAGCGACCCTCAAGGCTTGCATTCGATCATTACCAGCTTTAGCAGCTAAATAAGCGGATTGACCTTTTTGGTTCATTTCTTCTGTTGCGTTAGCTGTTAAATGGATCTGGCTGTCTATTTCTTGCAACGCTGCACTGATCGAGCCTACTGACGTTAGCTGCTCAGTGGCACTTTGTGCCAGACTGTTGCTGTGATGATTCAGATCTTCTGTCGCACTGATAATTTGCTGGGTATTTTGCTTTACCGATACCGTCAACAAGGTGAGGTTATGCACCATTTCAACCAACGCATGCCCTAACAGATCTCGCTCACCGGCTACCGACGGCTGACAAGTTAAGTCACCAGATGCGATAATTTCAGCCGCAGCAACTTGGCGCTTTTGCATCTCAATTAATTGCTTCATTGACTGGCTCATATGGCCTAGCTCATCAGTGCGTTGTAATAGTGCTTGCCACTTTTTGGCATCAAGGTGGGTCAGATTGCTATCTCCTACCGATAAATCATCGACTGCGGTGACCATTGTCCCTAACCCTTTGGTTATTGCATTCACTAACCCTAAAATAAGCCCTGTGATCAATAATGATGAAACTAAGGCCACAATGCTGCTCAGCAGTATTAATTGAGACTGGCTTGCGGCCATAACTTTTTTATCGGTAGCACTGACAATGATCCACCCCGTACTGGCTTGTTGCCTGATTGAGCCAAGATACGCGACCCCATTCTCTTCAAAATCAACGATGCCACCTTGTTGTTTGCACAATGCTTGGTGTGACGCAAACGCTCGCTGGCTGTCTATTAATGGGTGAGCAATAAGCTCACATTGCGCTGATAAAATAAACGCATAGCTATGCTCATCATGTTGGCTAATATCAACAAAGTCATGGTAAAAATTATCCAGTGGGATACTGGCAAATAACACCCCTTCACCTTGAACCCGTTTCGCAAAAGTGACCAATAACTTACCGTCTACTCGGCTTTTTCTCGGGTTAGAGATAACAATATCTGCTTGGTTAAATGCAGCGTTAACATAAGGAAGCTGCTGATAGCTTTGGCCAATACGCTGCTGATTACTTGCTGCGATGGCGACACCTTGTTTATTGAGTAAAGCGAGGTTTCTAAATTGAAATTCAGAAGCTAAGGCCGCAAAGTGCTTAGAGAGTTGCTCAGCAACCTCCGAGACGTTATTGCCTGTCGAGATGCGATTGTCTATGTAAGCATTATTAGCTTGTAACGTTTCACGTATATATGGGCTGCGAATGAGTGCGCTAATAATACCTTGGTTATGCTGATACCAACTATCAATGTTCTTTTGCAGCAATGCACTATTACCACTTACTGTATTTTCAGCTGTTTGTTTCATGGTGGCCAAACTAAAGTAAATAGTCAGTGTTGCCAATAGCATAAAACCACACACAACCGCTGGCACAATAATGAGATTAAACTTATGTTTTAGCTTCATATTATTTTTCTTATTTATTCAGAACACGTTAAAACCAATAAGACATACAATATGATAAAAACCAGCTAAAAAAGATGATTAAGCTCAATTAATCCAGACTTAATCTGACAGTTCTTATAGATAAAATCACATAAAGCGTACACAAATAAAAAGCCGCTTCACCATTGAAGCGGCTTAAATATAAAGTTTAGAATTTAGATTAAAGTTGCGCTGAGATTAACTTCTGCGTCTAAGGCCTAACAAGCCCAGCACAAAAAACCATAACCCCATTGCACCACCGCTTGAATCAGACTTAGGTTCAGGCTCTGGTGCTATCACTTCAGCAGTCACAGCAATGGTTGCTGTTGCAGCTACCGCTGTTTTAACACCATTACTGACCGTTAGCTCAATCACGGCACTGGCATCAGCATCAACCGCTGGTAGCGTTACATCGGTATCCATGACCATTGCATCTGCGAAGGTCACCACAGGGCCTGACACTTGGCTCCAAGCATAAGTTAACTCATCATCACTATTAGGCGCGGTACTATCACTTGCTGATAAGCTCACTGTCGTGCCTTCATCAGCTGTCAGCGAAATGGATTGTTCACCATTGATTTTGGCAACAGGTACACCACTTAACATTACAGGCGCTAGCATTTCAGTATGACTCACTTCATTAAGAGTATGCGAGACACTGAATACCAAGTCTTGGCTCATCACCAATGCTTGTGTATCAAGTTCCACGACAATCTCTTGTCCAGCTTCATTGGCCGCTTGCACCACTTCCCAAGAAACCATTTCACCATCAACATTCCCTTGATGACTGTCGCTTTCGATAACCAAACCGACTGGCAACTGCGCAGTGACTAATAAGGTGCGTTCCTCATCAGTGTCATTGTCTGCAAGCGCAATAGATAATGTGATCATATCGCCAGTATCTGCTGATTCGACATCCAGCTGACTTTGGGCATAGGTTGCTTTTCGGTATAACTCAATTGGCATTAATCCCACGTTATCTGCAGCATCTACACCGGTACCAATTTCAAGTACAGTCGTATAAAGCGTGTCAGATTTAAGTGTTTTATCCCAGTTAAGGACTAACCCAATATCCTCATCGGCTGCCACAGCAGATTTAAAGTCAACAGTTACACTTTCATCATCTTTGCCAATGACAGCGAGTTCAATCACCACATCATCTTCGACATCTGACGGCGCAGACGTATCACCATAGTTGTGCACTGTGACATAGTAAGAACCTGGATCTGGGTCATTGATTTCACATGACTCATAAGCCGTTTCTGTTGCGCTCATACACGTTAAAGGATCCATTTCCCGTGCATTATCAGGCTTACCGTTATAGTTACTATCACGGCCAATATATAAGTCTAAATCCGGTGAACTGGTATGTTTAACACGTGCAATAAGACGCTTAGTGTTCGGCGTAATGTTCACTAATTGCGAATAATACTTACTGCTATCGTTATACACATTCGTTGGCCAGTTCGATGTATCGCTGTCGTCTCGAGGTATGGTTGTTTCAATCACTTCAACTTCAGCTAACTCAAAGACCCCAACCTGAATATCACTTGAGCCGACGGTCTTAATGCCAGAAATCGCAGCACTACCTTTATTCTGCCCTGTGGTTAACTGCGCTATTTCAGGCATACTGCCAGCAACAAAGCTCCCCACTACCGGCATATTGGCGGGAGTTAGCGCTGTATTTTCTGGCGTTAATACTAAGTATCCCATGCCATATTCTGACGCATAGCCTTCACCAATGGCTGCAGTGATATCTAAGCTAATACTTTCGCCAGCAGCAAGGGTAAAACTTGAAGGGGTTGCAGAGATAGACAAACCAGGGGTTTGAGATAACTCGCCCACAGTCCATGTTGACGATGCTGTTGCTGTGAATGTTCTTGTCCACGAACACGCCATCATACAGTTACTCATTAATGCTGAAGGTAGGTTCAATGACTCGGGTGTGCCGTCTAAACTAGGATCTGCTAACGTATAGTCTTCATGCGATACATCCATCACCAAGCCAGCGTTTAATGCATCTGCGACACGTGCGCTGCCAGCTCCACCTGTAAATAAACTGGATGGCGTCACACCGTCTTCCATCCATGTGTTTGTTTCAGCACTGAGCATTAAAGCAGATTGAGCTTGAGCCGGTGTCCACTCCGGTTTTAAAGCAGCAATTAAGGTATACACACCTGCAATATGCGGACTCGCCATAGAAGTACCGCTCATAAAGGTCGTCGGAGATTCTGTTTTATCTCCAGTATCTCGCCACGGTTGGTACTCTGTATTCGCCCCGTAAATTTCAACGCCAGGAGCAGAAATATGCGGTGTAAGCCAACGGTTCATTATTGACTCAGGGCCTCGTGAGGTAAATTCCGCTGCAATATCTGCTTTAGCAGGATCGCTTTCAAGTACTGACGCATTAAAACTCACAGTATGATCAGAACCAGACGATAGCCAATCCGTCAGTAGTGCACCTTGATCAGCATCTAAATGTACTGCGGGTAAGACGTGTAAATCAGCATCGACTGTCTCAGCGCCACCCTCTAAGTTAATCAAGACTAAACCAGCAGCGCCACCAGCACGAACATTAGTCCCCTTAGCTACCCTTGCTATATCTCCTCGCTCGCATACAACAATTTTTCCGGTTACTGTGTCAGCGTCAAAAGGCTCAAGACAGCCTGCCATGCCTAAATCTTCAGCACTAATGATTTCGCCAGAGATACCGCTTGTTGCGCCTTTACCTGTTAATGGCTCAAGATCGTAATCTCCGCCTGTAAAGGTGACTTCCTTGTCTGTGAAGCTACGATCATGTGTATAAGCGGCGACGGTGGTAAGCCAAGGCGCATTACCCGGTGAACCAACGGTCTCAGCGCCTGGGCCGTCATTACCTGCTGCGACCGCAACATGGATACCCGCTTCTCGCGCAGCAAGAAATGCTAATGCATCTGTGTCATTCCATGGGTCACTTGCTCCACCACCGACTGAATAGTTGATAACTTGAACGCCATGTTCAATTGCGTGCTCAACCGCTAATGCAGTGACATCAGGCCAACATCCTGCATCGGCGGCGCACACTTGATAAGACACAATATTGGCATGAGGGGCAACACCACTAATTTGACCAAAGCTAAATTCAGCTTCTTCGCCAACCGCGTTATAAACCGTCACATCTTTAACGATGTTACCTGCTGTGGTTGAAGCCACATGAGAGCCATGACCATTATGGTCAATACCAATTCGGTCGTCCCCTTCTGGGGTATAGTCGTCTAAAAGAGCTTCATGCGCCCAAATACCAATCAATTTGTCATTACAATAATGCGCTAAATCAGAATCACTACAATGACCTAAGTAGGTACCTTCTCCGAGTGGGTTTGTGTGGTCATAACCATCACCACCAATATCAGCAAAAGAAGCACTTGTATGGTTAATCCCAGTATCCATGATTGCGACGATGACGCCTTCACCCATACTAGAAACGCCTGTTGCTGAGCCATCCCAAGCACTTGGCGCTTGGATATGCTTTGGCCCAGAGTCAGTATTCAAATGACGTAGTTCGACTTTTTGAACGCTTTTTACACCCGCAACAGAAGCCAGCATTTGCGCTTCTTTTTCTGATAACTCAGTACTGAAACCGTTTAAGGCAATTTGATAATCGTCATGCACAGCCAATTGGCGGTTCAATGTTGATTTCGCCAGAGACAATGTTTTACTACGCTGGGTATTAAGGTATTGAATATATTGCTGACTCACTGCACTGTTAACATTCAGCACGCCTGTTTTAGCTCGGGAATTTGATGGGTTAGCTAAAATGCTTGTGGCCTTAAGATCCCCTTTATCACCGTGATAAGTCGCTAGGGGCTGGTCATCTAATAACACTATATAAAGGTTATCAATTTGACGTGGATTCTTGGTCGTTGGTTGGTATCCTCGCTGACCACTATCGGTATCAAGACCTCGGGTATCAATCACTTTCGCTTGCAAGTTAGGGCTAAATGCCAGCGTTAGCGCTGCTACAATTAAGCTTTTCTTATATATCGATGTCACAATATCTTCCTCGTTCTAATTATTATCTATCGCGTCTTTATCTGTTTTCGTTAGCCATTGCTTGGCAATAAATCATGCTGTTAACGACAACATTTCGCAGCAATAACGATGTCTGTAACCTTGATACTCGAAGATAATAATCTGAGGCAAATATACAGCGACTATTCCATTTCATTTAAGCTTCACTTTTATTTCAATTCCTTTTTAATCATAAACTTACAAAAACAAACTGTATCTAAATGTATCCAATTTTAGCGATATATTCTCTTTTAACTCCATAACAGGGCTTCATGACATTTTTATGGTGCACTCACCAAATTCAACAATAAAAAACAGATGCTATCTTATTGTTTATTAAGTAAATGAAAAATTATTGAAAGATAAAAGAAACAAAATCAACGCCCATTTGCTTGAGCTTTGTGGTGGTTTCAATGAAAACCTATGTACGAGTATTGAGCAGAGGACTTCTGACTCAATGAGCCTAAGAGTGCGGCAACTCTATTTGAAATAAAAAGAAATGAAGTTAAGCAAAAATATAAAACAATAATTTGAAGGGAAACCCTATGTCATTTACTAAGTCAAAACTAGCGACGTGCATTGCAATCGCCTCAATGATGCCAGCAGCTAGCGTCGTTGCCAGTCAGTCTGATGTGTTGTCACCTTACTCAGCCTCAGCTCAACAAACCGAAAATGCGACCTTATATGTTTACTTATCTGATAAAGGGTCGTTAACTAAAGCAACTATCAACAACAAAAGTAAATTTGCCCAGCGCCTACAACAAATAGAAGCAAGCCAGCAGCAAGTGATTAATAACATCATGGCACTTGATGGCAATATCAAGACGCTTCCTGGTTCTAAACTCGTAGGTAACTTTATTCGAGTACAAGCCGACAGCAGCTATATTGAAAAAATTAAACAACTTGATGGTGTACAAGCCGTGGTTGTGGCTGCAGCACCTATTAGCGTGCCAACAAATGCACTTCGTACAGCAACAAGTCCTTCGATTAACTCTATCACTCCAGCTTCTGCGCCAGCATTTTCTGACGACATGACAGCGGGTGAAGGCGTTAAAGTTGCCATCATTGGTAGTGGTGTTGATTATACCCATACAGGACTTGGCGGCGATGGCAGCGATGAATCCTATGCAACAGCAATGGAGAATGCCGTTAATGCATTTGATGGTTTTCCAACAGATGTGGTTGTTGAAGGGATGGACTTAGCCAGTGATGCAGGCTGGGGATTAGATCCAAACCCAATCGACCAAAATGTGTATTTTACCCGTGATTACGACGGCGCGACACACAATACAGGTCACGGTACTCGACTTGCCAGCGTTGTTCACGCTTTAGCGCCTGCAGCCAAAATTGCAGCGTATAAAACCTCAAATGTGTCTGATCCATATGGCTACGGCTATAGCTTGTCATCAGAAACTTCAAGCACATTTATGTTGGCTCTAGAATACGCTCTTGACCCAAATCAAGATGGTAGTTTTGACGATCGAGCAGACATCATTGTCGTCGATGCATTAGGTGGTAATGCATTTTATGCTGAGCATGATGATGGCGTATCAGGTGCAGTGATTGAAGCTTATGCAATTGAAATGGCTTCGGCATTAGGTAGCTTAGTGGTAGTTAACGCTGGTAATGGCGGAGAGTGGTACGACAATAGTTTTAATATGACATGGCGCGGCGCCGCGCCGAGTGCATTAACAGTTGGTGGCATGGTTGCTGACGAAGAAGACAATATGATGGTCACAGAAAAGACCCCATATGGCCCAGTTCGTGGTGCATCAACATTCAGTAAACCTGATATGGTCAGCTACGCTGAAGATATCGAAGTCGCCGTTGTCGGTGGTGGCGATGAAATGGACACCCAATCTGACACTGTCATGGCTGCTGCCCGCATGGCTGCGGCCGCTGCGGTATTAAAATCAAAACGCCCTTCATTGTCGATGACTGAAATCAAAGCATTGCTTATGAATACAGCCAACAACAAAGTCATGGATCTAAACAACAAGCAAGGTGAATTAACGCTTATTGGTAGCGGTGCTGAAAACCTTGAAGACGCATTAGCTTCTGCAGCGGTTGTGTGGGAAAAAGGCTCATATCAGCCTAACCTCAGTTTTGGCTTTTCAGAAGGCACTGGCACGCAGCGTTATACCAAACAAGTGCAGCTTAAAAACCTTTCAGAAGAAACCGTCACATACGATGTTGCCCTAACAAGCATGGGCAAAGATGGCGACATGGCGCTGACTTGGGAGCACCCAGCCAATATCAGTGTCCCTGCAGGACAAACGGTCGTTTTCCCAGTCACTATGGTTGTTGATTACACCAAGCTGGCTAATTGGCCGATGAAAATGGGCAGTGATTTAACTATTGAAAATTGGCAAAAAATCGAGCTTTCAGGCCAGCTGCAATTAATGGCTGAAGAACGACCAACACTGAGTGTGAATTGGCTTGCCAAACCACGTGCGAAAACTTCTATCACCCGTCACTTTGATACGTATGAAGAAATATATGGTACTGAGTTTACTCAAAAATTTAGCGAAACAGCTGGTGCATATGCACAGCAATTTACCAATGACAGTGAAACAGAAACAACATTTGCCGTGTTTCCTGCCATGAAACACCAACCCAACATCAATGTCGGCAAAGAGCATACCAAAGGTAACATGCTCAACACGGTTGCTGGTGGTATTTATGATGAAGCGATGTGTTCGTCAGGTAAAAAAATGGTTGTTGCTGGCCGCTTCTTTGAACCGAATGATGTCGGGATGGCGAACCATTTTGATAAAGCGGGTGCTGCACTTGTCTATTGGAGTACTTACCAAGAGCAGTTTGTTATCGACAACGAACTCGATAAAGCAGTTAATGGCGATCCTTATGCATGGGATGAAGCGACTCAAATGGTCATGAGTGGTTTTATTGAAGCTGATGAAAATGGTCAGCCACATTCCTACTACATTGATTTTAACAAAGAGTACGACTGGACCGATCATTATGGCCGCTACACAAAATCTAGCTTACCCACGTATGTCACAGGTCATGGCCAAAACTTTGTCGCACAATACTGTCTCGATGACTTATATCATGGCGAAAACATGGCGAGCTTAGAGGACTTTGACCAAAACCAAGGCTGGCTTTTTGGCACCGACCGCGACGCTTTAGCAAACCTTGGTGAACCCATTATTCTGTTTAATCCGGTCAAATATGGTAAGACAACCACAACTGAGTATTTCGACTGGTTTACCGGCGAAATGGTCGAAACACAAAGTAAAGATGGTGGACTACCATTAATCTCTCGCTTAGTGGAAGAAGGTGAAGCCAAACATTACAGCCCGATGGTCACTCTAGCCGCTGGCGAAACAGCCGAACTTGCGATGGCAAGTGAGTGTAACTTTTCTTTCGGGTTTGGTGGCGGTGGCTGTCAAAATGACGGGATGTTAATCATGAGCCTGGAAAATAACTGGGCAATGGCGACGCCTATGGGCCAAGGTGATTATGCCTTTATTCCACATCCCAAAGACGGCCAAAGTCACAGCATTAATGAAGATGCTGAAATGGGAGAAATGGTTGCCCATGTTGAACTGGATGCAGAAACCTTCTTTGCTAATGGTCAATATGAAGCAGAATGGTCTCCATACACACTGGCATTAGCCAAAGCAATTCCTGGCGATCCTTTCTCGGTTGCAAACAACGGAGAAATCACCGTCAACAACCCTGATGCTATCGATTATGATGCAGGCCACATGAGCTATGACTTAGAAGTCATTGGCTATCAAGGTAACGCATACACTGCGGTATCGACAGTGACGATTAACATTAATAACGTTAATGATATTGCACCAGCAATTATCGCTGAAATGCCAGCTGTCACCATGGATGCTCAACAAGCGGCTGAAATTGATGCCTCAATGTATTTCAGCGACGCTGAAGGTGATGCACTGACATTTAGCGCGACGGGTCTACCTGAAGGCATCAGTATCGACAGTAAAACAGGTATGATTACTGGTACTGCAGCTGCTGGGACTTATGAGGTGGTAGTAACAGCTGATGACATGGTCAATAAAACCGAAACTAGCTTTACCATGACCATTAATGCACCTGTGGCTGAAGCGGCGCCAGAACCTAAAAGTGACGATGGTGGTAGCTTTGGCTGGTTAAGCTTAAGCTTGCTCGCTTTACTCGGGTTACGCCGCAGACAACACTAACCTTAGATAACATCTAAAATGAATAAAAAGCGCCTTAGGGCGCTTTTTTATTTCCCGAGATACAAATTGAAACATTAATTTAACATTTAAGCAATATAACTTAAGGCGCTGTAATTGTTATAAAAACACTCCTATCAGTAAACATTATCCAAGATCCCAAAATTCTTGGCGTATTTCAAAAAATAATAAATCAGTTATGTTACTCAAAGCTATTTGGTCATGCCTAAAACGCATTAATAAAATATACCAGCACCGTTAAATAATATTTTTAGGCACCATAACCAAATATTACTCTGAACATAATAACGAATAGAAACACGCTCAGGAGTTTATGCTGTTAATATGATTTCCCTTCCTTATCAGCGCTACCAGATTGGTCAATGCATTATCAACTGTTACGACATGACCATCACCTCAGAAAACAATACGGTTGCCTTACCTGCAAAAGTATTCGAATTTTTGAAATTATTGCTGCTTCATCCTCAACAAACAGTCACTAAAGAACAAGCAATTGAAAAAGTATGGCAAGGTAATATTGAAGTAGGAAAGCGTGGAACAGGGAATGCCATTTGGCAGTTACGAAAATCATTTTCTGAGCTTGGACAACAGCCTGAAGATTACTTCAAAACCGTCACAAAAGTGGGTTACCAGCTATTAATTGATCCGGTCCCCATTACTAAGGTAGTCACTCATCAACAGCAAAAATCTGATAATAAAAAGCCCATATTTATAGGGTTTTCTTTGGCGTTAATTGCATGTATTGCATTTTTTGTCAGCCAAACAGCAACCAAGTTAACCCAGCCTCCGATTAATGCTCAGGTTAAACCAGAGCGAATCACACATTTTGAAGGTGTAGAAGAGCGACCATCCATTTCACCTGATGGACGGTTTATGGCGTTTCAATGGCGTAAAAGTGGGACAAAAGGTCAGTTATACATTAAGAATTTACAAGACGAAGATGCCCCACTAAGACAAATTTCAATGAGTCACGATACCGAAGCAACGCCAAGCTGGTCGCCTGACGGACAATCATTGGCCTACCTAAGAACCACAGTCGATAATCAGTGTTTTGTACATGTTCGTGATCTCATCACAAACCAAGATAAGCAACTGGATAATGCCTGCGTTAGTAAGGGGTATTTACACAGTCTTGAATGGTCGCCAAACGGTAAAGCGCTTGCGTATGTCAAAGCGACCACTGATGCATCAGCTATTTTTAGCTATCAATTCGATACTCAGGAAGTGACTCAGTTAACCACACCATTAGCTGGTGAGCATGACCTAATGATGAGCTGGTCAGCAGACTCAACTCAGCTTGCAGTCATGCGAAGCCAAGATAACATGCAAGCAAAGATCATGCTGTATTCACTCGATAGCAACACCACAACCAACCTCATTTCAGATGAAACCCTTATCATTGGAATGGACTGGGAACATACACAAAATCAATTGTATTTTACCGCGCTAAGGGAAGCGGACTTTGTCATACAACGATACGACTTCGACACCCAAACATTAAGCGCTTTTCACCAAGATGAAACCATCAGCAGCATTACAATCAATGAAGCTAACCAGAGCCTGTATTATGCAAGGCATATTTCACAAGAACACATCACACATCGCTCGTTAAAAGATGGGCAAATCATCAAACAGCTTATCTCTTCATCTCGCGATTTATATGGACAATACTTTACCGCAACCAACGAATTAATCTTTTTATCTAATCGCTCAGGGAACTGGGAATTATGGCTTAAGCGTCAAAATGAAAATATGATGCTAACCAATGATATCGGTATGATTTCAATCCCTTCCCCTTCTCCAACAAGTTCTCTGTATGCTGCGCCTATTCGCACCCATGGGATTGACTACAATGAACTGTACTTAGGTGATACTCAAAACCAAACCTTAGCAAAGATTGAACAAGTGAAAGGCAATGTGCGCTACGCATCTTTTTCTAATGATGGTAGCGCTATTTATTACTCGGCATTTGTTAACGAACATTGGGGATTTTATCACTTCGACCTTGCCACAAAAAAAGTCAGCCTACTCCTTGATAAAAATATAAAATTTGCCATCGAAGACGATAAAAATGGTATTTACTACACGTTAGATAATGAGCCTGGAATTTATTATTGGGCCATCAACGATGGGGCAGTTATTCAAGCCGCTAATGATGAAGGCCAAAGCACTCACACCAAAGTGAATGACTCACTGAGAGCCAAAGATTGGGGCAGTTTTTTCTATCAACAAAATGCCTTGTATTACCTTGAGCGAAGCGATGAGAATGACCTCATTCAAAAACGTGATGCCAATGGCCAAATCAGTACAGCGTTTACCTTACCAGCAATGAGTATTCGCAATGAGCGCAGCCTTGCCAGTAGCACTGACGGTCACTTAATTGTCAGTATGCAGGGTATCAATGATGCTGATATTTATCGTATTCCACTATCAGACTAGCCATGAGTTCTAAAAAATTGTGACATATTCTTTTACAAGCCAACTAAGTTTAACGAATTAAAACATGGTGCATAAGCGCACAATTTTTGACACACTGTAGCGCTAATTTTGGGTTTAAATTCAAGCAAAGAATTAATAACAACAAGGATGCCCCATGAAAGCACTTTCACTGGTTTGTGCCAGTATCGCTTTGGCGTTTTCAGGATTCAGCCACAGCGCAGAAATCGACCATAGTCATATTCAACAATTTGGCCCTGTCGCCATTCCCACTTCACAATCTTTATCGGCTGGCAGTCACAGTGATGCTCTAAGAGCCAACCTTGCATCAAGCTTGTCAGCTAATAGTGATATCGATATTTTTGGTAAAAGCTACCAATGGCAAGCTGTTGATACTAAAACAGCAGCCGGTTGGGTTGACTATAAAGTCCAGCTTAGTGCAGAGCGATTTACCCAAGGTACATTAACGGTTTCAGGCCTTAATGAGCCGCAGATATACCTTAACGGTGTGCTATTTGAAGCATCTGCTAAAGCTGAAATTGCACTGCAAAGTGGCGATTACCAATTCATGATTTTAGCCGATGGCAGTGATGATGAATCGGAGTTCAGTATTGACTGGCAAGGTAAGTCAGATATTGATAATCCGAGTTTTACAGCAACTAAAACCCATCGCGTGTCTCCTGAGCAGTTGTTTGACTCTGAAGTCGTCACGAGTCTGAACCTATCGCCAAATGGCAAATATTTACTCCAAAGCAAAAGCCATTATCCGGCCAATAATGACAATAAGCCTGTCAGTGTCACCGAGTTAATCAGTACCTCAAGTAAAGATGTGCTTTATCGTTGGCAGCACAGTGCTCCAGCAAGCGCCGCTTGGACAAATAACAGCAAACAATTGGCTTTTGTTGCCGACAATCAAATACAACTGCTCACTGTAGATGGCATTAACCTTAATATCCTCGCTAATGACATGGAAAACGTCTCGGGCCTTCAATGGTACGGAGATAACTTACTATTTAGCTGGGAAAAGCCCTATAAAGCAGACGAAAAAGCAACCAATAAACGCTTCCAAGCCCTGCAAGATAGATGGAGTTACTGGCGAAACAACAGCCAAATTTATCAATTAGATGTTAAATCAGGCTTCATTCGCCAGTTAACCAATGACAAACTCAGCAGCTACTTGCTCGACAGTCATGCCGACAAAGAAACACTACTGCTGACTCGTTCACCTGTTGATTATAAAGAACCTGCTCATAGCTTAACTCAACTGGTTGAGTTCAATGTAAAAGACCTATCTGAAAAGCTCATTGGTGAATACCGTACCTTCAATTCAGCCACTTATACTGATGATGGAATGTACATCATGGCCGGGCCTGATTTTATGAACGGTCTAGGTGTTCAAGACACTAGCGTGGTTGTCAATAACTATGATGGCCAGCTTTACTGGCGTAGTAACGAAGGTAAAGTCACCGCTCTCAGCAAAGACTTTGATCCTGCTATTGGCGGCGCAGCAAAACTGAGTAATGACGACTTAGTATTGCGCGTTGGCGAAGGCGACCGTGGCCAATTATATTTGTTCGATATTAGCAAAAAGCGCTTTAATAAAATTAATGCAGGCATGGATATGGTTAATCGCTTCAGCGTAGCCAGCGACTTATCAAAACCTGTTATTGCTTACGCTGGCACCTCTGCCACCGTGCCACAAAAAGCTTACTTGATGAAGTCGGGTAAAAAGTCACTGCTATTTGATAGCCAAGCAGCCAGTTATGCTGATACGCGCTTAGGTGATATTCAAGACTTTGATTTTACCAACAAACATGGCCACAACATTGATGGCCGTGTCTATCTGCCTGTTGATTTTGACGCCAATAAACAATACCCAGCACTTGTTTATTACTATGGCGGTACATCGCCAGTAACCCGTAACTTTACTGGTCGTTGGCCATTTAACCTATGGGCTGCGAAAGGTTATGTCGTGTATGTACTACAACCCAATGGTGCAACAGGTTATGGTCAAGCGTTTAGTGGTCGTCACGTTAACGCTTGGGGCGACTACAGCGCTGATGATATTATCGAAGGTACACAAGCCTTCTTGAAGGCACATAACTTTGTCGACCCTAAACGTGTTGGTAACATGGGCGCCTCTTACGGCGGCTTTATGACCATGTATTTAGCCACTAAAACCGATATTTTTGCCGCTTCAATGGCACATGCTGGGATCAGTAATTTATCAGCTTACTGGGGTCATGGTTGGTGGGGTTACGGCTACTCAGGAATTGCGAGTAAAGGCAGTTTCCCATGGAATAACCGTGATTTGTATGTTGAACACAGCCCGCTTTATAACGCCGACAAGATTAACACCCCAATGTTATTGCTGCACGGTAATGCTGATACCAATGTACCTGTAGGTGAAAGCCACTACATGTACACCGCATTAAAGATGCTAGATAAACCAGTTGAACTCATTGAGTTTAACGGCCAAGACCATCATATAAATGGTCGCCAAGCTCGCTTTGATTGGTGGGATGCAACCTTGGCATGGTTCGACTTACATTTGAAAGACGAGCCACAATGGTGGAACACGCTTTATCCTGAAACTAAAGCAGCTGAGTCTGAGTAAGCTTTTATGACAGGACAAACCTAACCAATAAAAAGCCCTGATGATTCAGGGCTTTTTAATTATTCAGACACAAGGATTACTGATATAGCTGTTTGTAGTTGGGGATATGTTCGAGCCAAAATGGCGGTGTACCGATATATTCTTGCACCGCCTTAATGAACTCACTGACTAATAAAGTCTGTTTTCGATGTGGGTATACCGCATATATGCCTGTATCCATCGTTGATAAACCATAGTTAGTCAGTAATGGTACTAACTTAGATTGCGCGATAGGCTCTTCTAAATTAAACAAATCAATCAAGCTGTAACCGAGTCCAGACTTAACTGCATCGATTAACGTTCGCACATCACTGACTTTATAATTACCACGCATTTTATACATTTTATACAAATCGCCATGGGGAGTTTCAGTTAAGCACATCTGATCTAAATTCACATTACCATTGCCGTAGACCACTGCGGGCAGTTGAATCAGCTCTTCAGGTGTCATAGGCATACCATGTTCTTGAATAAAGCATTCTGACGCCACAATGGCAAAGTGAGTTTTAGCAATTTTCCGTGCAATTAAATTCGACTCGGTGAGTTTGCCAACTCGAAATGCCACATCAAAATGGTCTGTAATAATGTCAGTGCGCTTATCATCTAAGTTTAGGGTGACTTTTACCTCAGGGTATTGCTTCATAAAACGGGTGATCACTGGCTGCAAATATAATTGGCCAAAATACACCCCAGACGTAATGCGAATAATCCCCTTAGGCTTTGACTGGTATGAATCTGCAATATTTTGAACTTGGGATAAGGTATCAGTCAGCTGTAACGCTTGAGCTAAAATCTCTTCTCCAGCTGAGGTTAATGAAAACGAACGTGTTGAACGATTCAATAACTGCACACCAAGTTCCGTTTCTAATTTTTTAATCTGTTTAGACAGCAACGAATTGTCCATGTCATGCAAAGTTGCAGCCTTGGTAAACGAGCCTTGCTGAACGACATCAACAAATAGCGCCAATTGTTTGGTTAAAGACATGAAATTACCGTTAATTTAATTCGATGTGTGACTAATAATGACCTAATTAGTCCAACTTAGGGAGTCAATTTATAAATTGTTCTGGGATGAATAACCTTAGCAAGTATAAAAAAACCACAACCAAATGAGAATAATATTTATTTACGTTGTAAATTTTGCTATTTTATCATCAAGTCCATGACGTAGTAGGCATTACAGTGAGTTCAAAAAGCGCGCTAAAAAAGCTAAAGAAGAAGTCAAAAAAATTGACCAATAAGTCATTAAAGCAATTGAATGCGTTAACGGCAAACACCAGTAAAGTCACCTTGCTTAATCCACAACTAAAGCAAGAGCTTAACCAGTTGTCAGGACAAGTTGTTGGTAATGTTGTATCGGAACTTATTCAGCCACTCAATCCAGTTTTATCATGGTTTAATGACAGTGGTCAGCCATCTCATATTGCGCCTGTTAGCCGCGTAAAAATGCCTATCTCTACAGCAAAACCTGCAGCGACAAACGCCGTCCAAATTCAGCCACGTTCGATTGCGCAACTGCCGCTAAAAACGCCACCTTGTAAACGCTGTCCTGCACTCGCTGGGGGGAATTGTAAATGTGCGATGAAAAAATTTAATCTGAATTAATAACCATTAAACGCTTAGAATAACGCGGCTGATTGATGGCCCAACGAGGCGAGATAATGCAATACCTGCCATTCCTTTTACTAGCGTTTTAGTACCCGCAATAACAGCACTCTCAACGAATGATGACTTACCGCTTTCAACTAACCAATCATGACTTTCTAGAATTTCTAACAAGCTTTCACAATCAAGCTCATTATCATCAAAGGTAATTGCGACTGAACCTGCATGGCATTGGTGTTTAATATGTTTGATAGCATCAATTTCATTTAGCTGCTCAATAAGCTCAACAACTTGATCTTTATTGTGGCGAATATATTCAGATCTCACTCTTAATCTTTGCTTTGTTTTATGAACATAAACACTCATCGAACACCTCTATAATTGATAATCATTATCATTACACCAATATTATCACTGACAGCAATTGTACGTAAAGCACTCGATCACATTTTTGACCTTCAAACATTATTTCTTTATCCCTGTTCTGCTCACTTCAATAACATATCCCCTTCCCGCACAATCTTTACAAAACTTACAAAACCAAGTTTGTTTCAGCATAAATTGATTAAAGCATTCAATATCATCAACTTAATACCACTCCCTACAGCACTTTTTCGCTCAACTTCAAATTTAAACGGATGATTAACGATCCCTGCCATAAAAATTCACTCAAACGTGATCTTAAACAAATAACTCAAGATTTTCGGTTCGTATAATGCTCGAATGGACAAATATCTAAACAAAGTTATCAAAATGAGACGCTGGGTCATGATAGCTCATCATATTCCCGGCCGAATTCGTCTCAAATACAAGCTTGGGATCATGTCACACCTGATGCAGTTTAATTTGCAAAATGTTGACGATGTGATTGCTCAAGTGCCCGCTTTTGTCAGTTATAAGATCAATAAATCGACTGGTAGCATCGTCATTGAATACAACGCCAATCTCGTCAAACCTGAGCTGGTTGATGATCTTTTCGCAGGAACAGATGAGCAGGCAGAACACGCTTATTTCGCCCTTGCTCAGTACTTAAATGCCGAAGGAATTAGAACATGAGCCATAAATACACATCCGAGGGTTATGCCCCACAGTATGCTCAACAAGGCGACAATCAAAGCGTCCCTCAACAAGAGCAAAATCCGCAAGCTCAGCCACAGCAGGCTCAAGTACCACCAGAAATGAATCCTTACCAATCACATATGCCTCCAGGTTATGATTACGGTATGCCGCCTAATTCAGGCTACCCTCACATGCAACACCCTCATGCTCATATGCAACACCCTCATGCTCATATGCATCCGGGCATGCATCAAGGCATGCATCAAGGCATGCAGCATAACCATCCGCATATGCACCCAGGATTTAATGGCCCACACGGGCATCCACACTATCACTCACCCTATGCGCAACATCATCCAATGTGGTCACAACCGCACATGATGCACCCCGCATATTATCCTCACCCTAACATGCCACCTCAGTCAGAACCTGACGCAAATGCAGAGCAAAGCGATCCATTTATGGAACAGGCGCAAGCCATGCTCGAACAAGCATTAGGTGAAGACGCAGGCATGTTTAAAGACATATTAGGAAGCTTAGGTATGAACGATAAAGAATTTTGGAAAGGCGCAATGATTGGCGCTGCAGCCGCATTATTACTTAGCAATGATAAAGTCCGTGGCAAGTTAATGGACGTAGTATCTGGCGCAGGTGACATGCTCAAAACGGGTGGCGGTAAAGTAAAAGAAACCGCAAGCCAAACAGCGAGTAGCGTTAAAGAAAACGTGACTAACAGCAGTGAAATCTTTAAAGACACCTACAGTGCGGGTAAAGAAGGTTTTCAAGCATCGGTAGAGCGTCATTATCAAGCACCAGCTGAAGAAGCGACTGCTGAAACAGAGCCTGCTCTAACTGAAGAAGCACCAGTGCTAGCAACGCAATCATCAGATGAAATGAAACCAGCATGAGTAATACATACAGCCAACTAAGCCCTGCCAGCCGTGCTTTGCTTGTCGGTGCCATGGTAGGCGGTGGCGCATCGGTCGCTACCCAGTGGAAATCTTACAAACAAGGTGAGATAGAAGCAGAAATGATGGTGTCTAAGGCGACTAAATCAGCTATTCAAGCGGCGGCAATCAGTGGGCTCACCACTTATGCTGCTGGTAAAATGGCTGGCCGTCCAGTCTTGTCATTAATGACGATTTTGGCTGCAGGCGCAGCGGGACTTTACCTCGTCGATCAATTTTCAGGAAAAAATCACCATGAATAATTATCCTCCTTATGGCTATGGTTACGGTTATGGCCCAGCAGGTCAGGCTCAACAGGCACAGTCTGCTCCGACTGAAAACGCTGCACCATATAAAGCACAAAACACCAAAACCCACTTTATGATGGGATTAGCCGCAGGCGCTGCCGTGGCGTATTTGATCAGCAATAAAAAGGTGCAACAAAGTGTGGCATCAACCGGCGAAAAAGCCTGGTCTACAGTACGTGGTGAAGTAGAAGAGCTCAAAGAGCGCCTCGAAGACACACAAGCTGAGTTAGATTATTACCGTAATTTGCATAAAGGTGAATAATGATCCCGTTGCGAATTAAGCACCATATTCCGGGTCGTATACGCTTCAAGCTCAATCGAGCAACCGAGCTTGAAGATACTGGCGAGTGGATCAAAAAAAGCCTCATGGTGATCCAAGGCGTCAGTGCTGTGCGGGTCAATGAAACCGCTCACTCGATTGTGATTGATTACGATGACAACTTGCTTGAGCCTCACACTATCGAGGCTAGGCTAACCCAGATTGATCTTAGCGAAGCTGAGCTTGAAGAGTCTGAACACCAATTTACCCGTGGCGATATCGCCATGAATGTCATTGGTACTTTATCAGCGGCTTTGCTGCCTAATAAATGGGGTGCTTTGACCACTGCCACTCTGATAACACCGACCCTTGCTGAAGGCATTTCAGAGCTGAAACAAAAACGTGTATCGGTTGAAGTGCTTGACGCTATCGCCGTAGGTTTATCAGCCTATCGCGGAGATTATCGCACTGCGATGATGACCCAAACGCTGATTAGTCTTGGCGAATTCATGGAGCAAGAAACCTGTCGTAAAAGTGACAAGCTGCTCGCTGATTTGATGATCCCACAAGAGTCTATTGTTTGGCAGATCATGCCTGATGGCACTCGCTTGCAGGTGAGCTCAACTGAGCTTGCGGTGAACGACATTATCGAATTAGTTCCAGGTGACCCTGTTCCGATTGATGGCGTTGTCATTGATGGCGCTGCGCTAATTAATCAGTCAGCGTTGACGGGTGAAAGTGTTCCTATTCGACGAGAACTCGATGCCGTTGTGTATTCAGGTTCTAGCGTGCATGAAGGCACGATTAAGGTCAGAGTTGATAAGGTCGGTAGTGAAGCGACTACCGCTAAAATTGCCCAACTGATTTACGACTCTCTGAGCGAAAAAAGCGAGATCCAGCAAGTCACCCAAGACATGGCGAATCGCCGCGTAAAAATTACCTTAGGGATCGGTGCTGCAGTATTTGCACTGACTCAAGATATTAATCGTGTCGCATCTGTCTTTTTGGTCGATTACTCCTGTGCGCTAAAACTCAGTACACCAGTGACGTTCAAGTCCATTATGTACCGCGCCGCTCAGCAAGGCATCTTACTCAAAGGCGGTAGCGCCATTGAAAAGCTAGCCGAAGTCGATGTGTGTGTATTCGATAAAACTGGCACCTTAACCCATGGCGATATGGAGGTCACCGACGTGGTGCCATTCAATTGCCAAGGTGAACACTGCGCTCGAGATTTATTGGCCATTGCAGCCTCAGTTGAAGAACACAGCAACCATCCGCTTTCACAAGCGGTAGTGAACGCTGCTAAACATCATAAACTGCCACACATTGATCATGGTGAAGTGGAATACGTCATTGCTCATGGGCTCAAAAGCACCGTCAATGACCATTGCCTTGTTATGGGTAGTCGTCACTTCCTTGAGTCACACGAATCTGTCGACTTTAGTGCCTATGAAGAGCAAATTCGTCAATATGAAGCCAAAGGGCGTCATCTGATTTTTATCTCTCATCAAGGCGAACTGATGGGCATGATTGGCCTTAGAGATCACCTACGTGAAGATGTCTATCAAACCCTAGAAGATCTAAAACAGTTGGGCATTAGCCAATTGATGATGATCTCTGGCGATAGTGTCTACAAAGCCAACATGCTTGGAGAAGATCTCAAACTCGATAGAGTGTTTGCAGAGGCGACACCAGAAACCAAATCAACCATCATTGAGTCATTGCAGCAGCAAGGCCATAAAGTGATGTTTGTGGGTGATGGCGTAAATGATGCACCTGCATTAACCAAAGCTAACGTTGGTGTAGCCATGTGCAAAGGCACAGAGCTTGCCAGACAAGCTGCCGATGTCGTGTTACTGCAAGATAGGTTATACGGTGTTGCTGAAACCTATCAGCTGTCTCAAATCGCAATGAAGATGATCAACAGCAACATTAAAGTCGCTGAATACGTCAACAGTGGCATTATGCTTGCTGCTGCACTTGGCTGGCTTAATCCAACCATGAGTGCTTTATTGCATAACGGGACAACGTTAGGGATTCTGGCCCGTTCGGTCGCCATCAAGAATGGCCCGCGGATCGGCTAGTTCTCGCCAACCTGCGACCTAAAACATCTTGTTTTAACCACAAAAAAGCCCAGTGTAACTGGGCTTTTTTATTGGCACCTGTTGTCCAATACCAGTTAGTTTTTAACTGATATAAGACTAATTCATCGACCGCCGGCCTTGTAATAGCAGCAAGATAAAGTAAATTCCGCCAACGACAGATACGATAGTCCCAGCGGCAATTTGCGACGGATAAACTAGGTTTTGCCCTAACCAATCAGAAAACACCATCAAGCCTGCACCTAATACCGCAGCTGTTGGTAATTGCATTTCAACTTTTTTGGCACCTAAAATCACTGCCATATGCGGTGCAAGTAAACCAATAAATGCGACAGGTCCCATGGTGGCAGTGACAGCAGCGCAAAGTAATGCCACGCAGCTTAGCAACAAGACAAATGCTTTGGGCACGTTCAAGCCTCTGGCTTTAGCAAACTCTCGCCCCGTTGAAATCAATGTTAACCAGCGACATGTCACCAATGCAAAACCAATTAAACCAGTCACCATGGCAACTAAGGTTAATGCCGAAGCTGGTGTCACTCGATAGGTTGAGCCAGCCAACCAACTCAAAATGATATAAGACGTTTCATCGCCTTTGGCTAACGCAAATTGCACTATGGCTTCAATCAATGCAGTCAGTGCGATACCAATTAAAATAAGCATTGAAGGCGCATACTGATGCCGTTTGCCTAAGACCGATAAGATAGCTAATACCGACATGCTACCTAAAAAGGCAATGGCAGGCGCAGTGCTAAAAATATTTAACCCAACAAAAATCGCACCGCCCACTAAGGCTAATGTCGCCCCGGCAGAAATACCTAAAATATCAGGACTTGCCAACGGGTTATAAATCAAACGTTGAAGTAGCACGCCTGCGACCGCAAGCCCAGCTCCAGCAGAGGCTGCAGTCAGCAACCTTGGCCACTGAATTTGCCAGCCAAAGGCGTCAGGTATTGCCCAAGTCCAGATGATGTCTTGCGCACTCGATACATCTTGAGCAACAGTGACTTGATTAAATACCGTCGTAAATAAGCCGAGTAACACTAAACCAGCAACTAACACCATTAATTTAGCTTGGCTCATCACATAATGACTTTTCGGCATTGAAAAAGACAACTGATCTTGAGCTGATAGTTTACGGCGAGTAAACCAAATCAATGCGGGCGCACCGATAAAGGCAGCAGCGGTACCCGATGGCACTAAATCAAAGGTTAATACACTTAACCCCACAGCAAGTGCATCGGTTAACACTAGAATAAGACCGCCCAACAACATGCTGTAAAACAGTTCATCTTTTGGGGTTCTTGCTCCCAGCTGCCGAGCAATATTTGGCGCTAACAAGCCAATAAAACTTATCACACCAACGCTGGTAATACTGGCTGCAATAAGCCACAGGCCAATGGCAAATAAGCCTAAAATGGCAGGAATGATATTCAGCCCACGGGCAGATGCACTTGCTTGTCCCATGCGCAACAAGGCTAATATCCGTGGTGCGAATATGAAGATAAGTACTGCTACAGACAACTTAGGCAGTAGCCACTGTATTTGCGCCCAACCATTTTGTGCTAGATCCCCTGCTCCCCATATAAACAGGTTTTTAGCATATTGGTCATTAAGTAGAATAATCGCCGTTGCAATAGCACCCAGTAAGATATTAACCGCCATACCTGCCAACACCACAGGTAAACCAGCAAGGTTGCGAACTCCCGCAATTAGAATCACTAATCCCAATGTCAGCATGGCGCCAATTAATGCCGCTATCGGTGCATAGTCACCCACATACGACGGAAACCACACATTCATCACCACCAGTGCAAGCCAAGCCCCTGAAGCAGTACCCAGCGTCATGGGCGACACTAATGGGTTTTGTGTTAACTGCTGCATTAAACTGCCGACCAGGCCTAACATGGCGCCAACCATGATTGCCATAACAATCCGTGGCAGTTGAGACTCGACAAACATGATGGCATCAAAACTATCTGCCAACGTGAGTCTGTCAGAAAAGTTCATCAACAATGACAACTGCTCGGAAACAAGGATTTGGGTATCAATCTGCGCCGACATCAATACCGCTAATACCAGTGCAACAAAGGTAAATACGTAGCGCTGCGACATCGCAAGGTTACTCATGCATCGCCCCCTTATGAATCTCAGAGGTTGGCGCAATCGCTAATAAGCTGCGAGTAAGAGCTTGAGCCATGTATTCAATTGAAATGGCCCCGCCATAATTCCATGCAGGTTCAATACTGTTCATCTTGTTGTGACGCACAAAAGGCATGGCATTCCACATGACACTTTCTTCAAGTTCAGCTTCTTGGGCAAAAGGCTCAAAATACAGTGCGACGCCATCACCCACATGTCGAAGTGATTTTAACCTCTGCTGCTTCACGCCCCATTGAGTGGCTTCCACTTCGATAGCAGGTTTGATACCAAGTAACGATAAAGCATATTGAGCGGTAGAATTGTCACCATACAAATAAACCGAGGTCATACTGGCAAACCTAAAAGTGCTTACATTAGGCAGTTTGCCTTGGTATGCCGTGAGTAATTGTTGTTTCTGCTCATCAATCACTGCATGCATTTTGTCAATTCTGGCTTGAGCTTGTGAGGTTTTGTCTAATACTTTTGCGATACTAAAAAAGTTATCTAACGCCGCCTTAGCATTGTCATGATGCTCGCTGTAGGTTTGAAAAAATAATACTGGCGCAATTTGCTCAAGTCGGGGTAATAAATCTAACTGTGGTGATGCAATGATTATCACATCAGGTTTGAATGCTGCTAAACGTTGAAAGTTAGGCTCCACACGAGTGCCAACATCCATCACCTCATCGGGTACTAACGGGTTCATCACCCACTCTTTGTACCCTGCAACATCTGGCATAGCAATAGGTGTAACGCCCAGCTCTAATACTTGCTCTGCAATATCCCAATTGAGCGCTGCAACACGCTTAGGAGTACGAGGTAAAACCTGAATACCACGACTATCCTCAATGGTAATTTGGGTGTTTGTTTTGCCAGTATCGACAGCGACACTAGGCTCTGCAAACGCTGGCATAATCACAATAAATGCCAATAAATACGACCATAACAAGGCAGATGGTTTTAACATACAATCGCCACCTTATGTGGCTTGTTTGGATGATCAACTAAGGTTACTGGCGTTGCATATAAATCACTTAGCAAGGCTTCATCAAGTAAAATATCAGTATCCCCCTGAAACGCTATCTGGCCTTTCTTTAATGCCACTATTTGCGTGGCAAAACGCAGCGCTAAATTAAGGTCATGCAAAATGACAATCACCCCTACACCGGTTTCTTTATTCAAGCGACTGAGTAGCTCCATCAATTGATATTGGTGCTGAATATCTAAAGCGGATGTGGGCTCATCAAGGATCATCATTTTGGCCTGTTGAGCTAATAACATTGCCACCCAAGTACGTTGTCGCTCACCACCTGATAGTTGATCCGCTAACGCATCTTTAAACTCTGTAACCCCAGTTTCAGCCATCGCTTTTTCGATAATTTGTTGGTCTTCATCACGCCAGCGCCCTAGCGTGCCACGCCAAGGGAAACGCCCCAAGCGAACAAGCTCTGACACATTTAACCCTGCCACCTCAGGTAGCTTTTGCGGCAAATAAGCAACGGTTCTAGCAAGCTCTTTGGCAGAATATTTTTTCAGCGGTTGGTTATCTAAGGTAATGTCACCGGCTTCTGGCTGAAACTGGTTAGCCAAAAGATTAACGAGTGTCGACTTACCAGAACCATTATGACCCAGCACGACGGTTAAGGCGTGGGGATCTATGTTCAGTTGTTCAATATCAAGAATGGTGCGCTCATCGCGGATAACTTTAACGTGACTCAGTTGGTACATTAAACACTCTTCTGTTTTAACTTGGGGCAATTAGCGCACTTTTGGCCAGTAACGGTTTTATACACGGAGCAACAGCTAGAACGTGTAAACACTAATTGGTTTGTTATAGGTGAAAGCTGAATCTTCGTGATGTGCTCATCAGATAATGACAAAGCATCGAGCCACAACACGGCCTGTTGACGAATAAAAGTAGCAGAGAATTCAGGATTAGTCTGTTGCAATAAGAGTAAGCGAGACAATAATGCATCTGCAATTAAGTGCTCAACAAATCGAGGGCGACAGCGAACAGATTGATCTAGCTCTTGGCGAAAATGCTCGAAAATAGTCAAAAGTTGCTGACCTGCAACGCTGACTAACTGATGATACTCACCGGTATCGCAGTCAGTACATGAAAAACAAAAACCTGCCACGACACCATCTTGATGACGCTGAGACATATTGCATAAATCAGGCAAGACTTGGCAGTGATAAATCGCAGTAATGGCAACATACAATGGCTGCCATGTCAGTAAATCCCAGCTACGAGTGAGCCAATAAGCTTGACCAGCCTCAGGCGATTGCAGCTTGATACTTTGATACAGTGAGCGGATATTCGCTAGGTTAGAACCATGGTATGAAATCAAAGAAGAATCTGGACGGTCAGAAACCAAAATCTCCCCTTTAAGATAAGGAGAGATTTGTTCACATTGCTGATATATATCGTTAAAAACAGCTAAACTCATGGCCTGACCAATCGATAAATTAGGGCCATAAAGCGAAACGGTTCCGCTTTATGGCAAACACTTCACACTAGATTAGAAGTTATATTTGAAATTTAATTCAATGTTTCGCTCAGCACCGTACCAACAATTCACTGAGTCATAACAGGTGTAGTATTCTTCGTTGAATAGGTTATTAGCCACTAAGTTAACACTGGCACCTAGCAAGCTAGTACTGAACTCACCTAAGTCATAACCCACTGATAAATCAACTAAGGTGTAAGAATCAACTTGGTCTGTGTTCATGGCATCCATTTGCATTTCGCCCACGTAACGCACACCACCACCAATACGCATACCTGCTAACGCACCATCATCAATATGGTAGTTAGTCCATAACGATGCAGCATGTTTTGGCACATAGATAGGCTGTGTACCTTGTAAGCCATTACCACTGTCTTTGGTAATTTCCATGTCGATGTAAGTGTAGTTAACGGCAACATCAAAACTGTCAGTCACATACCATTGACCTTCAAACTCTGCACCACGAGATTCGATTTCACCGATTTGCAGCTTATCGCCCCATGGGTCATCTGGGTTAGCCATTAGCGCGTCACTTTTCACGATGTTAAAGAATGACAATGCCGCTGTTTTACTTTGATCAGCCGAGCCATATTTTAAACCAAACTCAAACTGCTCACCCATTTCAGGCTTGTAGGTTGAACCATCCGTTTTAGTCCCTGCAACTGGCTCAAAGCTCGTTGCGTAGCTAACAAATGGCGAAATACCATTGTCGAACTCATACATAGCACCAACACGGTAAGAGAACTCTTGATGATCAGCTGCTGATTTACTATCGCCGTAGTCATCTGAATATTCACTTGATGAACTGTAATCATCATAGCGACCACCTAAAATCATGATCAGGTTGTTGTAGCGCATTTGGTTTTGGAAATACAAACCCGTTTGCTCAACCATCACATCATCTTTTGCATCATAGGTTGATGACAACTGCGATGGGTCAATCATGTCATTATTTGGGTTGAAGATATTGAACGTACCAAACTGGGTCGTCGTGCCGTACTCTGAGTACGCTGACACACCATCAAGTTTTTGGTAATCCAAACCAAACAATAGGTTGTGCTCTAAGTTACCCGTATAGACTAAACCAGATAACTGGTTATCTATGGTGTAGCCCGTTGAGCTCTCTTCAGTGCTGTAGATGTTACGATCTAAGTCACCTGTCATAGGGTCAAAGTTGTCGCCTAAGTGGTAAGTGTTCTTTTGCGATAACGTCGCATCCATATAGCGGAAGTTTTGTAAGAACGACCAGTTATCGTTGAAATCGTGATTGATTTTATAACCAGCTAACACAAATTCACGCTCAAACTCAGACCAATTCTTATCACCCGCAAATGTCGATGGGCTCGTGCTGCCATTTGGGTTGTCGTAAATCATGCCCGATGCAGGTAATGATGAATTCATCCCCATTGACGGGTCATTTTGATAGTACAAGTTAAAGTTAATGTAAGTGCTATCTGACACATTCCAATCGATCGAAGGCGCGAATACAAAACGCTCTTCTTCAGTATGGTCTACTTGACCATCTTTACTGCGTGCTAAAGCAATCACACGGTATGAGAAATCACTATCGCCAATTTGGCCAGTAGTATCAATCGATGCTTCGGTCAGGTTGTCAGAACCCACTGCAACATTCACATCAGTGCTGCGCATTTCTTGTGGCGTTTTGGCAATCATATTGACCATGCCACCAGGTGGCATTGAGCCATAAAGTACTGATGTCGGGCCTTTAAACACTTCAACTTGCTCAAGTGCAATAGGGTCAATTTGTGGTTGTAAGTTCCAGCCTGTTAATGATTGCAGCACCAAGCCGTCATAGTAGCTTTGGTTTACATCAAAACCACGGATATTGAAGGTGTCATACATGGTGACTGCGCCACCTTTTTGCTCGGTAGTGACACCAGGAACATAACGAAGCGCTTGGTTTAACGACTTAACACCTCGCTGATCTAACAACTCACTGTCAATAACCGTCACACCTTGTGGCGTCTCTAGTGGCGTTAAAGACGTTTTGGTTGCTGTGTTTCTGTAGGCTTGGCCGAGAACAGTAATTGTCTCAAACTTTGGCACTTCAATACTTAAGTCATTGCTTTCTTCAGCCAATACTTGCTGGCTATATGCCATTGAAGTAGTGATTGCTGCTGCAACCATGGTGATGTTAAATGACTTCTTATTCTTAGATGAGACCATACCGCCCTCTGCCTTATATCGTTCAATTTCATGTCAACAAACATGAATAGTAATGAGAATGATTATCAAGCGCGAATAATATAGTGTTTCATCCTATTACATTTAACAATTTGGTGCATGAAACGAGGAAATTTGAAATAAAGTATGATTTCGAGAGTAAAATCACAATTCCTAATTAACTGTATTAAGGCAAGGTTCGAATAGGTAACCAATATTCCATATCGGTGGGTGTATCAATATGGGACGTGAGTGGTCCATAATGTTCAAGTTCAAAACCATTCACGCTGTCAAAGCCTGATTGAGGTAACCAATCGCATATTAACCACTCAACCAATTGGCTAAAGCCACTCGCTAAACCATGGTAAGACACCACAGCATAATCTTGGGTAGGGATAACCAAACTGGATAACTTAGCTTGTGTAACATAGGACTGTAATGTTTCAGCAGAAGGTGCATCGATTTGCAATGCCGCCCAATAATGTAAATTGGCATGCTCTGGTGTTTGCTGTTGGGTATCTACAACCCCAACCAATTGCGCTTTACATTCCGTGCTCTCACCGAGTTGACTAAATAAGGTCTCCCATAAATTAGGCACAATTGTTGCCACGTTTGGCGAGGCTTCCAACAAACCGTTTAACGGACTTGAAATACCATAAACAGTAAACTCTGGTCGATGCTCAATACGGGTCTGCAAAGAAGTACTATCAATAAAATGCTCAGCTCGTTGAGTGATAGGGTTTCTTAGACCAACTTTGGTACCCCGTCTGCGATATTGACTAGGGCTAAGACCAAACAGTTGTTTAAATGAACGACTAAAGCTGACCTCAGAAGTAAAACCAAATTGATACGCTATATCTAGCATACGATCATGGGTCGTCAGTACTTTTTCGGCTGCTAAACTTAACTTTAACTCCCTGACATATTGGGCCACATTTAAACCAGTTTGCTGCTGAAAAATACGCTGCAATTGCCATCTTGAAATGCCAAACACCTCCACTAAATCATCCAAACCTAAGGTTTGATCGATATGGCGATGGATATATTCAAGGATTCGCTCAACGCGAGAATAAGGCGACTGGCCTCTCATAGATGTCTTTCCAAATAATGATCAAAACTAACGATAAACGGCAAAAATTCTCGAAAATAAAGCAGCTATAGCTACAACTAGTTATAGCAAGCGAATAGCAAAACATAAAGCCCCTCGCCCAACAGCTCCATCAACCAATTCAGATAACGACTAATGTAACACTTTTTATCAGCACAATTATTTTGCTGATAGTTTTCATCACCTTAGATAGATAATCAAACCATTTTGAACAATTGTTCAAAATAAAACTTGAACGATCGTTCAATTCATTCTATATTTTAACCACGCCAAGCAAATGTACGCCAACAACATGGTGTATTACTGCTAATAATATTTGAATTAATTAAACACATTTGAATGATATAAATTCTGGAGTACACCATGAGCAAATTTACTATTCACACCTTAGAGACTGCGCCTGAAGCAAGTAAAGATTTATTAGCGCAATCTAAAAAAGCTAACGGCATGATCCCCAACCTACATGGTGTGCTGGCTGAGTCTCCTGCGACATTTGAGGCATATCAAGACCTACATAAACTATTTACTAACTCATCATTTAACGCCGAAGAGCTTACCGTAGTATGGCAAACCATTAATGTTGAGCATGGCTGCACATATTGTGTCCCAGCACATACCGCTATTGCAGGAATGATGAAGGTTGATAGTGAATTAACCGAAGCACTAAGAAACCGCACTGCTATGCCAACTGACAAGTTACAAGCGCTGCACGACACCACATTACTCATGGTTCGTAAACGTGGTTTATTATCCGATGCAGAAATGGACGCCTTCTTTGCGGCAGGTTATGGTCAACAGCAGTTACTGGAAATTATTTTAGGTTTGTCGCAAAAAGTGATCAGCAACTACGTTAATCACATTGCACATACTCCAGTAGATGCGCCATTTCAGCCATTTACATGGCAAGATAACAAGTAAAACATAGCACTAGCGAAAGCATTATCTGCTTTCGCTAGTTTGCGTTTCATCACAACAAAAACAAGGCTAAGCATGTCAGATAAAATTAAACTCGATATCGTGTCAGATGTTGTTTGTCCATGGTGCATTGTTGGTTATCAAAGCTTACAACAAGCGATTCGCGAGCTGGATATTGCAGATAAAGTCGATATTGAGTGGCAACCGTTTGAACTTAACCCAAACATGCCACCAGAAGGTGAAGAGTTACGTGCTCACGTGGCACGCAAATATGGTTCGAGCCGCGAAGAGAGTGACCAAGCCCGCGCCAATATTACCGCTCGTGGCGCCGAGTTAGGTTTTGAATTTAACTTTGGCGATAACATGCACATAGTGAATACCTTCGATGCGCACATATTGTTAGATTATGCCAAACAATTCGATAAGCAAACCCAGCTCAAGCTAAGATTATTTTCTGCCTACTTCACTGAACATAAAGATATCTCAGACAGAGCAGTGTTAGCTGAAGAGTTAGCCGCAGTCGGTTTACAAGTTGATAAAGCAATGGCGTTACTGGATAACCCTGAGGTGCGAACGCGCATCAATATGGTAAAAAGCCAATGGACAGCGGCGGGTATTTCATCAGTGCCAACAGTAGTGTTTAATCGCACCAGCGCGCTAAACGGTGCCCACCCTGTTGGGACTTATAAACAAGTGCTTAGTGATTTACTTGGCGAATTAGCTAAGTAGCTTTGCTTAAGTACGGGCACTGGTATGAATATGAATATGAATCAATCTATTCGCTTCACCCGAAGCGTAATAGGTTTACCAGACTCATTAACCCTTCAATAATCTCGCGCGTAAATCACTCAGCAGTCCTCTATCAACTCTTTGTTATTGCTCTTCCCTGCGACTGTTTAGAGGTAAAATCTCATCATTCCATTCTTGAACTATAATTGATTAACCGAAAGTGTATGACGGACTGGTCAATGAATAAAAAAACAATATTTGATCCCAAAACATTTCTTCTTGATAATCCTAATGAGCTCATATCATTAGATAAATGGCAGAAAACGGTTAACTTACTTGCTAAAGTATTTCATGCTCCTGCCGGTTTTTTAGTTCAATTTACCCCCGATGATGGATTTCAAGTCACTATCTCAAGTCAGCAAGACACTAATCCCTATGCAGCAGGCATTGTCATAGAACCCGAAGCCAATATTTTCTGTCGCCGTATCGTTGAAACTGGCAATCCGCTATATGTGCCCAATGCCCCGATAGACCCTTGTTGGGATACCAACCCAGAAGTCCACAACGATGACTTTACGTCTTATTTGGGCGTCCCCGTTTTTTGGCCTGACGGGCACCCTTTCGGAACATTCTGTGTCATGGATTATAAGCAAACAGAATATGAGGACAGTTACTTAGAGCTTATTGAACAATTAAAAGACATTCTTGAATCTGATCTCGCCTTAATCGATTTATACGGCCAAATGCAGCAACTGGCGATTACAGATCCTTTATCAGGCATTAATAATCGTCGTGGCTTTGAAACCCTGAGTCAGCAACGTATTGCGCTAGCCAAACGTAACCAAGCTAAGCTGGGACTTTGCTACTTAGATGTCGATAACTTTAAGCTTATTAATGACCAATATGGCCATAAAACGGGTGACGATATGATTAAGCACATTGGCACAGTATTGCAGAATACCGTGCGCCAAAGTGATGTCATTGGTCGTATTGGTGGGGATGAATTTGTCGCACTGGTTATGTTAGAACATGAGTCCGATCTCGTTGCCTTTAAGCAACGTCTAGAGGTTGGTTTTTGCTGCGCGAAACGCGCGAAACATTTACCTGAGTATTCCGTCTCTATTGGTAGTATCGAAGTCGATTTACATGCTAATTTTACTGATTTACTCGATAAAGCCGATCAAGAAATGCTTAAAAATAAAAAGCGAGTTGCTTAATTCTACTAAGGCTTCAATTACTATCTGTTATTTACTACCAGTTACTTATTATCAGCTAATTATTATCAGCTACTTACTATCAGCTAGTTATTATCAGTGACTATCGGATATTACACGTTAATAACAACCTAGTTATCAGCTCGCTTACGAGTGAGCTTAGCACCTATTCAACACACTCGTTAAGTGCAGAATCAAGCAGATGTAAATCAGCAACAATCACGTTAGGCTGCATTTCCCACGGATCAAATACAGCGCCTTCAGTTCGCTTAACCCATGCCGCTTTAAGCCCCGTCGCTATTGCACCAATCACATCAAACGGATTACTTGATATCAGCCAAGTATCACTTTCCTTTGACTCAGTTGCCTGTAAAAAGTGTTGGTAAATATCTGGGTTAGGCTTAAACGTTTTTATCTCGTCAGCGCTGACGACCCCTTCAAACAATGCATCTATTCCCGCAGCATGCAGTAATGTTTCAACGGCACGCTTAGTGCCATTTGAAAAAGCAAACATACGATAACCCTGGGCTTTCAATGTTATCAAGGCAGGCTTAACATCTTCAAAGCTGGGTAAGGTTTTATAACACTCCATCAGCGCATGTTTTTGTTCAGCAGATAAGGAAATTTGATAATAATCGCAGGTATATTCAAGTGCTTGGCGAGTACAGTCACTAAAAGGAACATAGTTTTTCATCAACCCGCGACGAAAGGAATACTCTAATTGCTTTTCACGCCAACGATTGGAAAAGGCTTTAGCCTTGTCGCCTATCATTGTCTCGAGCAGGATTAACACGCCATGAGTATTAATTAAGGTGCCATACACATCAAAAGCCAAGGTGATGTTTGGTCGCTTTAGATTTTCTTTCACCTTGTTCACTCCTTACCCTTTAATGATATGTACTCAGTAAATAGCAGAGCTTTTAATAACAGCACCTTCAATAACATCACTTCAACGATGAAAAGTCTTATTAACTCTACTTGGCTAAAGGCGGATTACTGAAAATTGCGTCGATAAAATCCTGAATCGTATTATCGTCGCTATTGGCATGGGCATAAGTACGAATACCGATAATCTGTACTTGTAAAAAACGTGCCAATGCTTGAGGTGTCTGCTGAGTGTCTACTTCACCTTGTGCTTGCGCTTGCGCCAATAACTCGGCAAATGCTGTCTCAACCATCACTAATGACCGCTTTGCTTGTTCAAGTAAATCTGCATTTTCGTCAGTCAATTCCGCCACCGTTTTAACAAGCATACACATGCCACTCGGGGCACAATTACGATTAGCCAGCACAGCCGTTTCAACAAATTGTTTAAGCGCTGCAATAGGAGAATCATTATCGGCGATACACTGGTTTAACTGAACAATACCTGATGTTGCATAGTGCTGTAGTGCTTCTTTAAATAGCCCTTCTTTGCTACCAAAGCTTGCATAGATACTGCCAGGACGCATATCAATCACTTCTTGAAGGTTACGCATCGATGTAGCGTGAAAGCCTTTTTCCCAATATAAATTGGCCGCTTTTTGAATGGTCTCTTCACGGTTAAATTTGGCAGGTTTACTCATAGCGGTCTCGATATATTAACTGAACAAAATAATACTCAAATTATATTGAGCACTCGTTCAATTATAGGGTTTACTACCCAAATCGTCCAGTGTAATTGCACATAAAAAAGCCTAACTTGCTCGACAAGTTAGGCTTTATTTCATCATCTCATGTGCAAGGTGCCCCTTGCTGAATCATTAGATTGCGACGGTTTTTCCTTGATAAGGGATCCGAAATGCGATGGTGTATGCCACAGGTAAAACAATCAATGTCAAAATCGACGCAAAGCCCAAACCAAAGATAATAGTAATCGCCATTGAGCCAAAAAAGGCATCACTTAACAGCGGCACCATACCTAACATGGTGGTAATTGCCGCCATAAGCACTGGCCTAACACGGCTCACTGATGAATCAACAACCGCTTGATAAGGGACTTTGCCTTGAGCTAATTCAACGTTGATTTGGTCCACCAGCACGATGCCATTTTTAATGATCATCCCAGTTAAACTGAGTAACCCAAGTAGCGCCATAAAGCTAAAGGGCGCATCAAATAACAATAAGCCGGACACCACACCAATTAATGCTAGCGGCACGGTAAACCAAATCACTAACGGTTGTCTGACAGAGTTAAACAATAAGACCGTAATTAAAAACATGGCTAAGTAACCTAATGGCAAAGAGCTAAATACCGACTCTTGTGCTTCAACAGAGACTTCATGCTCACCGCCCCACTCTAGCTCATAGCCTGCTGGTAATTCGATAGCTTCAATTGCTGGGCGAACTTTACGAAATACTGAATCAGCGGTTTCGTCTGTACCGTTAACAGGATCGGCCAAAACAGATAATACTCGTTTGCGATCACGGCGCATCACCAAAGGGTTTTCCCATTCAGTATCAAACCCTGAGACCACCTGTGTTGCTGGCACGAATGTGTTATTTTCAGAGCTCCACACTTGCAGCTTCCAAATGCTTTCAGCATCTAAACGTTCACTCGCTGGTGCGCGTGCCACTATAGGTAATAAGTGACTGTTTTCGCGGTAAACGCCCACTTGCTTACCACTGAAGTTAGTCAATAACGCATCATCTAAATCTGTCTTGCTAATGCCTGTTTCACGGGCCTGCGCTAATGCTAATTGAGGGCGGATCATCGGCACTTGATTGCGCCAATTATGGCGAACGCCCACTGCCGTTGGTTCTGCTTTTAAAATCGCTTCGGCTTGCACTGCCAATTCACGCAATATTTTAGGGTCTTCACCATAAAAGCGGGCTTCAATTTTAGCGGCTGGACTCGGGCCATTTTCCATATATTTAAAACGGTATTCAGCTTCAGGAAAGCGCTGACTTAACTCTTTCTCAAGCGTACGCATATAGCTGTTTACTGTGGTTAAATCAGTCATTTCGATCAAGAGCTGACCGTATGCGCTGTAGCCCTTTTCCGGTACGTAAGGTAAAACAAAACGCTGTGCACCTTGGCCTAATACTGTGGTTAAGTTAACCATCCCGACATCTTTTTCTGCTTGCTCGGCTAACAGATTGGCCTCTATTTTATGTAAGAAGGCTTCAGTCGCTTTAACATCTGTGCCTTCTGGCATCCACACATCCACAAAGAATATCGGTGTATTCGATGCAGGGAAAAACACGTTCTTTACATAGCCAAAGCCATATAACGAGCTCAGCAATGCAGCGATAATCAATACGATTGTCACACTACGAAAACGCATAGCGAGATTTAAGCTGCTTCGATAGCTTTGAAATAACCAACCTTTATAAGGATCATCTTGGCTTTCGTCTGCACTGATTTCACCATCTTTAAACATCATATTGCAAAAGAACGGCGTCAAGGTCATTGCGGTAATCCAACTGATAAATAGTGAGATTAATAGCACTTGGAATAGCGACACACAAAACTCACCTGTCGCAGTATCCGACAAACCAATTGGCGCAAAAGCAATGATGGCAATAATCGTGGCGCCCAGTAGCGGCCATTGGGTTTGTGTGACGACTTCTTTGGCAGTTTCTAAACGGGTTTTACCACGTTTAATGCCAATTAATATCCCCTCAGTAACTACAATGGCGTTATCCACCAGCATCCCCAATGCAATAATCAGCGCACCCAGTGATATCAGCTGCAATTCAATGTTAAGCACTTTCATCACGATAAAGGTGCCCAAGATTGTCAGCAGGAGTACTAAACCAATTAATACGCCAGAGCGTACGCCCATAAATATCAGCAATACACCAATCACAATGGCGATGGACTCAGCTAAGTTAATCAAAAAACCATTGACGGTTTGATCCACCATTTTGCTTTGGTCATAAACGGTTTCTAGCTGCATACCTATGGGTAATTCGCCATTAAGCTCAACCATTCTCGCATTAACAGCTTCACCCACTTTAACCACGTTAACACCGCTCGAAAACGAGATACCAATTGATAGCGCATTCTTGCCATTAGCGTGGTACACATTGCTTGGTGTTTCTTCGACATCCTTATATACATCGGCAATATCGCCTAAATAGACTAATTTAGAGCTGCCTGGGGCACTGACCATTAAGCGTTTCATTTCACTGACGTTATCAAACTCACCAGTGGGATGAATACGAATACGGTTATCACCAACACGAATACTGCCGGCATTGGATACCACATTTTGGCTGTTAATTAGCCCATAAATATAATCTTGATCTAATCCAAGGGCATTTAGCTTCTGCTGTGAAATTTCCACGACGACTTGTTCGCTAATTTGACCTGCAATGGTAACTTTTTTAATCCCATCTACCAGTACCAATTCACGACGTAAAAAGTCAGCATAATTTTGCAGTTCACGGTTGCTATAACCTTCACCACTGACATTGAGTAAAATGCCGTAAACATCGCCAAAATCATCAATAACACTTGGGGTATAAGCACCAGGTGGCAGCTCGCCAATTTTGTCATTCACTTTACGGCGCACTTCATCCCACACTTGTGGCAAAGCGTCTTTGTCGTATTGCTCTTTAATCTCGATTTCGATTTGAGACAGGCCAGCACTATTTATCGAAACAATATGCTTAATTCCATCAAGCTGCTGTAAAGCATCTTCCAGCGGTAAAGTGACTTCTTCTTCCACTTGCTCAGGCGATGCGCCTGGGTATGCGGTCACCACTAAGGCATTTTTAATGGTGAACTCAGGAAACTCCAACTGCCCTAAACTAAAAAATGAAAAACTACCGCCAACCAACAACAGTAACGCGAACATCCAGCTGATCACCTTACGGGTGATTGATAACTCTGCAAAATTCATCGCTTATACACCTCGTTGCCAGCGCAACGGCTTCACTACTTGATCTTCAGATAAGTACTGCACACCAGCAACCACAACTTGATCGCCAATATTAATACCATCAATAATTTCAATACCATGAGTCGTTACATTACCGATAGTCACTATATGCTGATTCACCGTACCCGTTTCGTCACTGTATAACCAAACAACATCTTGACCATCTGCATCACGCTTAAACACTGCATTAGCAGGAACAATTGCAGTGATAGAACTTGGCTCTGTCCCAGTCACATCCATACTCACCTCAGCGCTCATACCAGGTAAAACAGTGATAGATTGTGGCCGTGGCAAGGTAAATACCACTTCATAGGTTTGAGTGCCTTGAGTAATTTGCGTTGCATGTTCTTTCAATTTTACTGGGTATGCTTTTTGAGGATTATTAGCAAAGCGCACCTGAGGGACAAAACTAGAATTAGGATTAAATCGCGTTACCGTGCTCGCTAATGATTCAGGTACTTGAATCACCACATCAATGTTGCTGTCTTTTGCAGCACTAAAATGGCTTGGTTCGCTTGTACCATCTGATAGTTGTCCATATCAATCTTGGCAATTGTGCCTGTATATGGCGCTTTCAAAACGGTATAACTTAATTGATCTTTTGCATTCGCAAGATTCGCTTCAGCTGATTTAAGCTGGGCCTTTGCTAAGTCATACTCTGCGGCAGAAATAAGCTCACGTCTTAATAGCTCACCTTTGCGCTTGAAGTCAGCTGCAGCAAGCTCATGATCGGCTTCGCGGTTTAATAACGTGTTACGCGCATCTCGATCATCAAGACGTGCAAGCACAGTACCCTTTCGCACTTGCTGCCCTTCAAATAACGACAACTCAACTAAATGACCTGAGACTCGAAAAGCAAGGTTAGCTTGTTTAGTCGCAGCGACTTTTGCTGGAAAAGCGCGAATGGAGCCTGCATTAACATCTGTCACTGTTAGCAATTTCACTGGCCGAGTTGTCGGTGGAGGCGTTTCAATAGACTCAGCAGTACAACCCGATGTCATCAGAATGAACAATAAAAGTGAAAATGGTAGTAGGAGGTGTTTCATTTTCGAATTCCCAATAGCGAAACAAAGTCATGTAACCTTGATGTAAACAAGGCGCAAAGATACCAGTGATTATGGTTGAATAAAATGGAATGATCTGGAACCATAGGTTCCATTAAATGAAACTATATTTGCTTGCTATATACAGAATTGTGTGTGCAAACTGATAATAGATAGTCAGGACTTTGTTAACGCTATGGATAAGTTAAATACAATTTAAAGAGTCATCTAGATGAAAACTGAAGATATTTCGCTGTTCCATAGAATCGTTGAAACCGGCAGCCTTGTTGAGGCTGCAGACATTTTGAACTTACCAAAATCAACCTTGAGTCGACGCTTACAAGCATTAGAAGATGAATTATCGGTAAAGCTTTTTCACCGCCAAAGCCGCTCAATGACATTAACAGCATCGGGCAGTCACTTTTACGATAAAACCACTTCAATGATGTCTTCATTAGAAGAAACCTTGTCAGAACTGACTAATGAGAAAACCGATGTCGGTGGTCATTTACGAATTCTTGTCTTCCCTATTCCTGAGTTATTGCAAATAACCCAAGGCATTTTACATTTTATGGATCTGCATCCTTCCATCACAGTTGAAATTATTGTCAGTGCCGAACCTCAAGATATGATCCGCAACAATATTGATTTGGCGTTTATATTGGAAGATTCATTTAATGAAAATGAAATGGTTGCTAGGCACATCATGAGCGAGACAGTGCATTTTTTTGCAAGCCCTGAATACCTTGCCCGAGCTGGAACGCCGCAAACCCCTGAAGAAATCAGCGATCACAATTCAATTTTATTTCGATACCCAAATGGACGAATATTTAATGAAGTCCCATTCGGCCAAGACATGGTTTTATCAGTAAAAGGGAATTTATGTGTCAACAACCTATCTGTTTGTTTAGAAGCCACTTTAGCTGGAGCTGGTATCGCCATGATGCCATTACCTTTTTGCCAAGATTATGTCAAAACAGGTCAACTAGAAATGCTGTTCAAAGACTCAGCCCCTTATGAAGGAAAGTGCTATTTAGTCTACCCATCGAGACGATATATTAGCCTTGCCAGCCAACGCTTTATTGATCATATGCTCATCGAACTAGAAAACTGTTCACAAACGGGAACCTGTAACCAAATAGCTAAGATTCGTGGTGCGATTAAACCACTGATTTAGGCCAATTCAACACCTATAATATTGAAATATTTAATAAAAAAGGATGTCCTTTCTGACATCCTTATTTCATTTATAGCGGCTTTTTATTGTCGATTTCGAGTAAAGCCAACAATAATTTTTTCTCTTTAGGTGACAACGACGCCACCGCTTTTTTTACATTTTTCTGATATTGGGCAAGCGTCACCTTGTCGCCAGCGATTGCTGCATCTAGGGTTTGTTCATACTTAACCAATAAATTATTCATTTTATCGGCATTATCCATGTTCTTTTTGTGCGCGGTATAAGCGAAAAACAACACAATTAACAAGGTAAGCAAGCTAAAAAAATTGAAGTCTAAGGTGAAAGTAACCTTGGATTTTTTGGCAGTTTCAGTCATAGGGTTACTCCGTTATCATTGAAATTTTAAGTTTTATTAATTCAGCCTGTTTACCAAGCTCTGCAATGGCGGCTTGTTCTTGTAGATTAAAGTAATAAATACACCCCACTACAATTAAGGCTACAAGTAAGGTTGATATGTTTTCAGCTAGCCATCCGACAACTAGCTCTACAATCCATGAGAGTGCGTTAGTCATTATTTTTCATCTCGTATACTTTCCTTGCCCTGTCTTTCATTCGATAAAAACAAAGCGTTTCAACACCAACAACTTGCTGTCTACTGGCATCGTTAACAGTGATAATTATTACTTGCCTCATATTGTCGCCTTACATTTTGGCAGCTCTTGGTAATCAAAGGTATTCAGGCTGATTGATTGACTAATGGCCGCAGCATCAAGGCTTTTTAACATAAAGCAGCGGTAGCGCTTACTGTTCTCAAGCTCTAACAAAATAAGGTTATTATGGCCTTTACTCTTTAAGCTATTAAGTAAAGCTAAGGTTTCTTCATTATTATTTAAATAGCTGACCATATTGGTTTCAAGCTTATCAATAACTGACTTCTTCCCAACCGAGCCTTGGCTTAAATTAAACCAATAAATCGGGTCGTCATAATTAGAAATAAAGTTAGTGGCTAACTCGCTAACCTTAGGTTTATAGAAGTACTTTTGCTCTGCAAGCACACCGATATTCGTATGCTCTAAAAAGTTTGGCATGCTGACTGATTTCACTTTATTGTCCGCTAACCTGACACCCATATAAGCCCCCACATTGAGGTCTTGTTTTAGTACAGTAATATTCGTGTCAAATGGCGAGACAACCTCTTGAAACCCCAGTAACTTAGGGATAAATTGCAGTTGTTTATGAGCAAAATCATCGTAAATTCTAAATGGATTTTCCCTTGAAATAATCTCACCAGTAGCTGCATCCTGAGTGTCTGTATTGGCATATAGCAGCTCAGCAACAACACCAATAACAGCTAAACGGCGATAGGTACTGTGGATACCATTCTCAATATCCATCACGTAACCAAAGCCCATAGTAAAGCCTTGGTCAAGCAATGACTCTGTACTGTATGTATCAGCAAAATTAGCCATCATTTGGTTGTAAGCACTTTTGCTGTTCAGGCTAGCACCAACCGGCAACGCAAAGGCCAAGACACCGCCTACAATCGCGACAGATAAATACCCTTTATGGCGTGGATATAGGTAAAGGCCAATTTTTAAAAATAACCCGCCAATCGCAAACAAGCTGGCGACAATACTAAAGGGAGGAATAACCGCTAAGGTGACCGCATCTTTACCCAGTTTATGCATACTACCGCCAGGCGAAAATGCGGCTGTGGCTGCCGTCGATGTGACCATTTTAATGAACGAAATATTGTCTTGTTGATCCAGCCATTTTTTCTTGTAATTTTGTTCAGAAATGCCTGGTGTAAAGCTCGACAAATAAAATGGCCCTAGGCTATCACTTGCAAACTGCTTAACAACATCAGAACGAGCAAATGCCACTCGGTCAAGCCTTGGCTTTGGTAGCTTAAATTGAGATGACGCAAGATATTCATTCCAAATGGCTTTGGCTCGGCCTTTATATTTAGCTTCAATCGCATTTCGCAGTTGTTGATGATCATCAAATGTCCAATCATTACTGACGTTAACGATCCCACTTTTAAATGTGCTAATCGCTATTTGGGTCGCGATTGTTGAGCTAAGGTACTGCTCATACTCCATGTCTTCTGGAATGCCATAATGGCGGTGTAAGTAGTTCACTCGCCCTCTATCAAACATTCCCAGTAAATTATATTTAGACTTAAACACTTTAGAAGCGTTGATCTCATCAGGTGCTAAGTAAATACCGAACGGTTCTCCATCTTCAAATTTGAGGTTGTTGATGTAATCTGCAAAGAGTTGTCTATTTCTATCTCGGCAATCTCTTTTACAATCTGAGTCCCAGTATCTTCTTTTAAATTCACTAAATTCTTTACGAAGCACACTTTCATCATCAGTGGCATAGCTTTCTCTAAACTCACCTGCAGTAAGCAAGGCTTCAGAGTATTCTTTCCAGTGGTCACTGATATTAGTATTAGCTTGCTTTAGTAACGCAACACGCTCAGCTTCAATCAATGCATAATTATTTTCTCTTTTAAATGCAGTGACATACTCTTTACTGGCTTGCTTATATTGCGAAAACTCTTGCTCATAAACGCGATCAAACTGACGAATTCGCGGTAACGCTTCTGCTATAAACACATCTTCTTGGCGGCTTAACAAAAACTGATTGGCCATGCTTTCTAAATTACTGCCAATCAGGCTATTAAAGCCCGTTGATAAGTAAGCTAAAGACGGGATCATTGCGACCATCAATTGCTTTCGATTTGGGTCACTGGCAATGTTATCTAACTCTGGAAATCCTTCAATACTGACCACTTCAGCCAAGTAAGCTTCTTTATAAACAATAGCTCTTACGGCACCTAGCTTACCTTCATTACTGGTAATGTTAACCGCGGTATCGACTGCCACGCGAAGCGAAGGAATGATAAGCGCCCAAGCAACCAGTAATACTAGCGGCCTAATTTTCCAATTTAGCTGCTTATTAACATATTTATCGTCTTTATCAGCCAATGAAGGCAAGAGCGTTTTAACTCGTTTACTGTTAACGAAAAACGTTGTGATACATAAAGCCAAACCAAAACCAGACAAGACTCGACCAAAAAGTTCGAGCCGCTCGGCGTTTAGACTAAATTCACCAAAAACCTGTTGAATAGGCTGAGCATATAAGTCAATCAATAGCACATTGAGCGATAACTCTAAACAAACATACACACTGAACAAAGCCAGTATGAACACAATAATGAAGTGCTCAAAAAGTTTACTTTTCATTATTTACGCGCCTTAAAATTGCTCTGCCATTTACGGTTTTAGTGTTACCGTCGCCAATTCTGCTACTGCATTCAGCAAGTAAATGACTTTCTGGCTTAATGCATCGATCGGCAATTAACTTGTTGTTATCGCCATAAGGCTTTTTATCACCCCATATGTTGAGATAAACCCCTTCGCTAAATAGCGCTTCTTGCTCAGCTAACTGATTAAAGTCAGCATCTTTAGGCAATGTAGCTACCAGTAGTTGTTGGTCGATTTTTAATGGTGGTTTTAGCTCATCGTTTACTGGATCATTAACCAAACTAGTATTGGTTTTCATGCACGCAGTTAATGGATCCGACTCGAAAATAATGGCTAAGGTTTCACTATCACCAAAGCTATCGTTTACTTGTATTTGGGTGACCCCGTGAGATGACGAACGAATAAATCTTTGCTGGCTATTTGCTTTGGTGGTGATGGCCTGAAACCCTGCGATCTTAACCGACGCAGCCTGACTCGCAGACACAATAAATGAATTGGCATGTTGTTCAAACACCTGACTCACAACTTGCATAAGCTGCTTCAATTGGGCGTTTGTTGTGTTAGCAGATGGCTGAAATATTAACTGGTCTTGTGCTGAGAATGTAGCAGAAAAGTCTTCATAAAAATCGTTAAGTGGCATCAATTCACGCTCGGGATTAACGACTTTCCACTGTTCATCGCTATAAATGACTTTTAAAACAAAGCCACTAAGTAAATCTTGATGCTGACCAATATAACTCGGCAACGGTCTATCGCTAATTTGATAATAAAGCGCAGATTGACACACATTTTGATTTAACGGCAATACTTCACCAGTGCGACTGATGACCAGATTACGACGTTCTAATGCATGTTGTAAGGCTTGATCTTTTGAAAGTAAACTTGCGTGGGCTGCGATAGATGGGCTGATATTGATAGCAGGTTTATAGCTATCTGGTCTTTTATCCACTGCACATCCGGTAAACATAAGCGCTACCAGTAAACCAATACAGACATTTCTCAATAACGACACAAAAATCCCTCTTCTTTATCATTGCGAACTGAAAGTAAAGCAGAAAATTAACAAATGCAACGAAAGTGGAGCCTTATTCGTTCAATAAGTGATCTAAAGTCGCTTTTTATAACGTTTACTGTCATTTCTGCCTATTTTTCAAACAGTAATATTGAAGCGCTCCAACTGACTTTATCCTTTATCACTCAGGTCACCTTTAAGGTATTTCTGCAATTCCGCCACCCAAGCTGTGATATCTCCAGTGGTGTCATTCACAATAAACTTAAATTTTTAAGATCGACTCTCCAACTAATGGCTTCTGTTTATCTTGCATCATGCGGTTTGGTTTTTAATCGATAATTCAAAACCTTAATTCACAAGTTGCTAATGTTAATGACCATCAAAATATGTACTCATCCCCCCAGCTATGATCGCTTTGTACGAAAATAGCTCAATGCACTATTGCGATCGCATACATCATATGTTTACACTAATTATATCAATTTGCTTGTATATCTGTTTGTAAACATAGGTCGCCAAATCGATGACCCATTTATTTGCACTGTTGTCAGTTAGCCCTGCCTCAATTGATACAGAGAAGAAAGCAGCCTGACGTTGACTGTTTCCTCTTATAAAAAATAAGCCCTTATAGCCCGAAAATGTAAGAGCTGACATTATTTTCCCCTAGTAAATAAATGGACTATTTATGAACAAACTTAGAAAGTTAACGGTACTCACATGCAGTATTGCCAGTCTTTTCTCTCTACATAGCTTTGCCGCAGCGCCTAGCGCACCACCTATTGCTAAACCTGGTGAAACTTGGGTATTACAAGCCAAGCGTTCTGATGAATTTAATAATAAAGACTCTGCTAAATGGAACTTTCAGCCTGAAAACTTTGGCGTTTGGTCTTGGCGCGACAGTAATGCTGTTGTTTCTGGCGGCAAGCTGACTCTAACCACTCGACGTGAAAATCACACTCGTACTTTCTGGGATGGTTGTAATAAAAAACAAGTGCCAAACTACCCTTTGTACTACACCTCAGGCATAGCTAAATCACGTGCAACGGGTAATTACGGTTATTACGAAGCAAGAATTAAAGGCGCAAGTACTTACCCTGGAGTATCACCTGCATTTTGGATGTATAGTACGATTGATCGCACCCTGACTGAAGACGGCGATGTGCAATACAGCGAAATTGATGTGGTTGAGTTAACGCAAAAAAATGAAGTTAGAAAATCAGATCATGACCTACACAACATTGTAGTCATTAATGGTGAGCCCACTTGGCAACGCCCGTTAAAAGTGCCATTTAATCACAATCAAATAATTCTGCCTTATGATCCTCGCAACGACTTTCATACCTATGGTGTAAACGTCACTAAAGACAGTATCACTTGGTATGTCGATGGTAAAGAAATCGCCACTAAGGAAAATAAATATTGGCATCGTCAGATGAACTTAACGCTGTCACAGGGATTACGTGCCCCATTAACTGAATTTAGATGTAACCAGTTCTATCCATCAGATCAACGACCATCTGCCGGTTACCCAACCTCAATGGAAGTTGACTACGTTAGAACATGGTTTAAAACCAACGGTGGCACTGGGCCAACCGATCCTACTGACCCAACCGATCCGACCGATCCTGGTAATGGTAATGATTGCCCTACTACTTGGGTTCCGGTAACAGGGGTGACAGTCACACCAGCTTCTAAGGTGCTTGCTAAAAACCAAACTGTTAGCCTGAATACTACGGTATTGCCGCAATGCGCCACCAATAAAAAAGTCACATATTCATCAAGTAATGCCACTGTTGCCGTGGTTAACTCAAATGGCGTTGTTACCGCGCGTAAACGGGGTAATGCTGTCATTACAGTAAAAACCAAAAATAAAGGTAAGGTAGATACGGTCAATATTACGGTTAATTAATCGACTTAATATTGCATTAAACTCACCTATCCAAACCGTTACAAGCTTATTGTTACATAAACTCGATCAGTTTATGTATGCAGCCAATAAGCTTGTTAACTGGCGCTCCTTCAATAACGATGAAGGTTTTATGGTGTAACTAAAAAAGGTGACAAAGTGACGATAAACATAACCACTCACAACATCATCATCTTGGCTCTAATGACCACTGCTCTGAGCTTGTTCGGTCGCCTTTTACTACAACAGCAGCTGCCAAAAGGCTTCCATGAATTGCGACTAGATGAGCCAAAAACAGGCGTATTACAACCCTATAAACCTGTAGCGACTGCTAATAACCGCTTATTGGCACAAGCTGAACGAGCAAGTGAACAAGCCAGCAAAAACCAACATACAAGCAATTTTATTGCTAGGCTTGAGCAAGCAAACCAAATTACCTCATTTGAACAACGCGCACCGATTATCAAAAATCTACTGCAACAGTGGAGTAATCACGATATTCACGCCGTTTTACACTGGCTGCAACAGCAACCAATAACCAACGAACTCGGTGAATACTACTCTCCGGTGTTGCAGCGTTATATGCAAGAAGATGAGCTAGGCGCAGGCGAAATGATCCTCAGCTTGTCCGCTTTTGATGTGATGCCAAGTATTATTGCTCATTATATTAATCACCTTACCCATAAAGATGTTGAAGCTGCACTACTTTGGGTTGATAGCATCCATGACGACTTATCAAAACAACAGGCAACTCAGTCATTACTCAATGCTTGGTCACAACAGGCTCCCCTTGAGGTAATGCAATACCTCTCCGATAACAGCCAAATATCTGAAGCCGTTAGCCAAAATGCCATGATATCGATTGCCAATCAGCTGAGTAAACAGCAGCACCAAGCGAGCATAGACGCCATTCATCAATATCCAGAAGTGCTGCAAACCAAGTTGGTTTATAGCTTAATGACACATTGGCCCATTTCTGATGCAGCCAATGCTATTGAGTGGATTAATACCTTGGACGGTGGATTAAAAAATGAGGCTATCCGCAGTTATATTGACTACTTTGGTGTGAGCCAACAGCCTGAAGTCAGTTTTGAACTTGCCACAAATATGGTCAATCACCCATTAAAGTCAGCTTTACTGCTTAGGGTGTTAACCCACTGGTATCGAATCGATCCGAGTTATGCAAGCCAACGTGTGCGAACGACAATGAAGCTAACTGAAATTGAAAAACAGCAACTTATTGCACAGGTTAATCAGGCTATTGAACGCTCAAACCATCAACCAACTCGCTGACAAGGACTTAGTGACAGGCAAAGCACATTAGCAAATGCACTTAGGTTATAACCGGCGATAAAAAACCACGCTCAATAACATTGAGCGTGGTTAATGACTAAACTACGAATGGCGTTAATCACTACTTTTGAGTTTTACGGTACTCGTCAAAGTTATAACTATCTACTCCAGTGTTATTTCACTTAAGCTAAAGAATGTAAGCTGTTTTCATTATTGTTGATGTCACTTTAAAATTTAAAGAAAGGCTAAAGACCTTATTTCTATTTAACAATTACACAAAACTGTATTAACATCATCTTGTTTCAAAAATGAAGCGCCCACAATAAATCTAAATTTCTCATTGATTTAAATATCGCTTAACACTCTATTTTATAAGCAAAAGGATTAGCTTAATGTCTTGGTGTTCGACACAATTTATATTTGTACTCTTAATTCAGAAACTGTTTGCTTTTATTTTTGTTATTACGACCATTACTCTTCCAACATTCTCTATTAATGCCCAAGAACAAGAAATAAAGGCAAATTTAACACGGCATAATTTAGATAAAACTTGGTACAAAAATAGTTTTGCTGAAAAAGGAGTTGTGCTTACAACTCAACCTAAATGGGTTCAAACCATTGATAATGACTCCCCTCCTGAACCAGATTCAACAGAATTATCCGATGGGGTATATCACGTCATTCTCGACAATCAGATCAAGGTTTCAGATAGCGATACGTTAAAATTTAGCCGGTATGTCACCAAAGCTGTTACAGCCAAAGGGCTAGAGTATGTATCTCAAATCTCTATCGACTTTGATCCAACTTATGAAAAAATTGCTTTTCATGGCATAACACTCCATCGAGATGGCGAGCGCATTAATAAAAACCTTGAGAGCCAATTTTCATTAGATAAAAGAGATTCAGCAACCGACTTAATCTATGATGGAACCTTAACCGCATTTTGGTTAATAAACGACGTCCGGGTAGGAGATACTATAGAGTATAGTTATACGCGCGAAGGTGCTAATCCAGTCTATAACAATCACTTTTCCTATAATCGTTCGCTGCAATGGAGCGTGCCTATACACATGCAATTCCTTCGAGTTATATGGGGAAGGTCTACACCACTCAATGTCAAATTTCATAATAGCGAACGTCAGTTCAAAACCACTAAACTAGGGAAAGAAACTGACTATCAATTGTTACTTCAAGATAACGCCCCACTCAGTATTAGCTCAGATGCTGCAATCTGGTACAGCCCTTACGAATACGTAGAAGTTAGTAGTTTGCCAAGCTGGGCATCAGTTATTAACTGGGCACTACCATTATTTGAGAAACAAGTTGATGACAGTGATTTAATTACTCGCCAAGTGCAGCAAATTAAAAAGCAGTCTAGTGTCCCTAAAGAACAGCTAGTTTTGGCACTCAATTTTGTACAGCAGGATATCCGTTATATGGGATTAGAGATGGGTAGTAATAGCCATTTCCCTGCAAAAGCGAGCGAGACCTTGCTAAAAAGATACGGAGATTGCAAAGATAAAACAGTCTTACTTTTAGCGCTGTTAAGAAAACTCAATATTACAGCTTCAGCAACACTAGTAAATTCTGAAAATGGTAAAATATTAAATAAATATTTACCTTCACCACAAACTTTTAACCATGCGATTGTCAAAGCTGAGTTAGATGAAAAAACTTATTGGCTTGACCCAACGTTACTTTATCAAGACGTCAATCTCGACGAACTTTATCAGCCAGATTATGGATTTGGATTAGTAATAAAAGATGGCAACAAAGCATTAGAATCACTAGCTAATAGCAATAGTGGTAGCAAAATTGACTTTAAAGAGCACTACGACTTAAGTGAGGGGGTGAAAGGTAATTCTACTTTTAATTCTGTTGTTACTTTAACGGGTCAAAAAGCACGTCAACTCCGTGCTAGGATTGAAAATAATAGTGTTACAGAATTATCTGAAACCTATGCAAGTTACTACAATTCAATCTTCAATGGCATTGAAATTGCTGAACCTTTAAAAGTTGACTTTAACCCTCAACAAGGCAATCTCTCCATTGAGGAGAACTATCGTTTAACCTCTGCTTGGACTCAGGACGATGATGAAGGATATAAAATCTATTTTTACGAAAGCCAGATCGCTCCTTACCTTAGTATGCCTGAAGGCTTTGGTGTACGTGAAATAGCTTTAGCCCACCCTCTAACAATACAAGGCGTTATTACTGCCAAACTTCGTCCTCAAAATTGGGATTTTGATCCAGAACTCATCAAAG